>JAFUAA010000010.1 GCA_017460915.1 Bacteroidales bacterium | reverse complement strand
CTCCTGCAAGCTCTCGTTTTGTTTCTTGATTCCCGAGTAAGTCCGGCTTCTCAAGGCCGCTATCTCGCCTTCTCCCAACCCCATCAGATGCAGGTGGCAAAGCGCCAAGTCGCTGTGCCTCAAACTAGGGCAGCGGCTCAATAGCGCATTGTCAAATCCTGCGTAATGCCGCTCCACGGCCTCCTTGAGTTGCTTGTAGTCCTCTTCCTTTAGGGCGATGGCTTCGTGCTTGAACCACGTGTCGCGCGTGGTGATGTGCCTGCCATGCAACAGTTCGTTGATGTGTTGGCATATCGGCTCCTTCAGGAAAGCCTCGCGCCTCCGCTCTGCCTCCTCGCGTTGCTGGACCATGGCCGTTTCCAAGGCGTTCACCTGTTCTTCACGCTGCCGGAGGTTTTGCCGCAAGGCTTCCCGTTCCTTTTGGTAGGCCATCCGTTCAGCCTCCAGCTCCAATGCATGTCGCTTTCGTGTCTGTTCTGCCTCTTTCTTGGTCTTGTCTTGCTGCGCCAGCATCTCCAGTTCATGCTTCCGGGCAGTCTCTTTCAGTTTTTGCTGATGCTTTCGCTCGGCCGCTGTCATCCTCTGTTCGGTTTCAACCTGATGCCTTATCAACGCTTCCTCGTGCAGTCTGCGTTCTGCCTGTGCATTGGCCTCTTTCTCCGCCATTTCCGCTTGGTAGGCCAACCGCTCCGCTTCCAATTCCTCGTGCCGCTTTTTGGTTTTTTCTATTTCCTTGTCAGCCCTGTCTTTTTGTGTCCTTAACTCTTCTGAGTGTCGCTCTTTGGCCTCAGCCATCCTCTGTTGGTGCTTCCTCTCCACCTCCTCCAACTGTTGGTCGGTCTCCACTCTCATTTGTCTTAGTTCTCCCTCGTATTTCTTCTTGGTCTCTTCCAATGTCTTGTCGGCCTCAACTTGTCTTAGCCTCAGTTCCTTTTCGTATTTTAGTTTCGCCTCTCCAAATGCCCTGTCCGCTTTTTCTTGCTGATGCTTCAGCTGTCTCCTGTCTCTCCATATCAACACGCAAAATATAGCCAAAGCAACTGTGATAGCGATAGGAATAATAGTGTTCATCACCCGCTTCTCGGCCTTTTTTCGTTCAGCTTCAGCTTGTTTCTCCAATTTTTGGCTCGAATAGTTCTTATACATACCCTCGAGTTTCGAGACCAAGGCCTTGCTTTCCCCATCAGGTTTCTTCTGATTTGTCAAAAACCGCATATAGACATTAGATTTCTCAACGTCTCCTATGCTATCATAAACAATACGCAAATAACCTGCTGCTTGGGCTTGTAGCCCCGCTTCATTATTTTCAAACACAGGTTCCAAATAGAATATGGCAGAGTCATAATTACGCTCCAAAAAATGAATCCCGCCAATGGTCAGATAGCGATTAAGTTGTTCATTATCTGTCCTCGCATGAATGAGGGTATAGTTAAGTTCATCCAAAGCTTGGTTTACATCACCATTCATTTCATAGTCACAAAGAGCCTTGCTAGCAACGATATTTCTATACACCATATTATCAGTTGCTGCCATGTTCTCTAAAGCCTGAGCATAATACAAACTGGCGTTTTCTATCTCATTTTTCTTATCAAATTGTTTGCCAATCCGATATAAAATATTGGGAATGCCAATAGGCGAAGTAGGCGATATTTTGCAGTACACAAGCGCATTCTCATAGCAAGAGATGGCGGATTCCATCATAAACTGCTCTGAAAACAAGTCACCAAGCCGGTTGTAGGTATAGGCCAAGAATCGCGCCTTATGCCCCACCAATTCCCTCTCCTCAAAATGCGCTTCCATCACCTCCAAGGCCTTCAGGTATTCCGCACAGGCATTCACCACGTCGCCCTGCTCATAAAACCCCACACCATTAATATAATGTGCCCGAGCGGAAAGGAAAACGATGTTGTCATTTCTGTTGGGAGATTGCGGATCAAGTCCGCAATGACTCTTAGAGGCGTGAGGGGGGTCGTTCAAGGTGAGGGTTAGGCTGTCGAAATAATTCACAGCCTGCTGCAATTCCGCGCGGTTGCTTTGTTTCCAATCATTCTTATACAGCAGCTCCGCAACCAACACCTGGCAATAGTGCCCATTAAACTCATCCAGACTATCCGCCACATCACTCCCCACAAACTCCAACATCACCGTCAAAGCACTATCCGCCTGCCGCCACATCAGGCTGTCGATGGCAGATAATTCTAAAAGAGACAGTGTGGCCACCACCTCTTCAACCCCATCATCAACGGTTCGGGCACAGCCCATCACCATCAACAATAACAACACGACGATATGCAAATAGGTTTTCATCGGCTGCAAATATAGTCAAAATCCATTATTCGTTTCTTGTAGAAGTTCTCATTTTTTTATTCTAATTTTGCCATTTAAAACTACCAAACACATGAAAATACATCATTCTCTATGGGTTCTCATAGGATTAACGATGATTGGTTGCAGCGAACAACCTGCCGCGCCCACCGAGCCTGAACCCGTCGCCGACTACCTCCAATACGTCAATCCCATCATCGGGACCAACGGCATGGGGCATACTTTTCCAGGGGCTTGTGCGCCTTTTGGCATCGTGCAGCTCAGTCCCGATACCGACACCGTGCCGCACAACATCGATGGGGTTTACCAACCGAGAGTGTATGAATACTGCGCGGGCTACCAGCATAAAGACAGCACTATCGTGGGGTTCAGCCATACCCATTTCAGCGGCACGGGCCACTCCGACTTGGGCGACATCCTGGTGATGCCCGTGACGGGTGAGGTCAAGTTCAACCCTGGCACGCAAACGAATTCCGATGCAGGTTATCGTTCGCGCTTTTCGCATGACACAGAAATCGCCACACCGGGTTATTACGAGGTCTTCTTGCAAGATTACGGCATCAAAGCCCAACTGACCGCCACGGAACACGCTGGCATTCATCGATATACTTTCCCAGAAGGGCAAGACGGCAGCCTCATCCTCGACCTGCAACATGGCATCTACAACTTCGATGGCAAGACTCTTTGGGCCAACCTCCGCGTGGAAAACGACACCTTGCTGACGGGCTACCGCATCACAAATGGTTGGGCAAGAACGAATTACACCTATTTCGCCATCAGCTTCAGCCAGTCCATCGCCGACTATGGTTACCGCGAGTTGGAAAAACCCAAATACAACGGCGGTTGGGGCAAGTTCCGTGTCAACCATAACTTCCCCGAGATGACGGGCCGCAAAATCGTGGCGTATTTCACCTTCAGCGACCCGAAGACTTTGGAGATGAAAGTCGCCCTCTCCGCCACCAGCACCGAAGGCGCCTTGCGCAACCTCCAAGCCGAGACCGAAGGCAAGAACTTTGAGCAACTTTTGGCCGATACCCAAGCCCAATGGAACAAGGAACTCGCTGTAATTCAAGTCGATGGAACCGAAGACCAAAAGGCGATGCTCTACACCTCCTTATATCACACGATGATTAATCCCTCCATTTATATGGACGTGGACGGGCAATATCGCGGCCTCGACCACAACATCCACCAAGCCGAGAGTTTCACCAACTACACCGTGTTTTCGTTGTGGGACACCTACCGCGCCTTGCATCCGTTGTTCAACCTGTTGCAGCCGCAGCGCAATGCCGACATGGTGCAGTCGATGCTGAAACACAGCGAGCAGAGCGTCCACGGACTGCTGCCCGTTTGGTCACACATGGGCAACGAAAACTGGTGCATGATTGGCTATCATGGCGTTTCCGTCTTGGCCGACGCCTACGCAAAAAACATTGTCAATCAGAAAGATGCGATGCTGAAAGCCATGCAACGCAGCTCAACTTGTCCTTATTACGTCAATCTCGATGATTACCAACAACTTGGCTATGTGCCCTTCGACAAAAACAGTGGTTGCGTCTCCGTCACTTTGGAATACGCCTACGACGATTGGGCCATCTACCAAGCCGCGCTGAAGGCCGGCAACACCGAAATGGCCGAGACCTACAAGCAACGCGCCGCCAACTGGCACAACACCTTCGACACCGAATTGGGCTTTGCCCGACCGAAGATGAGCGACGGCACATGGAAAGAGCCCTTCAGCCTCTTCGACACCGAGGGCGAGGGCTTCGTGGAAGGCAACTCGTGGGTGTATTCGTTCTACGTGCCGCACGACGTGAAAGGCCTCATCGAGGCCATGGGCGGCGAAGCAAAGTTTGTATCCAATTTGGATACACTTTTCGTGATGCAATTGCCGCCTGAATTCTTCGAGAACACGGAGGACGTCACCAAGGAAGGCTTGATGGGCTGCTACAACCACGGCAACGAGCCTGCGCATCACATCGCTTATCTATATAACTGGACCTCAAAGCCTTACAAAACCCAGTATTGGCTGCACGAGATCATGAACCGCTTCTACAAGAACAACATCGACGGGCTTTGCGGCAACGACGACTGCGGCCAGATGTCGGCATGGTACATCTTCTCCGCGATGGGCTTCTACCCCGTTTGCCCAGGCAGTGACCAATATGTGCTGGGGGCGCCTTACCTGCCTTATATGAAGGTGCGTTTGGGCAATGGCAAGACCTTGGCAATCAAGGCGCCGGAGGTGAGCGATGAGAACCGATATGTGCAAAAAGTCGTTTTCAACGGTCAGAAAATCAGCCAATTGTACCTCACGCACGAGCAGCTGATGCAAGGCGGGGAATTGGTTTTCGAAATGGGTTCGCAACCTAACCTCGAAAGAGGATTGAAGGCGGAGGATAAACCTTATTCGCTATCTGATTGATGTAGAGACGTTGCGCGCAACGTCTCTACCAGACGAAAAATTCCTATTTTTGCACAAATTTTGAACGATGAACATAGCCGCATTGGTTTCGGGGGGCGTCGACAGCTCGGTGGTGGTGCCGCTGCTCAAGGAGCAGGGCTACGACCCGCACATCTTCTATATCAAAATAGGTATGGAAGGCAAAGAGGATTTGTCGAGCTGCCCCTCGGAGGAGGATATTGAGATAACGACCTATATTGCAAAGAAATACGGTTGCCAATTCGACATCGTCGATTTGCAGCACGAGTATTTCGAGACCGTCGGGAAATACACGATGGAGATGGTGCGCAAGGGCCTCACGCCCAACCCCGACGTGATGTGCAACCGCTGGATTAAACTCGGTGCCTTTGAGGAAAAGGAAGGCCACAACTTCGACAAAATCGCGACGGGACACTACGCCCGCTCGTGGGAGGACGAAAACGGCATCTTCTGGCTCGGCACGGCCGCCGACACCTTCAAGGACCAGACCTATTTCCTCGGACGCATCACCTACGCGCAACTGAGCAAGGTCATCTTCCCCATCGGCGACATTCCCAAGCCAGAAGTGCGCAAGTTGGCGGCCCAATACAAGCTGCCGAGCGCCGAACGGCACGACAGCCAAGGGATTTGCTTCCTGGGAAAAATCAATTACAACGACTACATCCGTGAATATTTGGGCGAGATGCCTGGCGACATCGTGGAGCTGGAAACGGGCAAGAAACTGGGCCGTCACAAGGGGTTTTGGTTCCACACCATCGGGCAGCGCAAGGGCTTGGGCCTCGGCGGCGGGCCGTGGTTCGTGGTGAAAAAGGACATCCCGAACAACATCGTCTATGTGTCGCAAGGCTACGACCCCGTGGCGCAATACACCAACATCGTCCCCTTGGGCGACTTGCAGCCGATGAACCCTGCCCTGCAATTCGTTGACGGTCAGCGCGTCCGCTTCAAGATTCGGCATCAGCCGGAGTTCACCTACGGCACGATTCGCCTCACGGAGCGCGGCGCCGACATTGTGTCGGAAGTCGCCATCTCAGGCGTGGCGCCTGGGCAGTTTGGCGTGGTTTATCATGAGGTGGAGCCGTATGTCATCGGCAGTGGAGTTATTGTAGAGTCGCAGGGACTTACGTCACCTGCGTAGTGATATGCCGTCCCTACGGGACTGGCAAGCACAACGGAACCCCGTAGGGGTGACACATCAATAAGCAGGCGACGTGAGTCCCTGCGCTAGCAAACACATAATATCATGGCAAACACCTACACAAAACTAAACATCCACATCGTCTTCCACGTGAAAAGCACGGGGGTCTGCATCCAGAAAGAAGACTTACCTCAAGTCTTCCAATACATCGGTGGCATCATCAACAATGTGGGCGGCTATCCTATCACTGTGGGCGGCATAGAAAACCACATCCATATCTTGGCCACCATGCCAAAGACCATGAGCGTGTCTGAGTTTGTGCAGAAAATCAAGGCCAACAGTAGCAAATGGATAAAAACCCTTGACAATTATTACGAATCGTTTGCCTGGCAAGAAGGCTATGGCGCGTTCTGCGTCAGTCCGTCGCTGCTGAAAAAGACCATACGTTACATCGAGACTCAAGAGAAACATCATTGTGTAGAATCTGTTCGTGACGAATTTATACGCTTCTTGGAAGCCAATGGAATAGAATTTGACGAACGTTATTTACCTTAACCCAGTCCCGTAGGGACGAAAGACCCATAAGCAGGCGACGTCAGTCCCTGCCCTAACACGAACAACCATGAATAATATATCCAACCGCATCCTCTACGAAGACAACCACCTCATCGTGGTCAACAAGCTCCCCTCCGAAATCGTGCAGGGCGACAAAACGGGCGACGTGTGCCTGCTCGACGACGTGAAGCAATACATCAAGGAGAAATACGACAAGCCAGGCAACGTGTTTGCCGGCCTCGTCCACCGCATCGACCGCCCCGTGAGTGGCGCCGTCGTCTTTGCCAAGACGAG
Organism: Bacteroidales bacterium; assembly: GCA_017460915.1. GTDB lineage: Bacteria > Bacteroidota > Bacteroidia > Bacteroidales > F082 > Limimorpha. The sequence goes on along the minus strand of JAFUAA010000010.1, from coordinate 83,397 downwards.
CAAAGCCCTTTCGCGCATGACGGTGGAAGTGAAAGACCGCGACTTCCGCAAGACCTACCTCGCCCTCGTGAAAAACCATCCGCCCAAGCAGGCCGACGTGCTTGAGGATTACATCGTCAAGAACGAGAAAATGAACAAGTCGTTCGTCGTGCCCGAAGGCACCAAGGAAGCCAAGCTGGCGCGGCTGAGTTATCGCGTAGTCGGGAAATCGGAGAGTTTTTATTTGATTGAAATTAAACTGTTTACAGGAAGACACCACCAAATCCGTTGTCAATTGGCCCATATCGGTTGCCCCATCCGTGGCGACCTGAAATATGGCTATCCGCGCAGCAATCCCGATGCCTCCATCAGCCTGCACGCCTATCGCATCGCCTTCGAGCATCCCGTTTTGAAAACGCAAATCGAAGTAACGGCACCTTTGCCGCAAGTTTCGCCTTGGACGGCGTTTGAGCAGTTAGAAGTTTGAAGTTGTCAGTTATCAGTTGTCCGTTATCAGTTGTCAGTTCCAAACCAAACGACTTTTGCTCATCGTCAAAACCAGACCTTGTAAGAGAACGACGGGATGATGGGGAAGAAACTACGCTGCCAAAGCGTCGGCGGGTCGTCGGGGAACTGGTTCCAATACAGCGGGTCGCCTTTCTGGTCGCCGTAATAGTAATAGTACGGGTTCTGCCGGCAATAGACGTTGTAAATTGAGAACGTCCATTCCGCCTTGCGGCCTTTTTCATTCTTGGTCAGGAATTTGGCGGCCAAGTCGAGGCGATGATAATCGCGCATACGCTCGCTATTGCGGTCTCCATAAATATTCGCTTCATCAAAACCAACCTCACCACTAGACGAGATGATGGGGATGCTTTGCACGCCAATGACAGACGTGAAAGGCAGTCCCGTCTGGTAAGTCCACAAGGCACTCAGCGACCAACGTTCCGTCAGTTGATAGTTCACGTTGATGTTGACGGAATGCGGCCGGTCGTACTCAAACACATATTTCTTGCCGTTGTTGATGTGGCCGAACTGCCGCGTGGTGTGCGAGTAGGTGTAGCCCACATAACCGTCCAATCGGTTGAAGTTGAAACGGGTCATCATTTCAAAGCCATACGACTTACCTTGGCCGCCTGCTTCCACTTTGCTACGCCAATCAGGGTCGCCGATGAGGGTGGTGTAGCCCTCGCGGTAGGTGGCCAAGTCGCGAAGCAGTTTGTAGTAGGCATCGATTTCCACGCCGATGTGGTCTTGCCAAAAGCCTCGTTGCCAGCCAACTGAAGCCTGGTCGGAGGAGGCCGGCTTGATGCGCGCATCGGCGGGAATCCACACCTCGTTGTTCATGATGGAGCCAGGCGTCATCATCAGATGGGCGTTCTGCGTGACGCGCATGGTGGTCAGGTTGAGGGTGCTTTCTCCGATGTTGAAGTTGAGGTTCAGCCTCGGCTCCCATGCGAAATGATGATAACCGCTATTCAGGAAACTATTCACCCTTAAACCGATGGACCCATTGAACCAATTGCCGAGCTTCAGCTTGTTGTCCAAATAAATCGAGTTGTCGAACACGCTCGAAACATCGGGCAAATTGGTATCAAAGAAGCTACTGGTGAAGTGGTTGGGACGATAGTTGAGATAGGAACTTTGCAGGCCGTATTCCAAAGTGTACGAATTGCTGACAAAGAGCTTCCAATCGGAGCGGAGCGAGAGATCACTGACGCGCGATGAGGTCTTGACGAAAAAATCCGTCGTATCCGCAGCGTTTTGAAGATAAGCCTTCATGTTGTTTTTCAAGCGGTATTGCGTGAACGACAGCGTGTTGGCCATGAAAAGCCGTGAACTGACCGCGCTGTTCCATTGTCCCGAGACGAGCAGGTTGCCCCAAATGTTGCCGATGCTGTTGCGCTCGATGTCGCCATTTTCTTTCTTGTTTTTCCAAATGCGCATGTAGTCGTCGCCCTCGTAAACATTGAACGCGAAGCTGTTTTTGGCATCGGGAGCCCAAGTGTATTTGGCGTTGATGTCGTGGAAGCCGTAAATGATGTTATAATCCTGTCCGTCCATTTCCTTGCTGACTTCGCTCAGGGCATACATGAGCGCTTCCGTCAAGGTTTTACGGCCTGTGACGATGAAGCTGGAGTTTTTCAGTCCGCCGGGGCCTTCCACGGCAAAGGCCAAGTCGGTGAGGCCTGCGCTGAGGGAGCCTTTCAGCCTGGTGGGGTCGCCCTTCTTGGAAGTGAGGTCGACGATAGAGGACAACTTGCCGCCATAGCGTGCCAGGAAACCGCCTTTGTAGATGTCCATCGTGTTGATCATCTCGGAGTTGAACACCGACATAAAGCCGCCCAAGTGGTTGACATAGCTAAGCGGTACATTGTCGAGCATATATAGATTCTCTCCAGGGTTGCCGCCGCGGACAATCATCAGGCTGGAGGCTTCGGTGGCGGCCTCGATGCCGGGCAATTGTTGTGCCGCCTTGATGATGTCGGGGCGACTGCCCAAGGTGGGTAATTGGTCGATGCTCTTGGCGTTGAGGGTCAAGGTGTTGAAGTTTGTTTTTCGCTCGATTCTGGTGGCACTGATTTCAACGGATTGCAGAGTTTCGGTCAAGGGTTTCAATCGGATTTGCAGAGGCTCGTCAGCACGGTCCACCTTGATGCAAGTTTCTTCATAGCCAATGCACGAAACGCAAAGCGTGGCAGGCAGTTCCACGGCAAGGTTGAAATAGCCTTTTTGGTCGGTGGCCGCGCCTTTTGAGCGGTCTTGCAGGAAGACATTGGCTCCGATGATGCGCTCGCCGTCGTTGGCATCATTGACGAATCCGGAGATATGTGTTTGTTGGGCTTGGACAAAGAGAGAAGCCAAAAGGCTCATTATCAAAAGCATTCTTCTCATGGCGCATCAGTTTACGTGGTTGATAAAAATGGTGTCGCAGGTCATGGGGGCGATGGCGGCAAATACGCCACGGCCGTTTTCCACGTTGCTATATAGATTGATTGGTGTGATGACACCGAGGAAGAGGTTGGTGTAGGCATCAGGCTCCTCGAAGGCATTTTGGCTCTTCATATAATGGTAGGCTGATTCCGAAAGGCCGTGCATTCTGACCACCACCACGCCTGAACGCTCTATAACACCGCCCATGTGTTGTCCGCCCCAGCCGTGGTTGCTGAACCATGCGTTCACCTTCATGGTATAGGTCGTGTCGGTGATGATCTCATTGCTAAACAGCAACTGGTCAGAACCTTCGTTGAGCAACACAGGGTCGTCAGTGTTGATGGATGCGTTCATCGTGCCTGATTCCGTGGAATGGCCGAGATAAGCATGTGTTTCAGCATCGTAGTACTCATTGAGGAAATCAGCGTAAATACTCGAGCAGTAATACAGTTTTCGGTCGGAATCAGTCCTAAAAGTGACCAAGAATGCGGGACAAGGACGACCTTCGTCGTCGACGGTGGCGTTTTCCATGATTTCAACGCCGGTCACCACGGGCTTCTCTGGCATCGTGGTTTGGGCAAAGAGCGTGTCGAAGCCAGGAATGACGACATTGCAGGCATATTCGTGCAAGGCTTCGGCGGTGGTTTCGCCGACATATAGTCCATCACTCTCATGTTGCAGTTGTTCGGTAAACTGCCCGTCCACATAAAGCAGCACTTCGGCATCGGTGCAGGGTGCGGGATGCACCGAATCAAGTCCTTGAGCAAAAGTGACCTGAGCCCACACGGGGTGGTCTTCTTGCAGCACGGCGTTCAAAGTGGGTTGTGGGTCAAAATCGGGGCGGTCGTAGTCGCTGACTTGTTTGCGGCAGCTACTGAGGGCTATTGTCACAAATAGAAAAACAATAAGGTGTATTTTCATGGTTTATTATTTTTGCCATTTCTTCGGTCCAGGGAATCGGACATTGAGACCAAAGCGGTGGATGGCTGTTGTCCTCATTCCCTCTGTTTTTGGATCATATTTTTTGTTTTGGTTGTCAAATGCCAATTCATAAACGAGCCCAAAATATCTGGATGGGTTAATTGCGACGCCCGCTCCTCCTGCGACGTAAATTGCGGCTTCGTTTTTCAACGATCCTGATGCCCGTGTATGCGAAGGGTCATAACCCCATTCGCTTTCGACACCACATATGAAATGATGCATTCCTGCACGAATCACTGCATAAAAATCAAAATAATAAAACTTTGGTGCAAAAAAGGTTATGGGGTGTATACTTGTGTGAATACCATAGCAAAGGTAATTACTGTGATAATTTAACCCATATACGGTAATCACCTCCCCTTGTTCATTTTTTCCCCCGACGAACAAGCTTGCGCTATTAAAGGTCCTACCATAATCGACATAAAGGCCCGCTACACACCAATCTGTGAAACCATATCCAGCGCCAAGACATAATTTAGGTGCTTCAATACGATAATCGCTCTGTAGTTGGTTTTCATAGCCAACTTTAAGGATAATACTGCCTTTATTGATAAGCTTTGATGACGTGGTTGGAAGTTTGCTTTGGGCAAAGGTCATACTGCACGAAAATATGAATAACAAAAACAAGATAACAGGGCAATTCCTATACATATATTGTAAGCTTTTTGTATGTTCTATTAGTCAAACAAATCAAACGCATAAAATAGAATAATATTTTGTCTCTCAATTCAATCCTATGGGTAATAGAATTAGTCTCCGTGACAAGATACATAAACAGTTCCAGAATCAGGAGTGTTGGCGGAACAATAGCATGAATAAATGCGATTACCAGTGGCACTCTGATCTATTATTGAATAAGAAAGAGAAAGACTGCTACCTGCTTCTACATAATTTATTATTTGTGGGCATGGATATGACATATCAAATATGCCTCCAGGAATACCCAAAATGACCTCATAAACGTTCGCGGTTATTGTTCGGTTGCAGCCCCACCATCCAATCGACTTGTGATAAGGTTTGGCAAAATATTTATAGCCGTGATTGTATAGATTTCCATTTGGTCCAGTAATGTAGTTGATTCTTAATGTAATCTTGTTGTTACCATTAACCTTTTCATTATACATTTCATCTGGACAAAAATAGTAATCACGATATTGATCGTTGTCAACATTTTCATTAAAGTAATAAAACTTCAAATCCAGTGAATTTTGGAGATTTCTATTGTCATCACATTGTTTCAAATATTCAATTTTGTCCGATGAGGAATAAACATACCCTCCTTCAAAGATTCTATATATAGTATCTCCTACTTGAAAAATACCATCTTTGTTAGCCACATTTCTGAAAGGATGGTTATACATTCTTGTTTCTACGGTGTATTCTCCATCGCTGCCAAGAATTAATTGGAACAGGTCTCGATGCTCCAATACATAATCAATAACTTCGTCCATGCTACTGAACATTTCTTCGGGGTTAATGGAATAATAGGCATCGTCGGCCATTTTTCCAAATGAAACGAACCCCTCCTTTTCGTTATTGATTTCGACGTTTTCCAAATAATTAAAGAACTCTTCAGAAGTATTGAATCGCAACATGTCTTTAGATAGTGTAGTGTTTGTGTTGGACGTTTCCTCCGTCTTTTCTTTCTTGCATCCCACAGCAAGAAACATCAGGGCCAAAAGGCCAACGATAAGTGTCGTTTTTGTTGCTTTCATTTCTTCTCTGTTTAAAAGTTGTTGTTTAAGTTGTTGATTTGATCGTTAACGATGCCGCGAAACTGCAGCCTTTGTCTCTCGTGGATAGCGGGTGTGTCGGTATTTTTTGTAAGTGTGTCGGTTTTGCCCTGTAAGTGTGACGATATGGTCGGTAAGTGCATGACCGAAACCGTTTTTCGTTGCAGCGGCTGCCATGGTTCCCGAACTTGTCGAAAGACCATGTGACAGCCCTGCAGACCCATTATTTTTGCCATTTCTTCAGTCCGCTGAAGCGAACATTGATGCCGAACAATGTATAAGGAGTCTTCTTTGTAGTGATGCCATATTCAGCAAACAAACCTATATGACGCGTCGGGTTGAGGCGAATGCCAGCGCCTAATTGCCCATAAAAGCTAAATTGGGCGGCAGGCCAACCTTTCTGAGAAAAGGTGGTTAACACCCCAACGAGCCCTGAAACGTAAGGGTCGACAAACGAAAGCTGAGGCCAAAAAACCTTAAGCAAATGTATCTTGGCCGTTTCTCCAAGATAGCATTGAAATGTAGGATGATAAAAGTCTACATCGGGGTACATTTTTTCTCGGAAAATGGATTTGTAGCAAACATCCAAATCCAGTCCACATTCAAGCCAATTATTAACACCGTATAAGACCTGAATATTCCCTCCCTTCATGGCCCTGGTTGATATGATAATATTATCTTTCATGATTTCAAATGGGTCAAGGATGCTTTTGCTATAGGCCGCGGTCACGGTCATTTGGCCCTTGATGTAAGGTGACTTGCCAACAACAGGATTACTTTCCTGGGCTTTCGCATTGGTCAAAAAAAGTAGACTGATTACACTGAGAATTATAAATATCTTTTTCATGCTCAACAAACAATACAAAATGCGTAATTATTGTCTGATTTGACCGAATTAATTGCAAACTGTCGTAAATAGTCTTAGCTTGTTTTTAATTTATCGTACTACATGCAATTACACAAGAAGCATCAGGAGTTGAGGCATATCCAGTAAGAGAACTAAAGAATTCCAAGTTGGGAAATCCTTCAAACTCATGCAAAACAACATCAAGTTTTCCGCCACCATCTTGCCCGTGTTTATTATCAGTAATCAACCGACATTCATGATTATCATATACAGAATAATCCACATTATATGAAATTGTTCGTCGGCACCAAAACCAGATACCTAAATTTTTCCTATATGGCCTTACTTTCATGTGGTAACTAACATGTCGAAGTCCTTGTCCATATAAAAAAGCATCATACCCAGTATCTCCAGTTGCAATTGTTCCATTATTAATGTAGAATCTAACATAAGTCCTCTCATAACCATTATCATTGGTTTTGCGGACAATGGTTTCTTGCTTACCGCAATTGCATCCATCTTCATTATCTTTAGATTCAACATACGACTCCAAATAGGATTCCGACAATTCGTTTTCATAATAACTAAAACTATCATAAGCTGGTTCGAAGAATGAATTGATGTTTAAGAGATTTTCTTCCTGATCAATGGGCGCTGTAACAACACCTTCATCAAATATTTTAATCACATTATTACCAATAAGAAGCATTCTATTCTCATCAACAAGTTGATAATAAGGAGAGAACTCCAAATAAGCCGTCAAGTACTTCTCCCCTTCTTCTTCCCGAATATAGAAATAATCTGAGTTTTCTTTCACGAAATTGTAAATGTCTTCATCGGAATTAATTCCTTTGTCTTCAAGTTCTTCAAAGAGTTCTTCGCATTTTGTTGCATATGACTTGAAGCCTTGTTGACGTTCCCATTCGCGGCGCTCGGTTTCGTTCATGGCAAGCACTTTTTCTTGTGTTTCTCTAAACTCTTCTGCCGAGTTGAATTGTAGCATTCCAATGCAGGCATCTGAATTTGATGCAACCTTTTCCTCTGTCTTTTCTTTCTTGCATCCCACAGCAAGAAGCATCATGGCCAAAAGGCCAACGATAAGTGTTGTTTTTGTTGCTTTCATTTTTCTCTGTTTAAAAGTTGTTGTTTAAGTTGTTGATTTGATCGTTAACGATGTTGCAAAATTACAGCCTTTGTCCTTTGTGGATTGCGGGTGTGTCGATATTTTTTGTAAGCGAGTCAGTTTTTCCCGTAAGTATGCCGTTTTGTGCGGTATATATAAGGATGCGGAGGGCGTCCCTAAAGGCGGGCCATTTGCGCACCGAAATGGGCAGCGCCGTGCCGTCGGTCATGACGGCGTGGCGCTGCCGGCCCTTGCATTTCACCTCGGCCACACAGTCGAGGTTGACCATGGCGTTGTGGTGGATGCGGACGAACGGATAGGGCGCCAAGGCCTGCTCGAAATGGCGCAGGCTCTTGGCGCAGGTGATGGGCGACATATTAATAAGGTGCAGCGTGCAGAGGTAGTCCTCACACAGGATGTGCGAGATGTGGGCTATCTCCACCTGCCTGAAGCCCTTGTACGTCCTCACGATAATCCGGTCGCTGTGCGCTTCCATACTTAGTCGGTCACTGTAAACTCGCCATAATACTCGTCTCCATTGGAGAGCGTGAAAGTGACGATGTAATCTCCCGCATTGGGGATGTAGCATTGGAACCCTGTGGGGGTCAATGTCGAAAGGCAATCCACTGTGTCGCCTGTTGCTGTGGTGATTTCCACCGCCACTTGGCCGATGTTTTCGCTGAACATTACTGATAGTGTTTGTCCGTTGACTGAGGCTTGAATAGTGGATCCTTTGGGTGCACCTTGGACAATTCTTGCTTTCAAGGCAATGTGACTATGTCCGTCATTAAATGAAGTATTGTTAACAATACCCCATGCGGCTGGTAACAATAGCCCGAGAAGCAAAGCGGATTGAATGATTTTTACGTGTCGCATGATTGTAGCGTTTTTTAAGTTTTTAACGCTGCAAAAATATGGCGAAAAAATAGGTTGAAGGCAAAAAACACGGTTGCAAAAAGTTGCAACACTTAACAGCGTGATTCTTACGAGTTTAAAACAAGATTCCTCATAAATGCCACCATGTTTTCTTGGGTCTGAAAAGCTGTTTTTAGTGTTTTTTCGTACCGCTTCACCGACGAATAGTCCCGATTGAGGAGGATGGCGGCTTGTTTCTCATCCATGCCCAAGAGGTAGAGATGGCACAGGTTGACCAATGCAGGCTTGGCTTTCAGGTCGTGCTGCTCGAGCAGTATTTCAATTGGGACAAAATAGCGGTTGGCAGCCAGCGACAATTGTTGCAATTGCGCATCGGTGAGTACCAGTTCGGGGAAAGCCTTCGGCGTGGCCATGCGCTTGATGTTTTGCCCTTGGACGGACTGGACAATCTCTTGGCAAATGGGCTCTTCCATAAAGGCAAGAAGCCTGTCCTGGGCTTTGGCTGGCTCTTCCAGCTTTTGATCTTCTATCAGCATGAGTCTTCGTTTGTTCTTGTAGCAAAAACAAATGATAACTAACATGATGATAAGTAGCGCACCTATCGCCACAGCAGTCCACTGCGCATTTTTCCTTACAACGCGCTGATGTTGTTGATTCAACACTTCCTGCCGAAAACTGTTGTACAATTCGGTGAGTTGAGATTTTACGATGCTGTTATTCTCTTCTTGATTGGCAAAGGGTACCAAGAAATCGGCATATTCCATGATATCTGCTTCTCTGCCTTGGGCTTTGCAGATTTCAATTAACCATTCCGCAGCTTGTTTTTTTGAACTTGTTCGTATACTCTCGTTAAAAACTAGATTTAGATATGCAGATGCGGAATCAAATTGTTTTTCGTAGTACAAAATTTCGCCTAAAGTTAAATATCTAGCTATCTTTTCTTCTTCATTTTGAGCTGAGGAAATGAGTTTTTGTATTTGTGGAATTATAGTGTCCGATAGTCCGCCTATTTTGTATACTAATCCTGTTTTAAGTGTAAGGATGTCTCTGTACATCAAAACATTTGTGTCATTTATTATTGTTATTGCTTTTTGATAATAGCACCCTGCGCTATCAGTATTATCTAACATTTCATAGTGCAATCCTATTTCACTAAGCATTCTAGCCTGATGCCAAGAAGGTGCATCTTGTATTTGGTAATAGTAAAGCGACAACTGTGCAAAATATATGGCCTGTTCATGAAGATATAAATCCGAGAACAGCATGGCTAATCTCGTATACGTCAGCGCCATGAACTTTGCCTTATAGCCTACCAACTCCTTTTCCTTGAAATGGTCTTCCATCACCTCCAAGGCTTTCATGTATTCCTTGCAGGCATCCCCGCGCTGTCGTTCTGGTAGTAGCCTACGCCGTTCATGTAGTGGGCGCGGGCGGAGAGGAAGGCGAGGTTTGTAGAGACGTTGCGCGCAACGTCTGTACAACCACATAATGAATCGAAATACGCCATGGCCTGCTGCAATTCCCTGCGGTTGGCTTGGGCGCTGTCGTTTTTATATAAGGCCTCGGCCAGCAATAATTGGTAATAATGGCGGTCGGTTGGGTTGGTAGAGACGGTGTGCACACCGTCTCTACAATCCAACAAAAGGGCCAGCGCGCTGTCGGGCCTCTGCTGCATCAGGCTGTCGATTTGTGCCCATCGCCGTTGTGGAGATGCGTCATGGCATGCCTCCGCCCCACGGTCATCATAATGTGGACCGCAGGCAACCAACAGTGTCAGCAGCCCATCGACAACGGCCACCAGGCCGCTCACGATGAACGTCCCCCAGCCCGAATTCGATGTTTTGATTTGCATACTCGCTGTGATTAGTGTTTGTAATTCGTCAGCATTCCATATTCAAATCAAATGTGCTATCCCTCTGAAAATGATGAAATAAGCCCCGCAAAGCATCAAAAGCACACCGGCTATTTTGTTCATTATCGTTGTGCGTTCGGCATTGAAAAACACTTTCAGTTTGGCAGCTCCCCAGGCCTTCAGCAACTCCATGGCCAGCGTTGTGCCAAGAATGATGGCGAAAAACACGACGGTGCTGAGTTTGTTGCCACCCATGTTGCCTGCCACCATGGCTACGGCGGTGAACCAAAACAGCCAAACAAAAGGATTGAGGATATTGAGCACGAAGCCCTTGCCGAAGAAGACGAACCAGGCTGGCTTGTCGTCGGCGTTTTTCATGATTTCGTTGGATTTCTTCTCTATCAACTCGTCGCGCTCCTTTGCCTTTCGTTGGTAGGTGACCAAGCCAAACAAAAGCAGGATGACCCCAGCGCCAATGCAGGCCAAAGCCGCCTCAAAGCTGGATTTCATCACCACCTGAACCGAAGTGAGAATGCACAGCGAGATGACCATCGCGTCGTTGAAGATGACGCCTATGGCAAACCATGCCGCCGACTTGAAGCCACGGTGGAGGCTGGTTTGCACCAAGGTGATGAAGGCCGGCCCCATGTTGACCACCACGGAGAGAAACAAACCAATCAGAATGGCCCAGAACAAGAAACTGAACGAGCCGATGCGGCTGAACTCGGGCATTTTGTCGAAGATGACAGGTGTGCTTTCCATGTCTATTTGTTTTTCAGGTTTTTCACGTACTCTTCCCACATTTTCAAGCGCTTGCCTTTCATCACGCGCGGGAACTTGGTAGCTCCGCCCCATTTGCCGATTTTCTGCTCCATGAACTCGTAGAAGTATTGGGTAGGCAAGACATCGACAAACAGCTCCTTGATGGCTTGGGTGCGCTCCACGGCATAGTCGTCGTTGAGTAGGCAAAGGTTGTCGTCAATCAACTTGAGGGCAACTTGGGCATCAAGTGGCTCGTCGCAACCGATATACCAATGGTGGGCATACATCGTGTCGTGTCGCTCGCCTGCCACGGTGAATTCCCTGATGTTGACGCCCAGCTTCTCGGCCATCATGTCTACCGCACGCGTCATGTTGTCCTGCGAAAGGTGCTCGCCCGTGATGCTCAAAAACTGTTTGGTGCGCCCCGTGATGGCGATTTCGCAGTTTTCCTTGTTGATGAACTTGACGGTGTCGCCGATAAGGTAGCGCCAAGTGCCTGCACAAGTCGAGAGCAGCAAGGCGTAGTCCTTGTTTTTCTCCACTTCCGAAAGCAACAACGTTTCGGGATGAAGGACGATGTTGCCGTCCTCATCGAAGTTCTCGTCGTTGAAAGGCACAAATTCGAAATACACGCCGTTGTCGACCAAAAGCTGCATCACACGCTTCTTCAGGTCGACCTGATAGGCGATGTAACCCTCTGAGGCCAGGTAACTTTCCACAAACAGCACCTCTTTGCCAAAAAGTCGCTCGAAGCTCTTCTCGTAAGGGCCGAAGGCCACGCCGCTGTGGACGTAGACCATCAAATTGGGCCACATGTCGTGGATGGTGTTCAGATGGTATTCCTTGACGATGCGTTCGAGCAGGATTTGCACCCAAGCCGGCACGCCCACGATGACGCCGATATCCCATTTGGGAGCTGCCTTCACCATGAGGCCCATTTTCTTGGCCCAATCGCGTTCTTTCGAGATCTTCTGTCCTGGCTTGTAGAAGGCCTCGAACCACGACGGAATCTTGCCCGCCGAAATGCCCGAGAGGTCGCCGGCATAATAGCCGAACTCCTTGTTGTATTGCAGATCGGTGCTGCCGCCAATCATCAGGATGCCACGGTTGTAGAAGCCCACGGGAAAGTCGTAACGCGTAGCCGACACCAGCTGGCGGATGCCCGCTCGAGTGATGGTGTTGTTCAATGCACGAGTGATGGGGATGTATTTGCTGGCCGCCTCCGATGTGCCCGAACTCAATGCAAAATACTTGATTTTGCCTGGCCAAGCGATGTTGCGCTTGCCTTCAAGGTTGAGGTGCCACCATTCGTCGTGCATCTTGTTGTAGTCGAACACGGGCACCCGCCTGCGGAACTCTTGAAGGATGTCATTCGAGAGCAGAATCTCGTCGAAATGGTAGAATTTTCCGAACTCAGTGAACTGCGCCTTGGCCAAAAGTTTGCGCAACTCGCGCCTTTGGGCTCGCACTGGGTCGGTATGGTTCTGACGGATTTCGACGGGTATATTCTTAATCTCGGCGGCGGCTTTCACCAACGCACCTAAAAGGGGTATTGCCATATCTTTTCGGTTTTGTATTCGGGGTGCAAAGGTAAAGAATTTCGACGAATTGTACGGAATATGCAAAATAACTCCTATCTTTGCGCAAATTAAAGCTAAACATTTCATCTATGAGAAACAAGTTTTTGCTGCTTATTATGCTTTGCAGCTTTGTCGCCCAAGCGCAAACTATCAACGTATCAGGTTTACAATCAGGAACTTGGGAAGCCGACACCATCAAAGTCACCGACAATGTCATCGTTGAGGAATCGTTGACCATCAACGCAGGGACGACCGTGCTTTTCGACGGCTATTACAGCATCACTGCCGAGAAAGACGCTTCGATTCTCGCCCTCGGCACCGCATCCGACTCCATCACCTTCACCGTGGCCGACACGACGGGGTTCCATCTCTTCAATATAGGCCGCGGCGGCTGGAACGGCATCCAACTCAAAGAAGCTGGCGCTTCCCGGTTCGAATACTGCCGTTTCCAATATGGCAAGGCCTGCCTCGACGATGACCAAGACGGCGGTGCGTTGCGTATCTTTGGTTGCGACGAGGTCGAAATCAGCCACAGCAACCTGTTCTGCAACTTCTCGCGCGAACACGGTGGAGCCCTCAACGCCGAGCATTCGAAGGTGGTGATGCACGATTGTAACGTATATAACAACTTGACTTACACAGAAATAGACACAGTTTATTTCATGTATGGAGGCGGCCTCCGCTTCATCAATTGCGAGGTGGAACTCACCGACATGGCCTTCCGCTACAATGACGGCCAAAGTGCCATCGGCGGCGCCTTGAGTTTGGACAGTTGCTCGGTCAACATCGACCGTTGCTGCTTCGAGCATAACCACGGCGTCAACGGCGGCGGCTTGTACATCATCCGCTGCTACGACCGTCCATGCCGCATCAGCAACTCGCTCTTCGCCAACAACGAATCAAGTCATTTTGGCGGCGGCCTGGCCATCAGCGATTCCTCGCCCGAAGTGAGCAACCTCACCGTGGTCGGCAACTATTCCTACGGCGTCACCTGCGGCGGCATTTTCTTCTACCAGCATAGCAGCCCCATCGTGCGCAATTGCATCATTTACGGCAACACCAACTACGTCCCTCTCGAAGAACCTGTGCAAATGTGGATTTGGACCTACGACGACTTCGTGCCGGAGTTCCACAATTGTCTGGTGCAATATGGCAAGGAGAACATCTCGGGCAACGACATCATCCAAGTGTATGAAAACTGCATCAATGAAGATCCGCGCTTTGTCGACACCATTAACGAGAACTATCGCCTCGGTTCTGAAAGTCCATGCATCGATGCCGGTTCGCCCGACACCCCTGCTGAGATTCTTGCCGGCCTGGATTTGGACAGACATGCTCGCGTCAACGGAAGTCGCATCGACATGGGTACCTACGAGTTCTCCAACGTCGGCGTCGCCGAAAACGTCCAAAACGGAAGCCCTCTCCACATCGTCGGCAACCCGATTACCGCAGAGAGTTATGCTGAAATCGAGCTGGACGATGTTTGCAATTTGTCCGCAAAAATGTATTCCATCGATGGCAAATTGCTTGTTGACAAGAATGTTGGAATTGCCGCGAAAGGTGTCAACCGAGTGGAAATAGGCGAGATGTTTTCTCGTTTTTCTTCGGGTGTCTTTTTGTTGGTGATCCAAGCTTCGGACAAGACTTTTGTGGCTCGATTGGTGAAGTGAGGTGAGGGATTTCTTGCGCATCAAGGTTGACCCTAAACGAGTCTTCGGTCTGGACTTGTTGAGGGCTTTTGCCATTTTTTGCGTCGTGCAAGGGCATGGCGAGCGTTTGCTTTACGACACTGCCCTCGACCGCTTCACCGACCTTCCGGTGCCTCATGGCGTCAACATCTTCTTCATCATGAGTGGTTATCTCATTGGCAAGTCTTTCCTTTTGTACCTCGAACGGAACGAAAACCGCCTCAGTAGGCAGAAGATCCTTACTTTTTATGCCCGAACGGCCTTGCGCATCCTGCCCCACTACCTTTTCATCCTGCCTGTCAATTATCTTTTGGTACATTATCAGATCATTCCGGGCAACACCAAGGCTTTCCCCATTTGGGGTTTTGCCACTTTCACGCAAAACTTGGCCACTCCGTTCTGGAATTTCTATTGGGAGTCGTGGTCGTTGCCAGTGCAATGGTGGTTCTATATCTTCTTTCCATTGTTTCTGCTGTTGCTTACGCGCTTTGCGAAACCTAAACAGTTTATTCCTTGGCTTTGCCTTTTCTTTGTCGTGCTCTCCATCTGTTTTCGCCTTTCCGTAGTCAATCATGTGACCAATCGTTTCAGTTGGGACACTTGGATGCGAAAGACCGTGGCATCGCGCACCGAGACCATCTACATTGGTGTGCTGGCGGCTTGGTTGATGTATTATTTCAGTAAACAATGTGGAATCGGTATGCCGTGGCTTGTTTCTTCGTCGGGCTTGTTTTGTTTGCCCTTACGCGCATCATCCCGCGCGAGTTGGGGTCGTTCTATCATAATGCGGTTTATCTCACGCTTTCAGCTGTGTCTGTGGTCATGTGGGTCCCGCTTCTGACGCGATGGAAATCCTACAAAACCGCCCTCGGAGGTTTCGTTTCGCGCATCAGCATCCTTTCCTATGCCATGTTCCTCACCAATTCCATCACTGTCCTGACGATGGACAAGGTGTGTCCGCAACTGATTCACGACCACAGTGTTTTTGGCCTACTTCGTGTATTGGCTGGCCGTGTTGGTGGTTTCTTATCTGTTGCACATTCTGGTTGAAAAGCCGTTCGTCAAGATTCGGGAGAGGATTTAGGTATTTATGGTTCTCCGATGGCCTGCTCGTAAAACAACTTCCGCCGCGACCGGCTTACTTTGAATTGGTCGATTTGATCCAAGACGAGGTCGCACGAATAGAGGGTTTGGATTTGAGAGATGAAGAGTTTTTCGTAGCGTAGGCTTTGCGTGGCCTGGTGTTCCATCATGAACAACATCGTTTGTTCCACTTGCGAGAGGTCGAGGTCATCCTTGGTGAAGACAAACAGTCCAAACTCGTCGAAATTGCCATAAAAGCCGTCGTTCACCTTGTTCATCTTAATCTCGAGGATGCGCTTCAAAGGCAGGGCTAACGACCAGTATTCGTACTCGTTGCGCCCGATGAGGCTGCCGTCGCCCAAGCCATAGGCATAACCGCTTTGGCTGATTTGGCGCAACACCGAGCGGTTCACCTCAACCACTTCCTTGCCCGCCATTTCATTGACCAAGGCATTCGCCACGTGTTTGTTTTCGGGGATGGCGCGCGTCACCTCGATGCCAATATTGCCTTGCTCGTCCTGGAGGTCGGGACGGTCGCGGTTGACCAAATGCGCATAGCGCTCGCCCAACAAAGAGGCCAGCGAAACCATAGCGTAACGCTCGAAAAAGCAAGTGTCGAATTTCGGTTGCAGCATCGCTTCATCTATTCTTGGCGGCAAAAGTACATTTTTTCTCGGTTTCTGCCTATTGGTCGGCAAAAGAAAGAAGCGAATTTTGGAGAATTATCGTTCCCTTGCACCTTTTTCCTTGTTTTCAGGCGGCAAACTCTGGAAACGCCTCGTGGCCAAAACTTGGACGAGGAACACGATGCAGAGCCGGATGCCGACTTTGTGGTTTCTTATTCCTGGAAGTTTACTTCAACAGTTTCAAAATCTGCTTGCGCGTGGCCTGTGGGAACAGCCTCGCAATGTGGTCTATCAGCATTTCCTGCGATTCTTCGGGCGTATGGTCCGTTTGGAGGGAAATGCCGTCCTCAAACAGCGACTCGGGCGTGCAGAAATAGGAGACCTGCCAGCCGTTGTAAGTCTGCTCTGGGCCGCGATACACCCGCTCAATCGCGCCCGTGACGACGCGGCACTGGTGCTGCAACTTCGCGATGGCGGCATCAGCGGCAGCCTTCTTCACGCCCAACAAGACCCGCACCTCCTTGATGGTGATACTGCCTCGCTCGGCAAGATAGGCCATGATTTTCTGCCCGTTTGGGTCGGGTTGGGTGGTCGCGCGGCGGAGGTTCATCAACTCGCGGTATAACGGAATCGTCGCGAAGGCGGCTTTGTTCCCGCAGAGGAATTTGCCGTAGGCGATGTCGCCACTTTCGAGGCAGTCGATTTTCCAGTCCCAAGGGCCGAGCGAGTCCCCCTCGCCGTCGAACCAAAACTCGGGCAGCGTCAACTCCTTAACCGAATAGCCCGGAATGTCGCTCGTGAAAAACGGAAGAATGCCCGCCTCCCGAATGGCGCGTTCCATCGTCTCTGAGCTGGATATTTGAAAGTCAATCATAGACTCATTTTTTATACGTTATCCCATCACCACATCAAGCACCATCATCAGCACGAAACCGATGGCAAAGCCGATGGTGCTAAGGTTGCTATGCTCGCCTTCCGAGGCTTCGGGGATGAGTTCTTCCACCACCACGTAGAACATGGCACCCGCCGCAAAAGCCAACAGGTAAGGCAAAGCCGGCAACATCAGCGAGGCCAACCAGATGACGAGCAATCCGCCCAAAGGCTCCACGGTGCCACTCAGGCTGCCAATGAGGAACGAGCGCCATTTGGAATTGCCTGCCGCCCGCATGGGCATGGAAATGATGGCCCCTTCGGGTACGTTCTGGATGGCAATACCGATGCTGACAGCCAACGCACTGGCAACAGAAAGCCCTGCGGCACCTTCTTTGGCGCCAGCAAACACCACGCCGACAGCCATGCCTTCGGGCAAATTGTGGATGGTAACGGCCAAGGCCAACATCGCCGTGCGCGAGATTTTGGAACGCGGGCCTTCAGGCGTGTTGGAACCTAAGTGCAGGTGAGGCGTCACCTCGTCGAGCAACAACAGGAAACCCATACCTAATAGGAAACCTACCACAGCGGGCACGACCGACCATTTGCCAGCATCAGCACCCATCTCCATAGCGGGAATCAGCAGCGACCACACCGAGGCGGCCACCATCACGCCCGAGGCGAAACCCAAAAGCGACTTTTGCAGACGAGCCGACATCTCGTCCTTCATCAGGAAGACGAAAGCCGAGCCGAGCATCGTGCCGAGTAAGGGTATCAATAGTCCTATTACAATTGCTATCATCTTGCAAAGAAACGAAAAATTCGCGAAACGGCTTTGGCCGTTTCGCGAATTTCGGGTTTCGGGTTCAACCGCTTTACGCCTTGTTGAACTTCTCCTTGCCGCGCTTGCAGCGTGGGCATTTCCAGTCGTCGGGCAGGTCCTCGAAAGCCACGCCGTCGTGTTCGGCGGGGTCATAGACATAGCCGCAGATGGAGCAGACATACTTGCCTGAGGCTTCCTTATTCTCGAAATCCACCTCGGCGAAAATGGTCGGCACAGGATGGTCAAGGTCCATCACGCGTTTGGCTTCCAGGTTCTCGTAGCCTTGCGGCGTATGGGTGCCCATATAGACCGTGGGATGGTTGCGCACGAACTCGCGCACGCGGTCCAAGGTCTCGCGGGCAGCCGGAAGGTCGTCGTACACCACCGACAGTTTGTTCTCATACAAGGCCTCGTCCACATAGGTGATGTCGGCTTGGAACATATAGAACAAACCGCCGTCCTCGGCAATCACGAGGCCGTTGCCACGGGTGTGGCCTTTGGCCTTGATGAAATAGACGCCGTGGCAAATCTTCTGCATTTCGGGGAAGTTGTAATACGCGTCGTCGGTGAAGTGCACGGGCACCAGATTGGGCAAACCCTGCAATTCGTCGGCCTGCATTTCATCGGCGTTGACATAAATCTTGGCGTTGGGGAACGAGCGCAACTCCCCCGAATGGTCGCTATGACAGTGCGTGAGAAGCACTTTGCTCACCTGTTCGGGCTTGTAACCCAACGCGGCTAGCGCGTCCATATAGTCACAGATGGTTTTGCCGGTGTAGGCCATCGCCTTCTCGTCGGCAGCCTCCTCGGGGAAGCCTGCCGGCAGACCCGTATCGACCAAAATCACTTCCGAACCTGTGTCGATGACATAATTCTGCAAGCTGCCGCGATAGCGGATGTTCTTGTCGAATTTGTCGGGACCTTCCTCACCGCCAAAGGCAAAAGGCTGGGAATAGAATCCGTCTTTTCTGAATTTTACTGCTTTGATTTCCATAGCTCTGCTGTTTTCTGTTATTTATTCTTGCATTTCCGAAACAATCTTTTCCGCCAACCGTCTCCCCGCATCAAAAGCCTTTTGTAAGTCTTCCTCCCAATGCTCCTCACGGTATCTCCGCTTGGCAGGTTCGGAGAAACCTTGCAGTTCGAAATTGTCGTAATTCTTCACTTGGTAGGTATTGTAGGCCGTCACTTTCTCAGGTTTGTCGAGGGCTTGTGCGATGCAATACTCCATTGAACCGAAGCCATTGCAGTTGTTGTTCCTCTCACCACCATTTTGTGTTTCCACCAACACCAAGGGCATTCGTTTCGGTGCCGTGATGCTGTAGTCGTTGTAAGAGAGCCAGGGGAAAGCCAAACGTTCTAAAAAGGCTCGCATTTGGGCGGTTACTTCGCCGAAATAATTGGGCGAGCCTAATATGAGTCCGTCGGCATCGGCAATGTCTTCCAAAACAGGAGTGAGCGCGTCCTTGAACTTGCAAACATTGGATGCCTTGCCCTTGAGTTTGCAGGCCATACACGACATGCAGCCTTTGTAGTCGAGGCCGTAAAGGCGCACCGTTTTCACTTCGATTTCGTTACTGACAGAGCTTGCGCCTTCGGCAAACTTTTGTAGCATAGAGGCGGTGTTGAAAGTCTTTCGTGGGCCTCCGTCGATGATGATTACTTTCTTCATTTGTCATTCCTCCACTGGAACAAACCTCTCCTTCTTGCGCTTGCAGCGCGGGCAGCGCCAGTCGTCGGGAAGGTCTTCAAATGGTGTTCCGACTGGAATGCCGTTTTTCGGGTCGCCTTTTTCAGGGTCGTATTTGTATTTGCAAGGGCAAACGAACTTTGTCATAGTCTGTTGATTTTTAGTTAATTGTACAAAATCTCCAAAAGGGAGAGCCGAAACCCTCCCTTGAAAAAGTCCTAATGTCGAGCTGCCGTTGGCAGCAATCGATGGGTCGGTGGTTACTTTGCGGGTTCCCACTTGCAGCGGATGGGCGACACGATGGCGCCTTCCTTTTTCAGTTCGGCGAAAGCCTTGTCGACTTCCTTGCGGTCAGCGTTCAAAGCCTTGGTGACATCGCCCGCCGAAACGGGTTGGGCCGCCTCGCGCATGGCTTGCAATACTTGTTCTTTCATTGCGATAATGTTTTAAATGTTAATGTTTTAGAATTTGATTGTTTCAACGGGTTCCATCAGATTGAAGAAAGTGGCGGTGGCATCGGCCAGATAGTACATCACGCCGTTTTCGCCATTCTCGCCGAGGGCGGCTTTCAGGCTGGGCATCTTCTCGATGAGGGCTTTTTGCACTTCGGGGCGGTTGTCTTCCACCAATTTGCACTCGATGCGGAGGGTCTTGCCCTTGAAGGCGCAGAGTTCCGCCTTGGTGTTCGAGGCAATCTGACTGGTGGCGTTGGTTTGGCCAAAGGCCATAATGTAGATTTTGCCGTCGCGGAACATCATGGCTCCGTAGGGGCGCACGCGGGGCTGGTCGCCTTCGACCGTGGCCAGATAGAACGTCTTGGCATCTTCCAAGAAATCGTAAACTTTTTGTACAGTTTCCATTAGTGTAAGTGATTTAAGATGTTTGTATTAAGGATATTCTGTCTATGCTAGCATTTGCTTTACTTCGTCCTGATGCTCGAACAGGGTGCAGCCGCCCGTGTGCTCCCAGTTGAGGGCGTTGGCCGCCCTGATTTTTTTGAACAGTGGCGATTGCATGGCACCCTTCAGCCCAAGATCGATGACATTGCTGTCGCTGAATGGCGAGAAGGGACAAGGCTCGGCCGAGCCGTCGGGACCGATGTGGAAGAATCCTCTGCCCGATGCCAGACAGCCGCCGCTCTCTTTCTCGTCGCCGGGGAACGAGAAGAAAATCAACTCGGGGAACGCCATGCGGCGTTGCTCAAGCAGGTTTTCCATCTCGCGGACGTGCTCGTCGCTGAAAGCCAGATGCTCGGTGCCAGCCTCGGTGGGGACGTATTCCACATAGAACACGATTTTGCAGCCCAATTCAATGAGTCGGGCGATGAATTCCGATGAGGTGACGAATTGGTAGTTCTCCGTCGTCACGGTGATGCTCGTCCCAAAGAACAAGTCCTCGGCGGCCAATGCTTCCATCGCTTGCATGGCGCGTTTGAAGACGCCTTGTCCGCGACGACGGTCAGTGCCCATCGCCGTCCCCTCGATGCTGATGATGGGAATCATGTTGAGATGGTCGCGCCAGAAGGCCATTTGCGACGAGCCGATAAGGGTGCCGTTGGTGAAGACAGGGAAAACCATGTCGCCCACCGTGGCCACTTTCTCCAGAATGTCGCGACGCATTAGAGGCTCACCACCTGCCAATAGCGAGAAGTTGACGCCCATTTCGGCGGCTTCGGTGAAAATGCCATGCCATTGTTCGGGCGTCAAGGAGGGCTTGCGACCGTCGGCTTCGTCGTTGGCGATGCCGTTGCTGCGGGCATAGCAGCCCTTGCAATGCAGGTTACACGACGTTGCAATGCTGCTGATGAGGAATGGAGGCACGTCAAGGTCTTCCGTTTCCTTGATTTTGCGCCGCCGTTTCTCCGATTTCTCAAACGAACGTTGCATCTTGAAGGCAAACCGGGCCTCGCGCGGGTTGGAAAGCACGTTTTTGTATGCCTTCGCCATGAAGTTGCGGATACCATTGTTCATGTATTCCGCCAAGTCAAAGTTTTTCTTTTCTTCCATGGTTTCTATAGTATGATGATGTTTATCATGACGAAGGCTTCATTTTTCGGGTTCGGTTTACGGCTTAGGGAAAAGCCGGTTTTGCGCACTGATTGCTCGCGGCAATTACATCATAGCAATGAGGTAGTTCTCGTAGCCTAGCTTCTCAATGTAATGGAGATACTGTGCTTCCCAAGCCATGTGCTCTTTCTCGCCGTCAATCCATTTGTAGATCAGCTTCTGGGTGGGATAGTCGTCGGCGAAGGCTTCAGCCATCTCGCTCATCATCCTCACGGCATCCGGATTGTAATCCGATTCGATTTGTTGCTTCGGGTCGTCATAGAACGGGAATTCCATCGTCTTCATGGCCTCTTGCAGGTCGGCGGGCTTGCAGCCAAGTTCCACCAAGCGGTTCAGCACTTCCTCGGCCTCGTCCCATTCCTCTTCGGCTTCCTCTTTCCATTTGTCGGCCAATTTGTTCCAGCCGTTCAGACGGTCGTAGGCCGAGAAAGCAAAATGTTGCTTGCTGTTGCCAAACCAGGCAGCACCAAACATGGCAAACTGTTTCAATGCTTCTTCTTTTGTCATAATTCTTGATTTTTATAGTTGTTGCTTCTTCTTTTTTAAGGGGTTAAACGAAATAATGACCGCAAAGATAGGATATTTATTTGAGACGAACTCTATCCCAAGCCATTAAAATTAGTCTGAAACGAACATCGGTATGTTTTTGGTTTCAAACAAACGCTCATTTTATGACTTTTTCTATCTTTGCCGCCACGAACAAAACAAATCACGCCATGAAAAGAATCCTTGTTCTCCTTCCTTTTTGTTGCTCATACAATATGCAAGTGCGCAGAAGCCTCCGCATTTGGTGCCCATGACGATTTCGGAGATGGTGCCCGTGGAAACAGATTTCAACAGGGAACGCCAGATATCCGATGGCCTTTTTGCCGACACGGACCTCCGCTTTATTGAATGCCGCAACTCCAAAAAGACCGTCGGCTATTTGATTGAAGGTGATTGGTGGTGGTTTTATGGGATGAAAGGAGACATTTTACATCATCTCGGGCTTCGCGAAGTGCAGCGGGCAGAGACCTTGTTCACAACGGTTATGGACAAGCGAGCCGATTCGGCATAACAAATCCTTCGGACATTCACTGCGCCTCGCTTTTACCAATATACACGGCAATATGTTTTTTGTCGTACCGATGAAGGCGACACTTGCGTTCGCATCACCTGCTTGATGCCAAGTGTGTTTGGCTCAAGACCTGCCTACCAATACATTGACGGCGTTTGTGACGGGGATGACAACTATTGGACTGCCGACCTGAATCTCACTAAGGGCAGATTGCTGGATTATTCCGTCAACGGCCCGACTTATTATTATGTGGAAGGACGCAACGACGAGCCGTGCGGGCTTTATGAGAAAACATTGTTCGCAAAAGATTGGAGTCTGGATGCAAAAGACTGCAATTTTAAGCAGCTTCCTGAAGCCGTGAAAAAGGCGATACTTTCCTTGGCGGATACGGCCAAGACTAGTAGTTATCAACATTCTTCCCATTATTATACTTGGAAATATCGAGTGAAAAAGAATGGCAACGAGGTCACTAGGATGAAAAAGCACAAAGTGGGCGACCGCTATCGGATTTATACCGATAGCATTAGTCACGGATTCGATGCCAAAGGACGACAAGTGTATGTCGGAAACGAGGAGTATTTGGGGCGGCTTGACCCATCATATTTGAGCTATATCCCCGAGATAGACACGATGACGATTGCCATAAGGCGGGATTTGTCGAGGCGAGGCCGCAACTTCGAAAAATATGGCTACATCCAATGGGCGGAGCAGGTCGACGAGCATTATTGTTGGCCGTCATTTACGACCCGCCCGTTCCCGCCGATTTCCTAACGGCTTTTTATACTTTCGACCGTTATGGCTGGATAGAGGGTGTTACTTTGTGGCAGCGGTGATTATTATAAACATTTCCATCGTTTCCCGTAATCAGCTTACAAGGTGTTTTAGATTTTCTTCAGTTTTAACCGCAAACTGTTCAGCACCACGCTGACGCTGCTGAAGGCCATCAACGCGGCGGCCCACATTGGGGTGATGTGTATCGAAGGAACCACGCCTGCCGCCAGCGGAATGCAAATGACGTTGTAAATAAACGCCCAAAATAGGTTCTCGCGCAAGGTGCGGACAGTCTGCCTTGAGAGTTTGATAGCATCGGGGATGGCACGGAGGTCGTCGCCCATCAAGGTGACTTGGGCCAATTCCATCGCCACATCGGTGCCGCGCCCGATGGCAATGCTGACATCGGCGGCGGCCAAAGCCTGTGTGTCGTTGATGCCGTCGCCCACCATCGCCACGGTATGGTTTTTCTGCTGCAGTGCGCTCACAAGGTCTTCCTTGTCCTGCGGCATCACTTTGCTGCGGTAATGCCCGATGCCGGCGCGTTCAGCCCAATAGACGGCTGCATCGTCGCGGTCGCCGCTGGTCATCCAAACCTCCACATTCATCTGTCGCAAACGGGCAATGGCTTCTTCGGCATGGGGCTTGAGGGTCTCGCGTTCTTCGTAGGCAAGGTTGTCGGTGGCCGTGATGTCGGTGTTGGGGATAGTGAGGGTGCCCGTCTTATCGGTCACCAAGGCATCGACGCGGTGCAGTTGTTCGAGCGCGGTGGCGTCCTTGATTAAGATTCCGCGTTCGGCGGCGCGACCAATACCTACCATCAAGGCCGTCGGCGTGGCCAAGCCCATAGCGCACGGACAAGCGATGACGAGCACCGACACGGCAGAGATGAGCGCGTGCTGGAAGTCGCCATTGACCAGCATCCACGCGGCAAAGGTAATGAGGGCAATGCCCAACACGGTGGGCACAAAAACGAGCGCCACCTTGTCGACGGTGCGTTGCACGGGCGCCTTGCTGCTTTGCGCCTGCTGCACCATGCGGATGATGCCCGACAAAACCGTTTCCGACCCCACCTGTTGCGCCCTCATACGCAAGCTTCCTTGGCGGACGATGGTTCCGGCCAACAGCTTGTCGCCTTTTTGCTTGGGGATGGCTACCGGCTCGCCGGTAATCATACTCTCGTCAACGGCGGCCTCGCCACTGCGCATCACGCCATCGACGGGGATGGCCTCGCCCAAATGCACTTCGAGCATATCGCGGGGCTGGAGTGTGGCGATGGGTACGTCTGAGATGCTGTCGTCGTCCATATTGACCAAATGCGCCGTCTTGGGTTGCAGCCCCATCAGGGCGCGAATGGACGAGGCCGTGCCGTTTTTGGCCCGTTCTTCGAGCAAACGGCCTGTCAGTACGAAGCTGATAATCATCGTGGTAGAGTCGAACCAAGTGTGTTCAGCCCCCGTGAAGGTCAGGTAGACGCTGAAAAGAAAGGCGATGCCCGTGGACAGTGCCACGAGCGTGTCCATATTGGCCGAGCGGTGCATCAGTTGCCGCCACGCGACAACGTAGAACTGGCGACCGCAAAGCACCATACTCGTTGCCGCCAGCACCAAACAGACGATGTGGTTGGTCAGATGGCTTCCGAGGTGGATCCAATGCATGGAAAGCACCATCACGGCAGCAGCGAAGAGCCATGACACGATGGTGCGCCAGCGCAAGCTGACGAAAGCCCGCCGCTGGAGGTCCTCCACATTGGTTTCGGTGTCGATAATCAACTCATACCCGGCGGCGGCCACCTCGCGGTGCATATCGTCGGGGGTGACTTTCTCCGGGTCGTAATCCACCATGGCCGTGCGTCCTGGCAGCGAAACGGACACATCAGTCACGCCCTCCATCTCGCGAAGGCGTTTCTCGACGTTGGCCGAACAGGCGGCGCACATCATCCCCACTACGGGGAAGGTCTGTCGCTCGGTCATAGCGAAGCCTCGTAGCCACAGTCCTCGATGGTCGCCATCAGTTCGTCAACACTGACGGTTTCGGGGGCGAAGTTCACCTCGACTTGGCATTTTTCACGGTCGGCCTTGGCGCTTTCCACGCCGTTAATTTTGGACAATGCTTGTTCCACTTTGGCCTCGCAATGGCTGCACTTGAGGCCTTTCACGGTTATTATCTGTTTCATTTTCAAAAAGTTTTACTTGAATTTGGTTTATTCAAAACACAATATTTCCGATTGCAAATATAATTGTTTTCCACCGATATAAGTCTATTTGCCGTTGATTTGCTTCAAAACCGTCTTCCAAGCATACCAGGTGCCTGCCGAAATACTAATTCGCCTTGCAGTTCTTCTGATGCGTCTTCAGCAGCTTCACCGCCTGCGCGTAAGGGCTTGAGGTGACGCTCTCGAAATAGGCCACCATATTGGTGGTATAGGTGTTCTTGTAAAAGCCTTTGGTGAAAAGTTCCTCCTCGGTGAAACTCTCGGTGAGGTCCAGCATCTCCTTGTGGGTCTGTTGCAACAGGCGTTGGGCTTCTTCCAAAGGCGTGTTCTGGTGCTTCTCCACCAGCATCTTGTCCATCTCATGATAGCATTTGCGGTATTCGTCGGGGAGGTAATCCTTGGGATGACCTTCGCGGATGTTCTGCACGAAAAGGCGTTGCAGCACCTGCCATTCGTAGAGGTGAATCAGCAGGTCGCGGAGGCAGCGGTCGTATCGCCAGCGCACGCCGCATTTCTTCGGGTCGGCAGCAAAACTGAAAGGCACGGCGATTTCCTTCGCCGTCATCTTCCCGATTTGCTCATTGAGTTTGGCGTAGCCGTCTTCGATGGCGGCTAATAGTTCTTGTTTTGTGGTGATTTTGGACATAGTTATTTATTGTTTGTAATCACTTCCCAGTGGCCGCCTTTGTCAGAACCAACCCATCTGACGAGTTGTTTCTCAACCAGTTCCACCAAGTCGCGTTGGATGGTTTTTCGGTTCACTCCCAAACGCTCCGACAAATACTTGGTGTTTACCTTGATTCCTTCTGCGACATTTTCTGCGACATTTTCTGCGACATCGGCCAAAACATCTATTATAAAACGCTGTCGCTCAGATAATTCTTGTAAGACATTTTCTGGGACATACACCGTTTTGTTTTCAGAACTGCTGTTGGCAATTTCTGAAGGTATCCAATTGTAAGGTATCACAACCCGAATGAAATTGTCCATGAAGACAAAGTTCTCCTCCTTGTAAACTTTGAGCACACGTAGCATCCCAGTACCCAACGCCTCCACCATGTCTACATCGCGAAAAACGCGCATCAACTCCTTGTTTCGGGGGTTGCTCACTCCATTGAAGAAATCCGCCTTACTCATCCCAAACGGCAACGTCCCGGCAGAGGTGATTTCCAATCTGTCGGAAAACAACTCGAATTTGGGTGAGACCTCGTTGAAATAGTCGTTGTGCACGATGGCATTAATCACCAACTCCCTTACGGCACGTTCATTCCAAAGGGGCGTGTCGGTTCGGAAAGGATAGCCTATGCTGCTTTTCACGGTGTTTTCAATCTGCAAACGATCAAGGACTTGATTGGTTGCCTTCAACAGTGAGCAATAGCCATATTCGTGGTTTTCAATCAGTTCGTCACGGTCTGTTCCTGCGTATTTTGCCAATCTGACTGACATGCTGTTGGTATCGGACAACAGATAGGCAACATAATTGAACCCTCCATCTGCCGTTAGCAAATCAAGTGTCTTGGCGAAACTGTCATTGAGCATCAAGTTGCGGCTTTCATAATAGATACGCAACTGACGAAATGTCAAATCCTTGTAAGGAGAAGGTATGTTTTTGAGCGATTGACGCACCCTTTTCGCATACAAGTCCTCGATTTGCTTGGTGGTCATCGGCTCGGAAGCCGTACCGACACGCAAGAAGCAGCCTCGCTCGGACAAGCCGTATTTCGTTTTGTAATATGGCTTCTCGCTCCCTGTGGCCACAAAAACCTTAATGACAGGAATATCGTCAATACGCTCGGTGGTGACATCAAACAAACCCATCGGAGACGGCGAAATGCCCGTGCGAATGCGGTCCTTGATTTTCAGCATATCGCCATCAATATCCTTCACGCCGACGGCTTTTCCATTGTCGTCAATGCCGACATAAACCACACCGCCCTCATGGTAATTGAGGAACGCCACCACTTCGCGCTCGATGTCGAGGTCGCGGGTGAGTTCGCGCTTGAATTCTATGCGGTTGGTTTCAATCATCATTATCGTTCTAACTTGGTGTTTCCAACTCCGCAAAATTACAAATTATTTCGAAATCCGCCTCTAGAATTACGAAGGCAATAAAAATTCCGCAACCCAAGCCTGCGCCCAAGTCGCATATAAATTCATTTCCCAATCATTTTCAAAAACCGTTTGTCGTTCATCTGCTCGTTGGTGATGTATTCGCCGTTGCGGAAGACGGCGTAGGTGGTGACTGGCGTTGGGGCGTTTTGGGCCGCCTCCTTGCTTTGCAAATGAATGGCTTTGAAAGGAATGTCGTTTCCCTTCGCGACGGCCTCGACAATCGGGACGTACTTGCCGTTAAACGGGCACTGGTTAGTGTAGTAAATCACATAGCCCATCTCGTCGATATGGGGATGCTTGGCGCATTCCTTCAACTTGGGCGCCTCAGCATCTTTCGCGAAGGGCAGATACCAAAGTTGGATGCCGTTGCTGGCCTCGTCGCACACGGTGAAACCTTTATGCTTCAGGAATTGAGGGTCGGAAAGGAAGGGCTTCTTCTTTGCCGACGACAGGACGCACAAGCCTTTCTTGCCTTGGGCCTTGCTGTCGTGGATGCAAGCCTCCAACAAGGCGTTGGCATAGCCATGCCCTTTCAAAGCGCCTGACACCCAAAGGCAGTCGATATACATATATCCATCGGCCAAGATGGGATTCCAGGCATTCTCGGCTGGAATGTATTCGATGAAACACTTTCCGCGTCCCACGCTCTTCAGAAACACCAGTCCGTCGTCAAAGCGCCCGGCAAGCCAGGCCTTCTTGGAAGCGACCTGCACATCCTTATTGTTGGAAATGGCGCAGCAGATGTGCTCCTGCTCCAAATTGTCTTTCGTCACTCTAATGTATTCCATGATTTCAACAGATTTCTTTATCGGGGCAAATTTACATGTTTTCCACGATATGCCATCAGATTTAACTTATTAGAAACTTTCCATACCTCGCCCATTCCTCCTGCAAATCGCCAGCGTGTTCCTCGAGGAAAAAGTCGGCCTGGCTTTCGTCCTTGAAAGGGCTCCAGTTGCCGCAGACGATGCCGTCTTTGGCGACGATGGGCTGGAAGATGCCACTGTTGTTGTGGGCACGGTGCTTGTGTTCGGGGTCGAGCACGATGTTGCGGCTCTTATAGCCAATCAGGTATTCGTCGTAAGGCGGAATCAGCAGGTACTTGCCCTTGCGGAAACCTCGGGTGCGGCAATCATCGGTGAGATAGAATTTCCTAGGTGGTAGAGACGCAAAATTTTGCGTCTCTACATGGAGGTAATTGCTACAAAGGGCCATGCCCCTGCGGCAGTCGCTGACACCCAGTCCCGACCACCAAACGAAATCCTCCAAGGTGGCTGGCTGACGGCTTTGGAAATAGGCGCAGGTGAAGCGCATCAGGGCTTCATCGCGCTCTGTCTTTTCGAGCGGAGTCTTTATTTTGTTGGCTGTGAGGGCGTAGGTGGCTTTTGAGGGGTGCAAGTCGCCGCTACAGATGGTTCCCGACATCTCCGCCATTCGAATGTGGTAAGACAGCCGGTGTTCGTCTAACACAATGTCCTTCTCCGCCAATGCCTCCACGAAATCCTGTTTGGTGGCGCTCCCCTTGTCGGCGGCGGTTTGTGCGAGGATTTCCCTCATGCGCATCAGCTCCTCATCGGGGATGGTGATTTTGTTGCTGCTCATCCAGCCTTTGGTCACGGCGATGGCTTTGGGCGCACAGAGCGAAAGCCAAGCCCAATAATCCTCGGCGGTCACCAACTGCCATGTTCCTCTCATTAAGTGCATTCGGACAATCCGTCCGTTGTCGTAAGCCTCCTTGAAGGCCTTTGCCGACGGCTTTTGCGTGCGCATCGCCACCGCCCAACGCATCATGCGGTATTCCTGCGCCTGCATCGCACCCATGTGGCGCACCACCTCGGCAGGGTCGCTGAATTGCGGGGCAACGAGTTGCTGGTTGAGGAGTCGGAGGGCTACAGGATTCATAGTATGTTAAATACAGGCTCTAATTCAAAATACAACTGGGTTTTCTGCCTCAAAGTCTGGTGTCACACAATTGCACTGATTTCACGGATTTTTTGCCCGCGGCAGCCGCTCGCCATCGGCGAGCAACATCTGTGTAATCTGAGAAATCCGTGTGACATAAGAAGTTGTGTTATTTGCATTATAATGATTTTCACCAAATGCTTTCAGTTTTTCATTCAACATCTCGGGCTGCTCCATGTGGATGAAATGGCCGCAAGTGGTCAACTCCATATAATCGAGATGCGGATAAAGTGCTTGCATCTTCTGTTCGTTGTCGGGGTCGAGGCCGCTGTTCTGGGTGCAGACGACCATCACAGGCTGCGAAATTTGGCGATTGTCCCACCACTTCCTTTCCACAAGGTGTTGCATGGTACTCGATGCCACATACTGAGGTGTCTCAGGCATCACCGTGCCATCATAAAAACAATACACACCATCGATGTCAACCAACGCCCCTTGATGCGGTGTAGTCATTATGGTCTGACGGCATACGGGGATGCCAAGGCTATGACCAACAAAGACTGTATTCTTGATATGGTTGGCTTTCAACACTTCATCGATGGCATGTGCAAAGAAATCGAGTATGTAATCCACACGAGGCTTATCACTCCGACCGTAGCCAGGCAAATCGATGAACACCATCCGCATATCTTCATCGCGGAAAGCCTCGAACTGTTTTTCCCAAGTGTTCATGTCGCAACCAAAACCATGAACAAAACATATTGTATTATCATCTTGACCATAAGTTTTGTAATGCACACGAATGCTGTCGTCAATAGTGACGTATTTAGATTCAACTTTACCGAGTGTTAGTTGGTTTTGTCCACACCCTGCCATCAGCAAGACTATGGATGATAAAAGGGGGATTCTTTTCATGAATTCAAATTCTTCAATGCTTCCATGCTGTTCCCAATAACCATCTCGACGATTTTGCATCGCTTAAGTTCTCCGCAATCGCCGCAGGTTTCAAAGTCTTTTTTCATCGCGCACTGGCGGATTTGGCAGAGGCTTTCGCAGAAAACGGTCTTTTTGCCATCCATACGACAGCCCTCGCAATTAATCTGCTCGGGCAAAATGGTGATGTGGTTCCATTCGGACCAACGTTTTGCGGTTTTCTCGCGCAACGCTTGGTCGTTATGCTTTGTGGCGATGTAGGCATCGCATTTCTCGCAGTTGAGACCGCAGTAGGCTATCATTTCTTTCATTTTGTTCATTTTCGTTCAATAAAAGTTACATGCACCACATCGCCAAAGGATTTTCCAATCCGTTTGCGGATGTCCTTGCGGATGCCGATGATGTGGCAGGGCGTTCCCATGCGGACGATCTGTCCGTCGTAGGGCACGCCGTCGAAGGTGGCGTGGACCGCCAGCCGGCCTTTGCCGAACAAGGCCCTAATGTCGAAAGGCACCTCCACGTAGGTGGCATCCATATCCTCGTTTTGCAGGATGGCGGCATCAAATTCAAGAGTGTCCATAGTCTGAAAAGTTGATATGGGGTGTTTTCAGATGCAAAACTACAACTTTTTATTGAGCACCATACTCGAAAATCCCAACAAATGGTGATTCTCGATGATTCGAAAGGGCTGTACTTTTGCCGTTAAATAATTTAGAATCATTCTTAATAACAATCTTAAATACTTACTACAATGCAAAAAAGATCACAAATTATCGTCCTGTGGCTGATGACGATGGGCGGATTCGCCTGCCACACCATCATGGATTTGCTTCCTCTGTTTTGGAACCAAAGTATCGCCATCGACAATTCCGGAACGGTTCCTCAACCTATGTTGCTAATGATGGCCACTCTAAGCCTGTTGTTGCCCGCCTGCGGCATCTTCTGTCTGCTACCCACACAACCAAAACGATGGCTGCTTTGGGTCAATACCGTGATTGCCAGCATCATCGGGCTGTTCAATATCGCGCACGCCTTTATGGAACTACCAAGCGAAAATGCCGCGCAATACATCATCATGCCGTTGATGATTGTCATTGGCGTCTGCCTTGCTTGGAAGTCATGGCAATTATTGCGAGTTAAAACTACCTAAGCTCGCCGTACATCGCCTCTATCAGGCTTTTCAGGAAATCGCGGTTGTCGACGTTGTCCACCAAAACCATCGGTTTGGCACCGTCGTAGGGCGGCACCAATTCGGCTTCGGGCATCATCGCGAGAGCCGATTTGACGGGCTTCACCAGAAACCGGTTGTCGTAAACGCCGCCCAACACCTTGCCGCGACAGTAGATGACATATTCGCCCATCATAGGTCTGTGGCTGATTTCGTCGGCTTCGGAGAGTTGTTCGAGAATGAACTGAAGATATTCTTTTGATGTGGCCATAGTTTTGACAAAAACAATGGTTTTGTTTGGCGCTGGTGAGGTTTAACGGATAAAGTTGGTGTAAACCGTCTCTTCACGTTCGGGCAAACCGTTTTTCTCCTTCTCGGCGGCAATGGCTTTGACAAGGAAAGCCATGTTGCGGGCAAGGATGCGAAGGTTTTGGACGCCTTCCTCATCACGCATCACATCTTCCATCGAATAGCCGTGTACCATGTTCCAATAACGGCCAGAAGCGACAGGCATCTCGCTGATGGTGAAGTATTTGTTCATCTGGTCGAAGGCAGCGGTGGTGCCAGCGCGACGGGCCGAAACCACGGCAGCTCCGACTTTCATGCGTTTGCTGAAAGGCGTGCTAAAAAAGAAACGGTCAAGGAACGAGTTCATCGTGCCCGCCAAACCAGCGTAATACACTGGCGAGCCGATGACCAAGGCATCGGCCTGCTCAAATTTAGGGGCCAATTCGTTCACCAAGTCATCGAAAACGCAACGCCCGAGTTCGCTGCATTTGTAGCAGCCGATACAGCCGCGAATGTCCTTGTTCCCGATGTGGACGATTTCGGCCTCTACGCCGTTCTTTTCCAGTTCCTTAGCCACAATTCCCAAGGCCGTGGCGGTGCAGCCGTTGGCATGCGGGCTGCCGTTGATTAAGAGTGCTTTCATATTCGATAGTATTCTCTTTATTCGCTAATCATTGAATTTTGCGCAAAAATACATTTTCTTTTCCAAAAACGGAAATTCGTTTTGCCGTTTCGCGGAAATTTGCGCTCTTTGCAGTCAAATTCGAGCGAGATGAAAACCATTTTGAGCATTACGGGTAGCGACGGCACGGGCGGTTCGGGCGTGCAGGCCGACATCCGCACCATCACCGCCTTGGGCGCGAAGGCCGCCACCGCCATCACCAGCATCACCGCACAAAGCACCTTGGGCATCCAGTCGTTCTTCGACCTGCCCGCCGCCGTGGTCGGCAGCCAAATTGAGGCGATTTTCAACGACGAGGAGCCGCAGACCGTCAAAATCGGAATGTTGCGTCGCACCGATGTGGTGGTGACCGTGACCGAAATCCTGAAACGCTACCGCCCGAAGCACATCATCTTCGACCCCGTGGTGCGCTCCGCCAACGGCGACGAACTGATGTCCGCCGAGGTGATGCAAGCCGTCAGGAAACACCTGCTGCCTTTGTGCACCTTGGTCATCGTGCGTGCCGAGGACAAGGATCTTTTCAAAATCCAAAACCAAAAACTTTTGGTTATCAATAAATTGCAGGGTCACGGACACGGCAACTTGCTTTCGTCGGCCATCGCCGTGATGCTCAGTCGCGGCGCGGATTTGCCGACCGCCATCGCCGAAGCGGAAAAATATCTGGAACAACTCGCGCCCGAGCCGACTGAGCAAAACGGTCGCGCCGCCGCGCTCTACAACCGTTTCCTTGACAGCGTGGAACGCTTCTTTGCGCATTACAACGACGTGGCGTTCTATGCCGAACAACTCAATGTGAGCAGCCGCTATCTGGCACAGGTCACAAAACGCTTTTCCAGCAAGTCGCCCAAGACGATGATTGACGAACGCATCGTCCGAGAAATCGAGCAAAGGCTGCTGCATTCCGACCAAACCGTGCAGGAAATTGCCATCGGATTAGGCTTCAGCTCGCAGGCGCAACTCTCGCGTTTCTTCCGAAAAATGAGACACTTATCACCGACACAATATCGTAATAAAGCAAAAGGTGCCTGAGCCTGTCGAAGGCCCGACCCAAAACTTAAACTACTACTATGAATAACGACAGACAACAACTCAACCGCCAACTCGCACAGATGCTGAAAGGCGGTGTCATCATGGACGTGACCACGCCCGAACAAGCCCGTATCGCCGAAGCCGCCGGAGCCTGCGCGGTGATGGCCTTGGAACGCATTCCCGCCGACATTCGCGCGGCAGGCGGTGTGTCGCGCATGAGCGATCCGAAGATGATTCGTGGCATCCAGGAAGCCGTCAGCATCCCTGTGATGGCAAAATGCCGTATCGGGCACATCGCCGAGGCACAAATCCTACAAGCCATCGACATTGACTACATTGACGAAAGCGAAGTGCTTTCGCCTGCCGACGACATCTATCACATCGACAAGACCCAGTTCCGCGTGCCTTTCGTGTGCGGAGCGCGCAATCTGGGCGAGGCCTTGCGCCGCATTGCCGAAGGTGCCACGATGATCCGCACCAAGGGCGAACCTGGCACGGGCGACATTGTCCAAGCGGTGCGCCACATGCGTTGCATGCAGAGCGAAATCCGGAAACTTGTGGCGATGCGCGACGATGAGCTTTTCGAGGCCGCCAAGCAACTGCAGGTGCCATACGATTTGGTGGTTTTCGTCCACGAAAACGGCAAACTGCCCGTGGTGAACTTCGCCGCCGGTGGCGTGGCCACTCCCGCCGACGCCGCGCTGATGATGCAACTTGGCGCCGAGGGCGTGTTTGTGGGCAGCGGCATCTTCAAGAGCGGCAATCCCGCCAAACGCGCCGCCGCCATCGTGCAAGCCGTCACCAACTACACCGACGCAAAACGGCTCGCCGAGCTTTCGGAAGACTTGGGCGAGGCGATGGTGGGCATCAACGAGCAGGAAATCGCACTGCTGATGGCGGAGAGAGGGCAATGAGATGAAGATTGGCGTTTTCGCATTGCAAGGGGCGTTTGCCGAACACTTGCAAATGCTCCATCGCATTGGTGCAGAGGCGTTTGAAATCCATTCGCCCGCCGATTGGGAACGGGAAAAAGACGGCATCATCCTGCCTGGCGGCGAAAGCACGACCCAACTGAAACTGCTGCACGACCTCGGCCTGTTCGATGCTGTCAAAGCGGCCATCGAACGCGGTTTGCCCGTCTTCGGCACTTGCGCAGGGATGATTCTTTTGGCCAAGGAAACGACCAACGACTCTCGCCGTCGTCTCGCCACGATGGACATCCGCGTGCGGCGCAATGCCTACGGACGACAATTGGGCAGTTTCCACACTTTGGGCTCGATGAAAGGCCTTGGCGACGACATTCCTATGACTTTCATCCGCGCTCCGTATATTGAAGAAATTCTATCACCTGATTGCGAGGTTCTTGCCGAAGTCGATGGGCACATTGTGGCCGCTCGGCAAGGCAATCAATTGGTCACTTCCTTCCATCCCGAACTGGACGATGACTTGCGGGTGCATGAGTGGTTTTTGAAGAATTTGAGCTAATTTCATTGCTATTTCAACTAAAGGTTGTACTTTTGCGGTACATAACTTAAAAGTTAAGAAAAAGATGAGGCAAGAATACACCGTTGAGCTGATAGAAGAACATGAAAATGTCAACTTCTACAGCAGAAGGTTGGCAGGCGAGGAGATGTCAGAACTGGAAGCGTTCTTTGAGAAGTTCCCTGTGGGTTGTGAATACGACAAAGAGATTGATGTCGTAGTTTCGTGGTTGGATCAGATAGCGGAACGCGGTGCCCTCGAACGCTATTTTCGTCCAGAAGGGAAATATGGTGATGGTGTGGGTGTCAATTCCAATTGATGTAGGTTCAAAAATCAGGCTTTATTGTTTGCGATTGTCCGACAAAATTCTTGTGTTTGGCAATGGCGGCATCAAGGATTCAAGGAATTGGCAGGAAAGCAAGTCTTTGGCCCCATACGTCAAACTATTGATAGATACGAGTCGTTTCATTTCGTCAAGGATAAAAGACGGAACTATCGTACTCGTTGACAAGGAAATCATTGGTGACTTAAACTTTATCAGAAATGAAGAGGAGTAAAATCATAGAGGAAAGACGCCAAAGGGTGAGTCCTGAAATCCGTCGGTCTGTTGCCTTGTCATTCCGAATCGTTGATAGGATTCATCAAATTCTGGATGAAAAAGGATTGAAACAGAAGGATTTGGCCCAAAGACTCGGCAAAAGCGAGGCTGAAATCAGCAAATGGATGCGAGGTACACACAATTTCACTATTAGCACCCTGGTAGCCATTGAAAATGCGCTTGGTGCGCCTATCGTTGAGGTGTATCAATGGAGGCCATATCCGTCAAATTCCGAAGCCACTATCGCTGCGGAAGATTTGAAATGGGGAAGCACAAGCGAAACAGATTCTTCTGCTGTGTAACCGTTTTCAAACTTTTACTTTTATAACCTTCACTTTGTTAGCACTTCACAACAAATTCCCCTCCGCCACAATAGCCGCCGTGCCGCCCACATAGATGTTGCCGTCGGATTGGATACGGGTGGCAACGACGGAAGGCCGCCCCATAGCCTCGCCTTGGATGAAGGTGCACTCCGCCTCGGAGCCGAGGCAGCCGCATTGTTGCAGATAATAGGTCAGGGCAGCGTTGGCCGTGCCCGTCGCAGATTCCTCGGGAACGCCATACAAGGGCGCGAAATCGCGGACGTGGGCCGTGTAGCCGTCGTTGCTGAAGGCGAAAACGTGGAAACTTACCGCCTCGTGCCGCTTGGTGATGTCGGCGATGGCCTCCATATCGGGTTTCAGCGACTGCAAAACCGCCACATCGGGCACCTGAATCATAAAATCGGGAAGACCCGCGTAAACGATTTGAACGGGCATTTGTGGACGGAAATCGTTTATTCCCAATGCCTTGTATATTTCGTCAGCATTTTCCACGCTCGCCACGATGCGAGGCTGGGCCATCTGCATCATCACCTGTTTACCAGCCTCGATTGTCAGGTCTCCGGCCAAAGTGTGGCATAGGCATTTGCCCGAGGCCAAGCCTTTTTGGTGCAACAAAGCGAATGAGGCTATCGTGGCATGGCCACAAAGCTCCACCTCGGCCTTCGGCGTGAAATAGCGGATGGTGAACTCCTTCTCCGAATGTCGCCTGACGAACGCCGTCTCCGAATAACGCAGTTCTGCCGCGATTTGCAGCATCAGCTTCTCTTCCGGGAAGGCCTCGCCCTCCAGCAGCACCACGCCTGCCGGATTACCCCCGAAAGGTTGGTCGGTGAAAGCATCAACAATGTAGTATTTCATAGGTTTCAACACCATTCAAAATGCTCCTTTCCCGCGCCCACCTCAAAATGGTACTTGGCAATGCCGAGGTCGAGTTTGGCATAGCCGATGAGGGAAAAGCGGGATTGTGCCTCCACGCGGTTGCCGTCGCGAAGCACGAACTTAAATTTCTGCTGGTTGACTGCCGTAGGTGCGAGTATGGCCATTTCCATTCCCTGGCGGAACCATTCGGGCATCGGGCCGCTCACTTCCGCGAAATCCCCGATGGGCTTCAGCTTGTGCTGCACTCCTTGGTTGGCGCCATAGCCCAACGCGATGACGCATAACAGTTTCTCGTCATCCAGCACTTGGTACGAATCGGGCTGTTTGCTGAACATCATCCCGACCCAGCAGGTGTTGAGGCCGAGCATCTGGGCGCGGACGACCATCTTCTCGCCGTAATAGCCGAGGTTGGTGTCGTCGCCTTTCTTCCCGACGACCGCAATATAATTGCTGATGCCGCTGAACTTGCCGTATTTGGCCATACCGCCTGCGAAGGCTTTTGGCTCGTTGGTCACCAATTGCATGTGCGTTCCACCCTCGCGGTTACATTCGGCGATGAGGGCTTTCAGTTCTTCGATTTTTTCCGCCTCGATGGGCTTTTCAAGGTATTGTCGCACCGAATGGCGGGCGACGATAGCGTCTTTTTCAGTCATTTTATTAGGATTTAATCGCGCAAAGATAATGAAAAAGATAATGAAAAATCCACAAATAAAACCGTATGCCATGGTTTTGATTCCCGTTGTTTCGTCATAGCATGCTATTATCTCCCAATCTTTGCATTGTCACCCTCCACGTCG
Source organism: Bacteroidales bacterium (assembly GCA_017460915.1). GTDB lineage: Bacteria > Bacteroidota > Bacteroidia > Bacteroidales > F082 > Limimorpha. The sequence goes on along the minus strand of JAFUAA010000010.1, from coordinate 45,648 downwards.
AGCATGAAGTCAAACATGAACTCCCCTATGGCAAATTCCACAGATTCCCGAAGCTGAGGAAGATGATTGCCAATGGCGGCCACAGTAGCAAGGAACTGAAGGAGAAGATGAGCGCCAGTCATTACCATGCTTTCCGGAAATTCGAACCTAATTTTTTGTCCATTAGTTCGATTTTTACACGCCGTTATAAAAACATTTCGACAAAAACTGCGTTATCTTCCTATAATTTTGTAATTTTACCGCCCAAATTCTATATTGTATGAAATACCTGAAGTCTATCGTCTTCCTCATAGCCACATGGCTCGTTTCAGTATCGGCCTTCGCCCAAGACGGCGTCTCTATCGGCAATTGGCGCACGCATCTGCCCTACCAGAAAGTTATCCAAGTAGAGCCAGTCGGCACCAAGATCTATGCCGCCACCGAGTTTGAGCTGTTCTACTACGACACCGAGGACAACTCTATCCACATCCTCAACAAAATCAACGGTTTGTCTGACATCGGCATCAGCACCATGGGCTACTGCAAGAGCCAACGCAAGCTCCTGGTGGCTTATACCAATGCCAACGTCGACCTTATCAATGCCAACAACCAGGTCCACAACATGAGCGACATCAAGGAGAAGAACATCGTGGGCAACAAAAGCATCAACAACGTGTTCTTCGACGGCGACTTGGCTTATGTGGCCTGCGGCTTCGGCATTGTAGTCTTCGACCTGAAGAAAGAAGAGGTAAAAGACACTTATTATATTGGAAACCAAGGCGATGCGGTGAATGTTACCGATGTTGCCATCTACAACGGGCGCATTTACGCCTGCACCGACGATGGCGTCTATTATGCATCGCAAGACGCACCCAATCTGGCCAATTACTCGGCATGGCATTTCGACAACAGCTTGATACACCCCCATTATGCCTATACTGAGATGGAGACCTTTGCCGGAAAACTCTATCTCAACTATGACGGAGGTTACGAGGCCGACACGCTCTTTGTCCTCAACGGCAACCAATGGGGCTACTTCGACAACAACGAAAAGAGCCAAAAATATGAATTGCGCGCCTACGACGACCATTTCATCATCACCAACCGCTACAACGTGAAGGCATACGACCGTAGTCTCAACCTTATCAAGCACATCTACTCGCCAGGAGGTGGCATTGAGCCACTATCGACCGCTATCGACAACAATGGCAATTATTGGATTGGCGACACCCGTCGAGGTCTTATCAAGACCTCTGACGGGTTCAACAACATGGACGTGATGCCAAACGGTCCCGCCTCGAAAAACGTATTTCACCTGCAAGCCTGCGGCGACCAAGTGTGGATTTCGACCGGTGGTCACGTCTCCAATTGGGGCAAACGCTATCTGAGGGAAGGCGTGGCTCGCTTCGATGGAATGTGGACGGTCTTCAACAGCTCCACTATGGCCGATTTGGATGGCTTTTCCGACTTCGTATGCACCGCCACCGACCCGAACGACCCCTCAGTCACTTATGTCGGTACATGGGGCTATGGCGTATTGAAAATCAAGGACAAAGAACTCGTTGAGGTCTACAACGCCGACAACAGCACCCTCGAATATTGGGTGCAGGACCCCAACCTCATCAATATCAGTGGTCTCGGCTTCGACAGCAAAGGCAACCTTTGGGTGGCCAACACGGGCGCAACCAACATGCTCTCCGTGATGGAACGCAACGGCAATTGGCATTCATTCAATCTCGGCGGAAGCCTGAGCGGAATCGACATCGGGACGATGCTCATCGACTCGAACGACTACAAGTGGATCATCACCCGCGATGGCACCTTGATTGTTTTCAACGACAATGGGACTTTCGACCTCACCTCCGACGACCAAGCCGTCGTCCTCAATACCGCCCTAGGCAACGGCCATTTATTAGGCTCGGTCAACTGTCTTGCTCTCGACCAAAAAGGAGCTGTTTGGGTGGGTACCAACAACGGTCCGTGCCTATTCGAAAACAGTGCCAAAATCTTCACAGGTACTGATTTCGATGCCACACAGAAACGGGTTCCTCGCAACGATGGCACCGACCAATTCGACTGGCTTTTCGACGGTACAAGCGTGCTCTCAATGGCTGTCGTCCATGGCACCAACGAGATGTGGTTTGGCCTCGAATCGGGCGTCTATCTGATGTCGTTCGATGGAAATCCCAAGGAAATCCACAACTTCAACACGACCAACAGTCCCCTGCTCGTCAACGCGGTCAACACAATGGCTATCGACAAGAATGGCGAGGTGTTTTTCGGGACCGATAGTGGCGTGATTTCCTATCGCGGCGAGGCGGCTCCAGCCGAGCCTTACGTCAGCGATGTGGTGGCTTACCCCAATCCCGTGCGTTTAGGCTACACAGGCTATGTCGGCATCAAAGGCTTGGTGGCTAACACTTTGGTCAGAATCACCACTGTTGACGGTGCCTTTGTCACCCAACTGATTTCGGAAGGCGGCCAAGCCGTTTGGGACTGCACCAACATCAACGGCCAGAGAGTGGAACCCGGCGTCTATCTCATCTTCGTCAGCACCAAGCAAGGCACCGACAAGTTTGCCACCAAAATCCTCATCATGAATTGATGGACCACAAAATCCACGGCATTGTCCTGCAATCCATTCGCTATGGCGACACCAGTCTGATTGTGAGGATTTTCACCCGCAATGAGGGCCTGCGATCCTATATGGTGAAAGGGGCCTTTAACCATGGTTCCAAAAACCGTGTGGCCTTGTTCCAAAACCTGAATCTCATCCAGTTTGTGGAAGTCAGCCGACCCAACAAAGGCTCCTTGAAATACCTGAAAGACGTGCAACTTGCCCACGTCTTCCAAAGCATTCCTTTTGTGATGAACAAAAGCGCCATATTGATGTACATCAGCGAGTTGCTTTCCAAAACCATCACCGAACAGGAACAAAACGAAGCCCTTTTCGATTTCATCGAACGCTCAATGCTTTGGCTCGATTTGGTGGACGAACACTACGCCAATTTCCCCTTGTTTTTCACTTTGGAACTGACACGACATCTCGGTTTCTATCCCAAAGCCAACCTGCAGGAAGGCTGGTGTTTCGACTTGATGGAGGGCTCATTTGTCCACGACTTTCCCGTGCATCCCTATTACCTCGACCCGGAAGTGGCCTCTCTCTTGTCGCAGTTACTCGATTTGGGCATCGACGAGACCTGCCAAGTGCCTTTAAGGACCAGCCAACGCCGCGACTTGCTCGACAAACTCATCGTTTTCATGCGGCTTCACGCTCCAGTGATGAACGACTTCCACTCCCACGAAGTGTTGAAGTCGGTGCTGGAATGAAAAAAGTCAAGCCGAAGATTGGCTTGCCAAACAATCAAAATGAATGAAAAAACATTACTTCAAATTTATTGAGGTTTGTCCCACCAGCTTGCCGCCCTGCTCATACACATCGACGAAATAAGTGCCAGGACGCATCACCGTTCCTGAAGGATGGATGTAGTAGGCACGCACGGCGGTCTCGGTGCCGTCGTAGTTGACACGCACCTTTTCGGTGAACTGCAACGTCTCGCCGTTCGACTTGAACGAGTACTCGTCGCCCGAACCTTTGGCAAGGATGGCCTTGGTGGGGTCAGCGATACGTATGTAGAACAGCTTGGAACCAGGTTCCACAAGGTCATTGGCGCCCACTGTGAAGTCAACACGGATGCGCTCGGCCCGTTCGGCCCTATCGGTTTGGGTTTCCTTGTCTCCGCCTTTGAAGCGCACCGCCTGGGCTGTGTAGTTATACAACTTCAAGTAAGCCGCTTGGCTGACCCTGTTGGCCAGCTCGTCGTTCTGGCGAGTGAGGTTAGTGTTCTGTCGGCGTTCGGCTTGGTATTCCTCGCGGATACGCTCGTTTTCGGCCACCAGCTCTCGGTTGACGGTATAAAGCGAGTCCATCTGGCGCACATAGCGTTGCGAAATGTCTTGCAACTGTGTAAGTTTCTTCTTGACGTAATAATAGTCCCACTGCGAATCCAACAGTTTCTTAATTTCGACGGCATCGGCTTGGATGATACTATCTTTTTCAGCCAGTTCTTGACTCAGTTCCCCATAGCTTTCTTTCAGCTCGTTGTGAACCTTCATCAGACTGTCGACTTCGGCTTGGAAATCCATGCGTTGCATTTCCTTCTCCGCCTCAAGTTCCTTCAGGTCGGTCTTCATATTGCCGTTGCGCACCAACAGGAAGACGAGGGCGATGGCCAGCAAGCCGAGGATGGCATAGAGCCAAACCGGCTGTCTCGTTTGTTTCTTTGATCTTTCAGAATCCATGATGTATCTGTTTTTGTGTGGTTCGTTCTACAATTTCCGTGCAAAGATAGGAATTATCTTCCAATCTGCTTACTTTTTCCTTTTTCGTCGTCATACACGGGCTCCACTTTGGCTCGCGGCAAATGCACTGGAATGTATTGTCCCACCACATCGATATAGACAATCAGATGGCGTTTGTTCTCGATGGATTCGAGCCGGCCCTTCAGTCCTTTCATCGGGCCCGTGATGATGCGCACCAATTGGCCTTCCTTCAGTTCTTCGAAGTTCTGCATCCTGTATTCCTCACCTCGTTCATAATCGGCCACGAATTTCTTGATGGCGAGGATTTGGTTTTCGGGGACGTTGACTGCTTGATTCTCGAAGCTGACGAACTTCAGCACGCCATAAACGTTCAGTATTGGGATGTATTCCTTTGCGTTGGAATAAACGAACACATACGACCTGAAAAGCGGCTCATCCACCTTCATGCGCCGGTCGCTCCACTGCCTGACCTTGGTAATCAAGGGCAAATAGGCCTTCAAGCCCATTTCCTCAAGCTGCGACAGCACTTTTTTCTCGGCCCGCGACCTGACATATATGGCGTGCCAATGCCTAACGTTTTGATCGATCCGAGCACCCGACTGGTTATTTGGAGCCATGCTTGCTGTGCTTTCTCTTCTTGCTGTCGCCGTCTTCGCCATAGTAGCCGTTGCCGTAATATCCCGAGTTGTGGCTTCCATAACGTCCGTAGCCGTAACCGTAGGCATAACCGTAGCCATACCCGTAACGTTTGCCGTAGCCATAACCCTTGTTCGTTTCGATGCCGTTGATGACAATAGAAGTGTTGAACCCCCTATCCTCAAGGTCTTTGATGATGCTGCCGAAGATGTTCTTGTTGGTGACGCCTTGGCGCACGATGAACAAGTTGACATCGGAATAGCGCATCAACAAGAAAGCGTCGGTGACCAAACCCAAGGGCGGCGTGTCGATGATGATGTAGTCGTATCTTTCCTTGAGCAGATCGAAGAACTCGTTGCATTTCTCGGAAGCGATAAGTTCAGCCGGATTGGGCGGGATAGGCCCGCTGGTGATGACATCGAGCGTAGGGATGTGGTTCGATGGCTGTATGACATTGTCAATCGGCTCCTTGTTCGACAAGAAGGAGCTGATACCCACGTTGTTGTTCAAGCCAAACTCTTGGAAGAGCTTAGGCTTACGCATATCGAAGCCGAGCAACACCGTCTTTTTGCCATAGAGAGCGTAGATGGAGGCCACGTTGATGCTGTTGAACGTCTTACCGATGCTTTGCATATCGCCCGTAACCAGTATCACGCTCTTCGGTTTGCCCTGAGTGATGAATTCAATGTTCGTACGAATTGAGCGGTACGACTCGGCGATAGGCGCCTTGGGGTTGTTGATGACCACCATCGGGTCTTTGTCGCTCGACTGCGCCACTTGGCCGATGATGGGGTATTTCGTGATTTTCTCCACATCCTTCCTGTCGCTGATGCTCACATTGAAGAAGTCTTTCAGGAAAAGATACAGAGCCGGGATGAGCAAACCGAGGATGAGAGCGATGAGGTAGTTCATCGAGGTGCGTGGCGAAATCTTATTGGTTCTCACGAGGCGGGCTTCGTCGAGGATTTCGTTGTCGGGCGTATTGGAGGCACGCAAGATCTGAGCTTCTGCACGACGGTGCATCAAATATTTGTATGTCTCGTCAGTAAAATCAAAATTACGTTGATAATCAATAAGTTGCTGTTGTTTTCCAGGAAGTTGGCGCGACTCGGCCTCTAATGCCGCAATACGGCGATTGATTTCGTTGAGACTCAACTGGGCGTTCTCAACAAGGTTGTTGATTGTTTCCAACAAGGCCTTCTTTGTAGTGACAATCTGCTCGTTGAGTTTCACGATTTGGGGGTGCTGTTCTGTCTTGGTGAGCAATTGTGTTGCCTTGGTTTGAGACAAGGTGACAAGGTCACGGGCCAACTGGTTAAGCAAAGGGTCGTTGATACCCATAGTACTGGGAGAAGCCAGGTTTTCGGGGTCGTCAATCTGAACCTTGATGTAATCCTGCAAACGTTTATAAATCATTATGTTTGCCGTCATTTCCGCTTTTTCCTTGTCCAAGGCGCGAAGGTTGGTATACACCTGATTCGACTGCAAGTCGAGGTTCATCAGATCGTTGCTTTGGCGGAAGTTCTTCAAATCGCTTGCAGCTTCGCTCATCGACTCTTGGACTCCCGACAATTCGCTATTGATGAATTCGATGGTGTTTTCCGAAACCAGATTCTTCTTCTCCAAACCTCGGTTGACGTATTCCGTCAGCAAGGTATTGGTGAAATCAACGATTTTCTGTTTGTTGGTTCCGCTCGTAGTCACCAAGACCACCGACGACTGCTTGCTCGTAGTACCCACCGTGAAAGAGCTCATTTGTTTCACCAAGCTAGGATAACTATTCAACCAAAACGAGAGTTTCCTATTATTGAAGCTTTTGGCATCGACACCTTCGTTGAAGATGATGCGGAGATGGTTGTAGCCGTTGTCGAACCATTCGCCCAATTTGCATTCAGTCTCGATGTCGATTTTGGTCTGGCTACTCTCCGTGGTTTGGCTGATCAAGTAATCATACTTGCTCAGGTGATCGGAAGTACCATGCAAAGTGATGACACCGTCTTCAACCTTGGTGATTTCGTAGACCAGCCCGACAGTCTGGGGCACGCTACGGTCAAACTCCACCTTGAACGGAGAGCTTTGGTACATTTCCGTGGTAGCGATACGGCCTTTTTCCATATACGTCACCTCGATGTTCATGGTATGCACGACGCGATCCGTCAAGGAATACGACTTGAGGATGGCCATTTCGTTCGACACATTTTGGGAATTGCCATAGCTCATGTTGGTCATAATGGCGGTTGGATCATAACTTGAGTGTCCTTCCTTGATGAGAATCGTACCCGTGGTTTGATAGACATTTGTCGAATAGCGGTTGATGACAAAGCCTATGACGAGTGCCACAACGACACCAATAACAAACAAATACCAATGACTCAGCGCGATGTAAATCAGTTGCTTGATATCAACGGTTTGTTCCTCATTGCCTTGTTGGGGTTTATATGGAGTTGTTTCGTTTTGCATGATGATGGATGTTTATGGTTTTCTGTCGATTATTGTTTCAGTCTATTGAATAAGGTGACCAACGTGACGCCTAACGTAATGACGGAAATGACCGTCGAGTAGGGGAAGGTGGAGAAGCCCCACGACTTGATCTTAAGCGGTTCAACGTAGACAATGTCATTAGGTTTCAAATAATAATAAGGTGAGGAAAGTATGTCGGCCGCACCTATGTCGACGGTGACGATTTCCGATCCTGTTTCGGTTTGACGAATGATTCTCACCTCATCTCTCTTAGCGAAGTTGGTCATGTTGCCTGCCAAAGCCACGGCCTCAAACAGGTTGATTTGCGACTGGTACACCTTATACATACCCGGCTTGCTCACCTCGCCCAACAACGTAAGGTTAAAGTTGGACAGTTTCACGACAAGAGTCGTCCCATTCATGTATTTATCGAGAACTTCCTGAAGACGGTCTTTCGCTTCGTCGACCGTCAGGTTCCTAAGTTCGACCTTTCCGGTCAAAGGGAGTTCAACGTAGCCTTGCTCGTCGATGGTGTAGGAATGCAAATAAATGCTGGCCTCGCTTGACATATAACTCCGACTCGAGGCATCGCCCGACAGAGTAGCGACGCCTTGTTCGTCAACCAAATTGATGAAACGGATATAGAGATTGTCGCCTGGTTGCAATTTGTAGTCGACAGAGCGTTCATTGACATAATTGACCGACTTGTTTTCGGCAGCCATTTGGGCTTCTTTCAAATAAAGCATCTTCTCTTGGGGAACACAAGATGCAAACATGGTGGCCAGCAGCAAGGCAGCCACCCCAGATTTCAATGTCCTTTTTGTAATACTCATTTCAAGTGATTGTTTGTCAATTGTTTAAAATCGTCAATTCCTTCACGCCCACCAATGGAGTGATAGGCATTTTCTGTTCGATTTGGAAGCGATAGGTGCCGGGATCGTTGATGCGCAGTTCCTTATTGATAGGCAAGATGAACGTATAGCAACCGTCTTTCAGCTCGGAGCTCCAGTTCCCGTCGGCATCCTTCAGTTTAGGCTTGTAGGCCTTGCCACGGTAGCGGTCACCGTCGCTAGTGAGGACCGCAAACACCAAATCGATATAGTCGTAAGGATATTCCTCCGTGAAACTAATGCGCATACTGAGGTCAAAAGTCGTAGGTTCCTCCACCACGACATCGGCTCTGACAAAATCAAAACGCTCCCAAACCGTGTCGTAGAAGCTGCGTTGCATAAGTTCCTTGTTTTTTGCCTGCTGCTTGCATCCACAAAAACAAAGGCAGAAAGCCATGACCACAAAGGTAATTCTCTTCATTCTATTTCGTGCATAAAAAACCGCGCAAATGTACGAAAAAAAAAGTGAAGACGAAGGCAAAAAACGCATTTTTGGGAGAAAAGGCAATTTTTTCGAAAAAAATGGCCCGCGAGGCATCGCGAAACCAACAAAAACTTATACCTTTGTCATTCGCGAATTTCACTATGAGAACAAAAAACAATAGTCTGTCTACCAGGAAGTTACTGATAATCGGCGTCTTCATCACCGTAGGGATGGTCTTTATCCTCAAATTGTTTTCGCTCCAAGTGGTCGACAAAAGCTACGTTGCCCTGGCCGACAACAACGCCTTGCGCTATGTGACCCAATACCCCGCCCGAGGCAAGGTTTTCGACCGCAACGGCGAGCTCTTGGTGTTCAACGAGGCTGTCTACGACCTGATGGTCATCCCGCGCCAAGCCATGAAACGCGACTCGCTCGACCCTTTCGACACCGTCACCTTCTGCCACCTATTAGACATCGACAAGGCTTCGTTTAGCGAGCGCATGGAAAAGGCAAAAAACGAGTCTTATTTCAGGCCTTCGCCTTTCATGACGCAAGTCTCAAAAGAGAATTACGCCCACATCGCCGAGGTGCTTTACCGCTACCCAGGCTTTTATTTCCAGACCCGAACGGTGCGCCATTATCCCAAATCCATTGCAGCCCACACCTTGGGCGACATCGGCGAAATCAGCAAGGGCGAACTTGAAAAAGACAAGGAAAACGAAAAGTATTACCGCCAAGGCGACTACATCGGCAAGTCGGGCATCGAGAAATCATACGAGAAGGAGCTGCGCGGCGTGAAAGGCCTGAAGGTGATGATGGTCGACGTGCACAACCGCGAGATGGGCAACTTCATGGACGGCGAATACGACCGCGAACCTGTGGCAGGGAAAGACATCTACCTCGGCCTTGATGCCGAATTGCAAGCCTACGGCGAGCAGCTGATGGTGGGCAAGATAGGATCCATCGTGGCCATCGAGCCTGCCACGGGACAAATCCTGGCTTTCGTTACCAGCCCCACCTACGACCCCAACCTGCTGGTGGGTCGCGAACGCGGAAAACACTACAAGGAGCTACAGGAGGACCCGATGAAGCCCCTCATCAACCGCGCCACCAACGGCACCTATCCGCCTGGCTCCACCTTCAAAAGCGTGGTCGGCCTCATCGCCATGCAAAGCGGCAGCATCACGCCAGCCACCTGCTTCCATTGCAGCGGCCCAGGATCGTTGCCCATCAAGTGCACCCACCACCATGGCCCCAGCCCTGATTTCGCCAACGCCATCATGAACTCTTGCAACCCTTACTTCTACGAATCGTTCAAGGCCACCATCAACAACCCGAAATTCGGCGGCGTGAAAAAGGGATACGAGTACTGGAAAGACATGACCTACAAACTGGGTCTCGGACACAAGTTCAACACCGACGTGCCCGCCGAACGCTCGGGCAACATACCCTCACGCGAATATTACGACAAGATGTACCAAGACCAATGGAATGCCGTGACCATCCGTTCGCTGGGCATCGGGCAGGGCGAGGTGCTGGTGACGCCTTTGCAGCTGGCCAACATTGCCGCTTTCATCGCCAATGAAGGCTATTATTATCCGCCTCACCTCATCAAGTGTTTTGGCGACTCGACAGCCATCCCCGAGGTGATGACCACGAAAGTCGACCCTGGCATCGACCCCAAATACGTCAGGACGATGAAAGCAGGCTTGCGCACCGTCTTCAGCGGTCCAGCCGGCACCGCCCGACGCTACGAAATGAAAGACATCGCACAATGCGGCAAGACCGGAACGGCACAAAACCCGCATGGCAACTACCACTCCAATTTCATTGCCTTCGCACCTTACGAGAACCCAAAAATCGCCTTGGCCGTCATCATCGAAAACGGAGGCTATGGTGCCACATGGGCCGCTCCCATCGCCAGCCTCATGATTGAGAAATACATACGCGGCTACACCAAACGCGAAGATTTGGAAAAACGCATGATGGAAGGCAGAATCACCTATAAGAACGAACGATGAACGAAAGGAACAGTATCATAGGAAAAATCGACTGGGTGACCGTGCTCATCTATTTTGCACTAGTCCTGATTGGCTGGTTCAGCATCTTCTCGGCCCGCTACAACGAAGCCCATCCCAGCATCTTCGACTTCACGCAAGTCTATGGAAAACAACTGCTTTGGATTGGCGCATCGCTCTTTGCAGGCTTTCTCATCCTGCTCATCGACGCCAAGGTCTTCAATGCTTTCTCGTTTTGGGTCTATTTCTTTTTCTTGGCCGCGCTGCTCATCGTGTTGGCCTATGGAAAAGTCACCAAAGGCGCCACCTCGTGGATCGACCTCGGACACGGCGTCAAGTTCCAGCCTTCCGAGTTCGCCAAGATGGCTACGGCTTTGGCTTTGGCCGGCTACCTCGACCGTCTGGATGTTGACCTGCAAAAGCGCAAAGACCAGCTTATTGCAACCCTCATCGTGCTTGCACCCATGGCGTTGGTTTTGGCACAAAACGACACGGGATCGGCCATCGTGTTCGTGTCATTCATCTTCGTGCTTTACCGCGAAGGCCTCCCAGGCGCAGGATGGCTCATGGTGGCCGGTGTGGCGGTCATTCTCTTGTTCATCTTCACCTTGGTGTGGTCCCAAAAGGTGATGTACATCATCCTTGGAGCCCTTTTCGTCCTCACATTGACCTATTATCTGCTCACCAAAAAGAAGCACCTCATCAGGATGGTGGCCGTGTTCGCCTTCATGTTTGCGTTCGTGTTTTCAGTGGATTACGCCTTCCACAAAGTGCTTCAAGAGCACCAACAAAACCGCATCTTGGTGATGCTCGGCAAACTAGACGACCCCCAAGGCGTGGGCTACAATGTGCACCAATCGAAAATCGCCATCGGATCGGGCGGTTTCTGCGGGAAAGGCTTCTTGCAAGGCACCCAGACAAAATACGACTTCGTCCCCGAACAACACACCGACTTCATTTTCTGCACCATAGGCGAAGAAGGCGGATTCCTCGGCACAGCAGCCGTGGTTCTACTCTATGTAGGATTGCTGCTGCGCATCGTCACCTTGGCCGAGCGACAAAAGTCGACCTTCAGCCGCGTGTATGGCTATGCCATTGCAGGTATCATCTTCATGCACTTCTTCATTAATATAGGTATGACCATCGGCCTGATGCCCGTCATCGGCATACCCCTACCCTTCCTCAGTTACGGCGGCTCTAGCATGCTGGCCTTCACCATCATGTTGGCCATCTTCGTGAAGCAGGACGCCAACCGCGTCAATGTGCTTTAATCCTCATAGAGTGAGGTGAAAACGAAATTCGTGACGTCAAACAGCCCTTGATCGCTCAACTTCAGCTCGGGAATGACCAGCAGCGCCATAAAAGCCAAGGTCATGAATGGCGCATAGAGCGTTGAACCAAAGCGTTTTGCCAAGGTATCGGCTTTTTGGTAGGCTTGCGCCACCTCGTAGCCGTCTTCGTTGCTCATCAGTCCTGCCACAGGCAAGGGCACCGCCACCATCTCCGTGCCACAATAGGCGGTCACGCCACCACCATGCTCAATGAGTAGGTTGACGGCATGAAGAATGTCGCGGTCGCTGGCACCCACCGCCACGATGTTATGGCTGTCGTGGGCCACACTTGAAGCCAAGGCTCCACGTTTGAGGCCAAAATTCTTGATGAAAGCCACGGCAGGCTTGCTCGGTTGGTAGCGGTTGACGACCACCATCTTCAGAATGTCGCGTTCCACATCGCTGACGATGCTCCCATTTTCCACCTTCGACTCAGTGAGGAAGGATTCCGTAATCAGTTGTCCATCAAGGCATTCAATAACCTTGATTTTCTTCCCTTCGTCAGGAACGAAAAGGTCTTCGGCTTGAAGGTAAGGACATTCAAAATAGTTGGGCGTCTCAGCCTCCACATATTTGATGTTTGAAGTGCCATTTTCGGCCACCAACACACCCTTGATATACGTCTGTTGCGCCACAGGATTCCTCAAATCATCGACCATGATGAAGTCGGCATCGTCGCCCACCTGCAGCATGCCCACGTTGAGTTTGTAATGCCTGACGGCATTGAGCGAAGCCGCTTTCAGCACATCCATGACGTTGTAACCCAACGCAATAGACCTACGCACCAACTCGTCGACATGACCTTTCACCAGCTCGTTGGGATGCTTGTCGTCGGAGCAGAACATCAGTTTGTCGGGGTGCGACTCCATCAGCGGAATGAGTGCCTCGAAGTTCTTGGCTGCGCTGCCTTCGCGAATGAGGATTTTCATGCCAAGGCTGATTTTCTCCAAGGCCTCGGCCAAAGTGAAACACTCGTGGTCGGTGCTGATGCCCGCGCCGACGTATTTCTGCAAGTCGCGGCCCGACAAGGCAGGGGCGTGCCCGTCAACGGGCTTGCCGTGCTTTTGCGCGGCAGCGATTTTCTTCAGGATTTCAGGGTCATCGGCCAACACGCCCGGGTAGTTCATCATCTCCGAGAGGTAGTGGATGTCGTCGGACGCCATCAGTTCTTCAATGTCGTTGGCATCGAGGACGGCACCAGCCGTTTCGAAGGCCGTGGAGGGCACGCAACTCGGCGCACCGAAGACGAACTTGAACGGCACTTTCTTGCCGTTTTCAATCATATACTTAACGCCCTCTTTCCCAAGCACATTGGCGATTTCATGCGGATCACTGACGGTGGCCACCGTCCCGTGGCAGACGGCCAAGCGGGCAAACTCGGAAGGCACAAGCATCGAGCTCTCGATGTGCACATGCGCATCGACGAAACCCGGCATGATGTACTGTGTGTTGCCCACAGGCTGCTGTTCTATCTTGGTGATTTTGCCGTCTTCGACGACTACGACTCCCGAGAAAATCCTGGAATTGACGAGGTCGACAATCTGACCCCCGATGGTAAAGCTGTTGTTCATAGTCCCAATTTTGGCGCAAAGATAAGGAATAGGAAAGGATTCCCTACCAAACCATCAAAATTATTCCTCGCCCACCATATGGAGGTGACTCTTCAAAGGTTCCATAAAACTCACTTATGATCGTGGCGCAAATTAGGACACAGAGCTTGTCGAAGCGCCATCCATTTCATCCATTTGCATTTTGCAGTTCGATATCTTGCGGAAATCCGTATCTTTGCCAAAAGATTTAGCAGATGTTACCCTTTTCCATCATTGAGACGTCATGACCACCGATTCCGACTATACCAACCCTGCGGCGCAGGTTCAAGACGAAATCCTGTTTGACGGCGGCGGCACCGCCGACTGCTACAAACTGGTGAAGGACAGTCGCGTCTATTGCGTGAAGCGACCCAAGCCGCAATACTGCCAATCGGAGGCCTACATGAGCCTCTTCCGCAAGGAGTTTGAATTGGGCATTGACTTGGAGCACCCCAACATCGTGCGTTATTTCGCCTGCGACGAGGACGCGAAAGGTCCCTTCATCCGCATGGACTATGTGGACGGCGACAGTTTGGAGGAATTCGTCGCCCAGCATCCCGACTATTTCCTCAACAAGGAAAACTGAAAGCGTTTCCTCGACGAGTTGTTTTCGGCCTTGGCTTACGTCCACGACAAGGGCATGCTCCACCTCGATCTGAAACCGCGCAACATCCTCATTACCGACAGAAGCCACCACGTCAAGCTTATCGACCTCGGCTTCGGCTGGAGCGAAAGTTTCGTTTACGACTTGGGCTATACCCGCGACTACTGCGCACCTGAACAATTGGCCGCAAAAACCCATCTCATCTCGCCCGCCACCGACATCTATGCTCTTGGAAAGCTGATGCAGCAATACCATTTAGCCAAGGAATCTATTGTCGGGCAATGCTTGAAGAAGGACCCTAAAGAACGTTACCAAAGCATTGAGGCATTGCGGAAAGCCATTCGGCGAAGCGAAGTGACCTTCGTCACTTCGAGAATCGGGTTAGGTTTGGCTGCGGCATTGTTCATCGGAGCCATCGTTTGGTTGGTGAACAACAAGGAGGAACCTCTTCCGCCTCGTCTCGCCGCACCCGAAGGCGCCATCAACGGCTTGTTCACCATCAATGAGGCGGGCGACCAGGTGGTTTTCTCGAAAGGCAACTTGCAATACCAAGCCTCCACCAACACATGGCGTTTTGCCGAACACCAATGGGATTTTGTGGGAAACGACTCGGTAGGCAACGTGTTTGAAAACGGCATCAAATGCAACAATAGGTTAGCGACCTATCATTATGAGGGCCGGATCGATTTGTTTGCATGGAGCACAAGCGGTTATGACCATGAGGCTGAGTGTTACCAGCCCTGGCCATGCGAGACAGATTTAAGCATTGACTTTGCCCAGTTTGCCCATGCCGCATACGGATGCGACAGTTGCGACTTGCACGAACAGACCGGACAAGCCGACTGGGGCTATAACGCGATTGTGAACGGGGGCAACCAAGAAGGCTTGTGGCGGACTATGACCATGCAGGAATGGAGGTTTTTGTTGGAGAAACGCAATACCGAATCCGGTTGGCGATATGCCAAAGCCATTGTGAACGGGGTCAACGGAATGGTTCTCTTCCTTGACCATTGGAAATCAAACTGTTTCCCAATCAATTATGCCAACGATTTCCTGGCTAGTCATTCCAGCAATGTCATTTCAGCTCATGACTGGGAGCAGGTTTTGGAAGCCAATGGAGCCGTTTTTCTGCCAGCAAGCGGTTTGGTTCCCGAACGGGAGACCATGTGGGAAATCACAGGTTCTTATGGCGCTTATTGGTCGGACACACGTTGTGAGCCGTGGTTTTGTTGGCGCATTGATTTTGATGATGAACACCTATATACCACGATGCCGTATTATCCTCATGCACGGACGGCGATGCGGTTAGTGAGGGATAAGTAATTATTATTTCTCGAAATGCTGGTTGTACTTCATGATGCGGCAATAAAATTGGAAAAGCGTAAGATTTTGCGCCAAAAAATATTGGAAAAGCGTAAGTTCTTTGCATTGTTTTTCTTGGAAAAGCGTGAACCCCTTTTCGCTGTATGTCATCGTAGGCTCTGGAATGCCCCAAGCATGAAAGAAATCTTCTTTGATGCCAAAGCAGCATGTTAGGCAGATTCTCATTTAATTTGAAGACGGAATAACATGTTGCAGCGTGTACTTTGAAATTGCGATTGGTACTGGCGCGTTTTCAACAGTCCATTGAGCCACTACGTCATTCTTCTCCTTGCAAATCAACAGCCCAATTGTATCATTGTCATCATTCTTTTTCAGCAAATGGTTAACTGCATTGCAATAAAAGTTGACCTTGCTGATGAATTCAGGTTCGAATTTCACAGTTTTAAGCTCCACGACCACATATCTTTTCAGCGAAATATGATAGAATAGCAAATCGCAGAAAAACTCATCGCCGTTTACCTCAAGTCTGACCTGCCGTCCCACGAATGCGAACCCGTTTCCCAATTCCAGTAGAAACCGTGTAATGTTTTGTTCAAGAGCTTTTTGCAGTTCCAGTTCCTTGTAGTTTTCGTTGAGCGTAAGGAAATCGAAGTTATAAGGGTCTTTGGTGATTTGCTAGGCATAGTCGCTTTCGGGCGAAGGCAAGACCGTTGAAAAATTACTGATAGCCTTTCCTTTTGCTTCGTAGAGCCGCGTATCCATCATGTTCATCAGTACGGCTCTGCTCCAACCATTCTCCAACGTTTTCTGAACATAAAAAAACGCTTCCTCGGACGACAGGTGTTTGTCGATAATGTGTCGGATATGTCCCCATGGAATGAGGCAGACGATTTCCTTTACATTGACTGCCACAGGTTGCGGCAGTTCTTTATCGACTGCCACAAGTTGTGGCAGTTCTGTTTCGAGAGGAGAAAACAACAGAAACATGGAGCGCATATAAAAAATATTGCGTTCCGAAAAGCCCTTCATATCAGGGAATTCCGATTGCAAGTCGCTGCTGATGCGTTTGTAGAAATTGCCGCCAATGGTGTCTTCTGCCTTTTTCTCAACAATATCCTTCCCTATAGACCAATACAGTTGATCAGTTCTTGATTAACCTTTACTGCCGACTTAATCTGCGCGTTTTTAATGCGATGCTTTAATTCAACAATCCATTGTGCGTATTCCTTGTCATCCATGTTCAATCTTTTGTTTGTCTATGTGGTTACAATCCTATCTTTTCCCGATTCTTTGTTTTGAAATTCGAGGCCAAAGGTAGGAAATTTATCCGATTTGGAAATGGGTTGGTATAAAAATGGGCGAAATCTAACCGAGAATGGGTGGATTTCGCCCGAGACGAGGCTATTACCTCTCAAAACGCTGGTAGTCCTTCATGCTGTGCCAATGGGTGTCCCTATTGCACCAACAATCTCCAACCCTACCGGTTGCTCCACGATTTCGCGCTTGGCATGAGAATCCATTGGTGCTTCACAGAAAGGGCAAACATCGGCTGACTCGGGCACAAGGTTGCCGCAATTGCCGCAAACCACATGGGGCAAAATACGAAAAACACGGTGTTCTGCATCTGTGTCTATCGCCGCACCACAAATGGGACAAGCATTAAACTCGGGCGAAAAAAGGCTCTCGCACTTTGGACAAATCAAGTAATTGGATAGCATTTTGGCTGTGTATTTAGTGCTTTTTCAACATACAATATTTAATCGCACCACCTAATCATCGAAAATACCAAAAGGCTCATATTTCCGACACTTCACCCTCTCAAACCAACGGCTAATGTCGAAATAGAGCTTGTCAATCATTTGTCCTTCTTCAAATTCGATGCAGTCGATGTTTTTGTCAAGAAGCAGTTTCTGCCCCTTTATCTTCAAAGGCCATTCCCTCTTAAGGTACTCGTATTCATGCTGAATGCATATCACGCAAATGGCATCTTCTTTGCTCAATCCCTCACCAGTGCTGCTGATGGCATCGAAGAGAAGTTGTTCCTGTGGGCAACCATGCTTGGCTGCCCAATAGTCCATGCTGAAAGCGTTGGGAATAACGCCTTTGGTATAGTCCTCGGTGAAGGTGTAGCCGTAAACCAAGCCTCGCATCGTCTCCATGTCGAAGCCGTCGAGCCGACCCTCTTCAAAGTCGTTCAACAGCCTTGGGCTGAAGGAATGTTCGTAGTCGGGATAACTTAGTTTTTGTGGATACTTTTTGTCCATAACTATTCACTGCCTCCACGGCCATATCTTTCCATCCAATTGTCTATTATTCCATACATGTCTAATAATTTGTATCCGCTATATAGAAATCCACCAAATTCCAATAAAAGAAGCCATGTTGGTCCCTCGTAATTAAAGGCAACTTCAAGAATGCAGCCGATAATGAACAAACCAACAGAAACAGCCAGTATGATCAGGTATTTTTTTCTCGCTTTATACCAAAGTTCCTCTTCTTCTTTTTCTTCTTGTTTTCTTTTCTGCCTTTCTCCTTCAACCCACTTTTCTTCTTCTGCAAGAAGCTTTTGCTTCCTTTCGAGGAACGAAGAGCAGTAATCCGAATAGCAGTTTTCGTCCACAAAGTAATGGTAGGTGCGTTTCATCGCCCCTTGTATTCCTTCAATTTGGAAACTCCCTTTGCCATCGCGGAATTGGATATCGCCCCCATTGGCATCATACAAGTTGTCTGAGTCGATATACACGCCAACATCCTTGGCTTCAGCAATCCGTTTAATACCCTCTGGTTGAAGCGTAAACTCTATTACCCTTCTCCTCAAATCTATCATCGCGCAAGGGTTTAAGCCTTTTATTTCTGCCGGTGAGACTGGATATTCTTCTTTTTCCAAAACAGCATCACTTGTCGCTTCCACTTCCATTCTTTCCCCATCGATGATTATTACTATTTTTTTTAGTAGGTTTTGAAGGAGTGGAAGAAATCTCATTGATAGCAAAAAGGAGGTTGGCGTTATTAATAAGCTCCTTTCCTTCGTAATAACGCGCCATTTGAAGCAACATAATAGTGTCTGATGAACCAAGTTTCTTTCTTCCAATGTTTGCATTGATAACAGCATTGTCTAAAAACTCTGTTGTCTCGTTTTTCAACGCATCGTAGTCTACGTTAATTGCGTTTGTTGTGTTTATATTATCCATGTCGTTTATGTTTTTGTTATCTAAGTTCTTTCAGGGTTGTATATGCTTGTGGGCGGAATGCCGCAGGCTGTGAGCGAATACCTGAACACCAAAAACCTGCGGGCTGTGGATGCCATAAAGCGCAAAATCGTGAAACTCTACATCGACGATTTTCGGAAGATTGACAAAACGGGCAAGATAGGCAAGCTCTTCGCTGCCATCCCTGCAATGCTTGCTCGCGGTGTATCACGTTTTATCCGACATCCGTCATTAAAGGTGTAAAGACGGACAAAATGAAAGATTACCTGATTGCTTTGGGAGATAGCAAGACGGTCAATTTTGCCTTCCATGTCACAGACCCACAAGTAGGTTTGCCCGTTGGAAATCAAATCGGGAAGCTATAACTCCCATGCTTCATTGGATGCTTTTTGCCAAAAGTTTCCATCGAAGGTCGAAAGTCGCTATCTCGTATACACAAAAGAACTACGCAAGGACGGAGAGACTATGCTCTTGCCCGTTTATATGACCGGATTTCTATGACAATGTCCACCAACCCAATTTTTCCTTACCTTTGCCCCAAAATTTTGGAACGATGCAAGAACAAACCCCTCTCTACCCTACCATAAGGCTCCTGCGAGGCAAGGACGAGGCGGTGCGCCGCTTCCACCCGTGGATCTTCTCGGGCGCCATCCATAGCGCCGCCGACGGCTTGCAGGCGGGCGACACGGTCACCGTCACCGACTACGATGGCAACATCCTCGGCACGGGCTTCTGCGAGTCGGACAGCATCGCCGTCAAGATGCTCTGCTTCGACAACTGCAAAATCGACGAATGGTTCTTCCTCGACCGTCTCAACCACGCCCTCGAAGTGCGCAAAATCATGGGACTGGTCAACAACCCGCACACCAACTGCTACCGCCTCGTACATTCCGAAGGCGACGGACTGGCAGGCCTCATCGTTGACATCTATGGCCACACCGCCGTGGTGCAGGCCCAGACCGAAGGCATGGCCTTGCACCTCAACGAAATCGTCCGCGCCCTCAAGCTGATGCCCGACCTCGGACTACAAGCCGTCTACAACAAAAGCGCCGAGGCCATGCAACGCATGGGCAAAGACGACGTCATAGACGACGGCTATCTCTTGGGCAACCCACTCGACGAACTGATTCTGGAAAACGACAGCAAGTTCCATCCCAACTGGGAAGAAGGCCAGAAGACAGGCTTCTTCCTCGACCAACGCGAGAATCGCAATCTAGTGCGCCAAATGGCACAAGGCAAAACGGTGCTCAACGCCTTTGGCTACACGGGCGGCTTCTCCGTCACCGCCTTGAAGGGCGGGGCACGCCGCGCCGTCACCGTCGACGCATCGAAAAAAGCCATGGCCGAAGCCGAGCGCAACTTGGAACTGAACGGCTACTCGAAAGAGGAAAACCCCTGCCACGTGGCCGACATGAAAGACTATGTGAAAGACATGCGCGAAGGCGCCTTCGACCTCATCATCCTCGACCCACCGGCGTTCGCCAAGCGGCATCAGGACAAACATCGCGGCTTGAGCGGCTACAAGTTCCTCAACATGGAAGCCATCAAGCGCATCGCCAAGGGCGGACTGCTGTTCACCTTCAGCTGCTCGCAGGCCGTCGACAAGGCCACCTTCCAAGGCATCGTCACCGCTGCCGCCATCGAGGCCAAGCGCAACGTGCGCATCGTCGACCAACTGTCGCAGCCTGCCGACCATCCCATCAACATCTTCCACCCCGAAGGGGCTTACTTGAAGGGCTTACTCTTATATGTTGAATAAAAAAATGCCGTGCGTAGATACCTCAACAAGTTCGATATGACACGCCCGGCGTTTTTTCAGCTGTCGTGTCTTATCTGTCGCCCAAGAGCGCTCCGCGTTTGTGTGGATGCTTCGCCACTTGTCGACCCGTCTCCTTCGAGGAGGCAGATTGGATACGTCTCAGGTAGGCCTTTTCCACATAGTCGATGTCGTATTCGTTCTCGTAGTTGAAGGAATTGTCGGTCAAATCGGACACTTTCACCATGAAAACATCTATTTTCTCAGAAGGATAGGTGTATTTGATCTTCATAATGAGACTCGACTCGCTCTCGTCGTAGACATACGTGAAGGTATTCACCAGAACCGTGTCAGGACAATAAATAACTGTTTCATAGATGCCCGTTTCCTTGTTGTAGTCCAGTTTCAACGTGTCGATGGCACCATCGCGCATTTCGCCAGTCCTGTCTCCCCTGAAGACCAGCTGGATGGTATTGTCAGCATCGTCAGGATTGAAGGTGTAGCTCTCCATAGAGGCCGCAATGGGGTTGCCCGCATAATCAATGTTGTAATACTCTATCTTCTCGACACCCCAGGTGCCAATAAAACTCGTGTAATCGGTTTTGTTGCAAGAGGTGAACAGCAAGGCGGCCAAAGCCGCTGCCATAAGGAATGAAATCTTTTTCATTTTTACTTTATCTTTTTGTTATTCAATTCGTTTCAAATAAAAACGTTCAAAGAACGGGATGGGCTCCGAGAAATGATTGATCCACGAAGCCCGGATAGTATTATCGGTCACTTCCTCAATGTCCATATCGGCACTGGTCGCATCCGAGAAAATGGAGATAATCCAAGAGGTGTTATAGATTGTAAGTACTTGATTATCGGAATTATAATCATAACTACAATTGAATTTCTTGATGAGTGCAGGGCTGTCGTTGAGCAACAATTTGCCCGACCCGTCGGCATAGAAAAACACCTCATAGCCATGACCCGTTCCCACTTCATAATACAAAGTGTCCCACTTCTCAATGCCCAAGCTATCGGTGCGGTAACTGACGTATTCCTCGCAACCCCAATGGCCCATGAGAGGACAATCGGCATATATCTCCTGCTTACGGCAAGAGGTAGCCCACAAAACCATGGCCATCACGGCCATACATCCGATTTGAATGCCTTTTCTCATAACGATTTGGGTGGCAAAAATAATAAAATTTGTCATCGCGAGGGACGAAGCAACAAATATCACACCAAAATTTTTACTTTTGCTGCCTAAAACACAACAAAATGAACAAAAAAACGCTGTTTTTCACACTCTTTTTGCTATGTACGGCCACTTTTTCCAAGGCCCAGGACACCCTCACCGTGATGCAATATAACTTGCTGGAATACGGCAACTACCAAAGCGGTTTCGCCGACTGTTACGAGACCAACAACAACACGCAACGCAAGGACGAATGCATCCGCCTCATCAAGGATCTTGTGCAGCCCGACATCTTCACCGTTTGCGAATTTGGCGCCACACAACAATTACTGACCGACTTTTTGCGCCACAATTTGAACATTAATGGGGCCGACTATTGGCAATCGGACAACATCATTAATTATGCGGGCAGCAACATCATCAACCACATCTTCTTCGATTCACGCAAAATGGGATTGAGAAAACATGTGGCCTTGCGCACTAATCCGCGCGACACCGACATCTATGAGCTTTACCTGAAAACGCCCAGCCTGACCGTCGGCGACACCATCAAGTTGGTGTGCATCGTGGCGCACCCCAAGGCGGGACAAGGCTACGAGGCGAACCGAAGAGCCCTGATGCAGACCGCCATGGATTACGTCAACCAGCACTATCCTACCGACAATGTGCTGATTATGGGCGACTTCAATATGTATGGCGCCAGCGAGACGGGCTATCGGCTGCTCACGCAAACCTACAGCAATCCCAGCATCTGCTTCATCGACCCCTTGGCCTCGGTGGGCGGTGTGGGCGAATGGAACAACAACAGTCAGTTCAAGCAGTTCCATACGCAATCGACGAGGAGCTATTCCAACGAATGCTTCTCCTCGGGCGGCCTGGACGACCGCTTCGACTTCATTCTCATGGCCGATGAAATCGCGTTCAGCTACAACCATTTGCGTTATGTGCAAGGCTCCTACCATGCCGTGGGTAACGATGGTCGTCACTTCAACCAAAGCATCGACCAAAACGGCAACGATGCCGTGTCAGCCGAAATCGCCGAAGCCCTCTTCGATGCCTCCGACCACCTTCCTGTGACGATGAAAATCGCCGTGGATGCCCCTCTTGGTGTGGATGAGAACGAGGGACAGGCTTTGCGAGCCACTGTCGCCCCCAATCCCGCCACCGACTTCGCCCGCTTGCATTTTTTCAATCCATCGGACGGCGAAATCCAATGCGAATTGTATTCGCTGCAAGGGCAACTGGTCTTGCGCGAAACCCATTGGCTAAGTGCAGGTTCCCAACAAATTGAGTTTCCTTTACATGAGGTTACGAAAGGGTTTTATCTGCTCCGCATAGCGCATGGCGGAGGATGGAAACAAGTTTTGAAACTAGTGAAAGACTAACAAATTACAGTATAGCTCCCCGTAAGTATATAAAAACAATGAGTTACGGGGCTCTATACGGTAATTCTATCTATATAAAGCCCCGTAAGTCTATTTTTTTACTTCCTAATCCTTGAACAAATCTTCCATGGACACCACTTGCTGGACGATTCCCGCATGAGCGGTGCGTTTCAGGCCGTAGGTGGTCACCAAGGTGATGTGAACCGCTTTCCGGGTCTTGGTGATTTCAACGAACTTGCTTCTGCGATGGCGGATACGCTCCTCTTCATGAGCCGACAGCTGAAAATCAGTGTCGGCATATTTCATTTCGCACAGGTTGATGACTTTGTCGTTGCGGTCGATCAACAAGTCGATTTGGGCGCCCTCCTCTTTTTCCTCGGCTTCGGCTGGCTCGGTTTTTGGCCGATAAGTCCACGAATACACCTGACTCGACACCCCCGCAATGCCCAATGCCTGCTTGATTTGCGGCACATGCCATAGGCAAACCCGTTCGAAAGCCAGTCCCGCCCAAGTGTTGTGAACCGGCGATTCCAACTTGGCACTCCAATAATGCTCGTCTGCACTTCTGTTGTCCTTCATGAAGCTAAAATAAAACAAGGTGAAAGGATCTATCAACTGATAGAGGACATCTCGCTCGCGTTTCCCGATACACGCATAACGGCGTATGAAACCACTCAGTTCCAGGTCTTCCAAGCGTTTGGTCAGCGTGCCGCTACTCGTCTTTTCCAAAGTGGTCTCCAGTTCAAGGCGGGTCATACCTATCTTTTTCTCGCCCAAAGCCTCCACGATTGCAAGATAAGGCTGAGTGTTCTCGAAAAGCGAGGCGTACAAATCACCAAACTCGTTACGCAGCTTGCCTTCGGAGTCAAAAAACAGTCTGTCAACATTTTGCGCCAAACTGTATTCTCGTTCGAGCAAGCTCCAGTAATACGGCACGCCCCCAAGCACCATATAAGCCTCGGTGATTTCCTTGCGCGACATATTGAGTCCGGCAACCTCGGCATAACGTTCACATTCCGCAAGACAAAACGGGGCAAGATGGATGCGCTCCGTCAAACGGTTGTGCAGGCCGCCGCGATTGCGGAAGATTTTCTTCGTGATCCACGAACTGCTGCTGCCGCAAACGATTAAAACGATGTCCTTTTCACGACGGGCGGTGGCCCAACTGTTCCAAAAATGCTCCAACGCACTGACAAAGTTGGACTTGGGCGTGTCCATCCACGACAATTCGTCCAAAAACACCACTTTCTTCCGTTCCGTCTTTTCAGCCAGCACTTCTTCCAGCATCCCGAAGGCCTCCATCCATGAGCGTGGTTTGCGCCAACGCTTGCCACTGGCGTGTTGCAAAGAGTCGCGGAATCCCGCCAACTGCTTCGATAATGACGCCTTGGCAAAACCCGTGTGCTGAAAGGCGAACTGATAGTTGAAGGTCTCGCGGATGAGGTAGGTCTTGCCCACACGCCGACGACCATACACAGCACAAAACTGGGACTCCTCCTTCTCCAATAGGTTACGCAAAACGGCTTGTTCCTTTTTCCTTCCGATTAACATGACGCATTGTTTTTGTTTTCGAGGCAAAAATATACATTTTTACCGTATAAAGCCCCATAACGCCAAAAAAAAATGAGTTACGGGGCTCTATACGGTAATTCTATCCATATAATACACCGTAAATAGGTTTTTTGAGGATTATTCCACAACCTTCACCCGCATTCCATCGGAATACGCGCTGAACTCCGGCACATACTGGCACTGGATGAGGGCGTAGCCATTGCTCAGGTTGCCTTCCTTGGTCACGAACATGCTGTATTCCAGTTGGTGCGTGCCCTTGGGCAAATGCTCAATGAAGAACTCCATGTCGGTGTCGGTGTTCGACTGGTAATAGCTCATGCGGTCGTTGTACTCGTAATGCGAGATTTGCTCCATCGGCTCGAAACCGGCGGCGCGCAGGTCTTTCACGAAGACGAAACTCATGTCTTGCTGGTTCGTGAAGGTGATTTTCACGGTCACCTTGTCGCCGACCTTCAAGGCCTGTTTTCCGACGGGAACGAGTTTCTTCCCGCTGTCGTCAACCGTCTCCACAAACAACTCGCGCTTGATGGTGAAGCCCGACTCATCGCTCTTCACCTCGTCAATCGGGACGAAATACTGGCGGAACAGGCCGCCCCACACCAAGTGGTTGGTCGGGTTGTTGACGGTCAGTTGGTTCATGTCCAGGGTCACTTCGTTGGCGTTCCAGCGTCGTTGGATGAAGCCCGTGCCGGCCACGCCGCCTTCAGTATTAATAGGTGTGTTGCCGAAGCGCATTGTCACTTCCTTGCCTTCGGCGAACCAGTCGCTGCCGCGCATCAACAGGGCGTAGATGGCATCGGCGGTGGAAGCGGAGTTTTCCCATTTGTTGGTCTGTTTCTGGGTGAGCAGCCACACGCGCAGTTGGTCAATCATCTCCTCGTCCTGGTCGATTTCGGCGAAGGCCGCCATAATGTTGGCGTGCGTGGCGATGTGCGACTCGAACGAGAAGTATTTCTTCGACCAGTACATCCCGATGTCGTCGTTCTTCTGGGCGCATTCCTTGAAGCTCTGAATCATCAGTTTGGCGGTCTTCTCGTTGCCTGAGCGGTACAGCAGCACCGAGGCCTTCGAGCGTTGGTTGAAGTTGAACGAGGTCCACTCCTTGTCGAGGCTGCCGAGGTAGTATTTCTTGGCCGTGGCGAAGTCCTTGTCGGAGTTCTGCTCCTTGAAGAAACTCAAGGCGTAGAGTTCGGCCAAGGTGGTGGAGCCGATGGGCCAGTCCTTGCCCTTGCTGAGGCGTTTCATCTCGCGGTAGTTCTCGGCCACCGAATATTCGAGGAAACGGACGGCCTTGTCGCAAATCTGCTGCGCCGTGTTTTGGTCGGCCTCGCTCAGCGACGACCATGCGCCCATCTTCTGCAACTTGCCGAAGCCCGTCAGGATGTAGGTCGTGATATAGGGACTTTCGGGCATGCCGTCCATCCAAGGCCAGCCGCCGTTGTGTTTTTGCTTCTGCTGGATGAGGTTCAAGGCGCGGGTTTGTTGACCGCGAAGGGTGTTCACCTCAAACAAGGTGGCGATGCGGCTGCGTTGTTCGGTCTCGCTCTTGGCTTCGAGCACCCACGGCGTTTCTTGCAGCATGATGGCTTTCAGGTCCTGGTCCTTTTCGAGTTGCGAGAGCAGGGCATCGGGCGTCTCGATTTGCCATTTCTTGATATAAGCCAGCAAGTTCGGGATGTGGTCGGCGATGTAGGACGAGAGCGTGTTGGCGTAGAACACATAGAAGGCGGTCTCGGCACGGTCGGTGCTGATGTTGGCCAAGTAAGGCAAGGCTTGAACGGCGTACCAAACGGGGTTGGTGCTGAAGTTCAGAGTGAGGCTGTAGTCGCGCTCGTGGCTGTCGGGGTTGGCGATGGCCTCGAAGTCGAAGGTCTTTTCGGTCTCGGCCTTCACGGTGATGGGCAGGGTTTGCGTCATGAAGATTTCGCTGCTCAGCACGGGCAGGAGGTGCTGTTCGGCATCGCTGAACTCGCCTGCGTAGGCTGTGAAGCGGAAGGCCAAGAGGCTCAAATCGTATTTTGCGGCCACCTTCCAGCGCACTTCCGTGCTGCGACCCGGCATGATTTGTTCCATCGAAACCAAAGCATTGGAAGCCAACAGGTTGACAGGTTTCATCGTGGCGGCATCGAAGATTTCGATTTTCGCCTTGGGAGTGACAGCCTCATCGCCCGTGTTGATGACGTTGGCCACGAACCACAGCGTATCGGTGTCGTACATATAGCGCGGCATGTCGGCCATAATCATCACGGGTTTGGAGGAAGTGAAAGTGTAACTATTGCTGCCCGTCTTGCGGTCTTTCGAGTAGGCCAGCAGCATCAGGCGCCAGCGCGTGAGGGCGTCGGGCATCGTGAAGCTGAAGGTCGCGCTGCCGTCGGCGTTGGTACGCAGTTGAGGGAAGAAGAAGGCGGTTTCGTTGAAATTCTCGCGGAGGGTGGGCTCGGCGGATTCGGCAGGCTTTTGGTCTTGACCTCCTGCTTCATAAGGATAAATGCCTTCTTGTTTCGATATTTCAACCATTTCTTCATTAGCCGTTTCAACCGCTACGTTTCTAGCCATCGTTGTTTCTTCAGACAAGGCCATCGGCATGGCTGCTTCTTCCACCATGTCATACATCACACGGCCGGCTCCGAGACCTTTATACATCCGTCTGCCGTAATAATACCCGAAATCGAAGAAAGGAGCATCGGAGGGCAGGCTGAAGTTGAAGAGTTCGGCGAAACTGAAAGAGCCTGTATATGTGCACGATGAAGTGAAAAGGATACCATCATCGCAACCAAAGAAATTGACACTTCTCACAGTTGAAGGCGACATATTGAACCACCAATAATTACGGGCAAACTCATCCAATGAAGCGTCATACATCCCAGCCAACAATGCGGCTTCCAAAGGCTTGTCCTTGTAGTCGCGGACGGTCACCTCCCAAGTTTCTTCGGCACCAGGCGAGAGTTTGTCACGCAGGGTGGCGAGTTTCACGTTCAAATCATAGTTGTCGAAGGGCACCGAAACACACAAAGTTTCCCTATTGACGGTGTTTTCCTTGACGAAGACATAGCGCCAACAGAGACCGCCACGGTCTTGCTCGGTCACCTTATATTTGAAGGTCTGCACGGCGTTGTTCAGGGTGAGTTTCTTGTCCAAACGGATTTCGTCGCCGTGGAGCAACTGCACCCAAACCTCCACATCCTTGGCAGACGTGCCAAGGCTGAGTTGGATTTCGTCGCCAGGATGAGCCGTCGATTTGTCCAGATGGTTCCATTCCATCGTGGTGAAGGGCAATTGCTTGGAATCCTTTTCGTAAATGGTGAAATCTTTTGTCGTCACCGCTAACGGGTCGTCGAGGCTCTTGAGTTCCACGATGTATTTTCCAGGTTGCAAGGTCTTGCCTTCCAAGAACTTCGCTTTGTCGTCTACCGTGATTTCATCTTCAAAAACCAAGGTTTTTTGAGGCCCCTGAACTTGTCGAAGGGCCGGCGTTTCGACAGGCTCAACGACCGGACTGTCATAGAAACTCCATTGTGGGAACAATCTTTCGACTTCCTCATCGGTAAGTAGCTGACGGTCAAAATTCTGGCTATTGTGCATCGCCTCGAAATAGTTGATTTTTTCGTTGTTTTCGATGCGGTAAATCTTGCGCGAAACGTGGCTCTTGGCGGGCTGCCAACTGAGGTTGCTCACGCTGATGTTGTAGTTCCCGATCTCCGATTTCTCGACTTCGGAAGGTAGGTCGGTGCTGATGGCGATTTCGTTGTAGCCGGCGCGGATGCTGTAGGTGTCGCTGTGCGTCTCGCCTTGCTTGCTCGTGGCGGTCACCTCGATTTCGTAGGTGAAGACGGGCTGTTTTTCAGGCACAATGCTCAGCGAAGGCTTCAGGTTGAAGGTGACAGCGAACTTGCCGCTCTCGTCGGTGCGGGCCTTGCCGTAGGTGATTTGCTCGTCCTCGACGGGCGGGTACCACCACCACCAGCAACGCCACGGGAACGAGGTCTTGCGCACCACGCGGTAAGTGTATTCCACATCGTCCAAGCCGAAACCGGCGTAGGCCTTCACTTCGCCGTGCACCGTCACTTCTTGGTTGAGTTTGTATTGCTCCTTCGGGTGCTCAAACTTGACCTCGAAAGTCGGGCGTTTGTATTCCTCCACGCGGATGGTCGTGCTGCCGTTGTTGGCGTTGAGGTGGAACACACCGTTCAGTCGGTCGGTGGGGATGACGAACGACCCGCTGAACGAGCCGTATTCGTCGGTGGTGAACTGTGCCGAGCTGATTTCCTGCCAGTTGGCGTCAAGGAAGGAAACCCTCTCGCTGTAGCCGTTCACCAAGGTTTGGTCATCGCCTTGCGTCCGCTTCACGATGCCTTGGAAATAGACGGTCTGACCGGGACGATAGATGGCGCGGTCGGTGAACAAAGTGGTCGAATATTGCTCTCTATTGTTTTGGTAGGGTGTTCCGATACGAAAAGCACCTTTCGACAGAAGCACATCATCGTCTTTGCGGAGATTGATGAAAAACGTGTTGCGATCTTTCACCTTGTCGTTCAAGAAGACCTTGCCGTTCTTGTCGGATTTCACTGTTGCCAAAATGATGGTCTTGTACTCGCGCGCCTTATAGTCGTACTCGCGGCGAAAGAGTTCCACGGTGACGCCTTCCACGCTTTTCCCCGTTTTGCGGTCCACGGTCACCACAGTCAGGTTTTCATTCATTTGGTCGATAATATAGCCGAGGTTGGAGACTTGGAAGTTGAGCACCAGCATCTTATCTTCGTCCTTGTTGTCTTTGCTGATGTTGCCCACCAGATAATAGAAACCGCGTTCCAAGGCGGGCAAGGCAATCAAAGTGCTATGCTCGCGGTAGTCGGTTTCGGTGAAGAGCGTGAGTTCTTGTTCGGCCACGACAACTTTCTTATTCAGTTCCTTCAGCAAATCTTCCTTGTTCAGGCTGTTCAACTTTTCAAGGTCTTTCTCGCTGACCTTCATGATTTTATAATAAGGTGTGGTCACATTGCGGTATGCCAAAACGGCGGGAATGGTTTCGTTGGGCAGTTGCACGGAGTTCAGGCTGAGGTCGATGCGCGGCTCCTCGATGCGTTTGATGAGGTTTTGGCAGTTCTTTGCGCCCTGCGACTTGGGGAATTTGGCGATGGCTTGTTCGCACAATTGCTTGGCTTTCTTGTAGTTGTCGAAATAGGTGCTGTCTTCGCTGTGGTTTTCGTATTGGTTCATCATGTTCCGCGCAATGATCGAAGTGATTTCCGCCGAAAGCGGGTTGTTCTCGTGCTGCGCCTTCAGGTTTTTCATCGCCGCCTGGTATCTTTCGTCTTTGTCGAGAATGGAATTGACGAAGCCGAAACGCTTGAAGTCGTTGTAAATCAACACATCCTCGTTGTTGTTCTTGAGGTTGTACGCAATCAGTTCCTGGTAGATTTTCAGGCATTTGATGAGCGGGTTGTCGCTCGTGCCGAGGTCGAGTTTCGCGAATTCCTTGGCGGGCAGCCACCACTTGTCTGTGTCACCTTCGGTTTGGTCGGCGTTGGCCTCGTCCTGATAATACTTGGCCACGCGGTGGAACATGAACTCGAAGAGCGAAGCCTCGTATTCGATGTATTTGCTGTTGTTGTTGTCGTTTTCATACAGCACCATGAAAGCCTCCGTCTCAGCCTTTTTCAAGGCATCGACGGGCTTCAGGGCCTCGGCGTAATGCTGGTCGATGCGCGTCTTGAAGCTCGCCTTGTCCCAATATTTCATCTCAATCTTGGAGAGGTCGCCGCCCTCGATGGGCAGGTTCTCGTTGATTCTCCATTCGTTCTGCGAGAGATAATCGGCGTAGGCCTTGGCCAGCTCCTCGTGCAAGAGGGCGTCGTGCACCGCGTCCAGCTGCCCGAGTTTCCCTTCGGCGTATTGGATGAAATGCTGCTGGGCATCCTCCTCGATGGTGAATTGGAAGATTTTCTGCCGATAGAGCCAGGTCTTCAGCAGTTGGGTTTGGTTTTTGTCCTTCGAGGCCTGTTTCTCGATGGCATCCAGTTCTTTTTCAGCCGATTCCGGCAGGTTCTTTTCGAGGTTTTCCTTTACTTTTTTCCACATATCCTTATAGTCGTTTGAGGGGGTTTTGAAGCCGAACAGGCCCAAGGCGGCCACGGCCACGGTTGCGATGATGATGCTCGTGTGTTTCATAGGGTTGAAGTGTTTATGACAATAACGCAAAAATAGCAAATATCGTGCAAAATAATTCCTATTTTTGCACCCGTGAAAAATTTGGAGAACATCATCGAACCCTTGCAGGCCGAGTTGGCGCAATTTGAAGCCTATTTCGATCGCACGCTTCGCGCCGAGACCGAGCCCATGAACAGCATCATGCTTTACTTGCTGGATACCAAGGGCAAACGCTTGCGCCCGATGTTGGTCTTGCTCAGCGCGAAACTGTTTGGCGAGGTTAACGAGCGGACTTTGCGTGCAGCCACCTTCGTGGAGATGGTGCACTCGGCCACGCTCATCCACGACGACGTGGTGGACGACGACAACCTGCGCCGTGGCCAAGCCTCGGTGAAGGCGCATTGGGGCAACGCCTCGGCAGTGCTGGCCGGCGACTATCTTTTGGCCAAGGCCATGCTGCTCATCGCCAACGATGCCGACTTGTTGAACGAGATGCTGCGCACCTCCATCGCCATGAGCGAAGGAGAATTGATGCAAAACACTGTCGCCGACTGCGTCCCGCAGTCGGAAAAAACAACACAATACCTCGACATCATCACCCGCAAGACCGCCACGTTGATGCGCTCTTGCTGCGCCGCCGGCGCCATGTCGGTCGGGGCTACACCCGAGCAAATCCAACAAATCTCCGACTTTGGCCTCCATTTCGGCATCCTTTTCCAGCTGCGCGACGACCTCCTCGATGGCGATGATGCCGAAACCGTTGCCCTCGCTCAGGAGCTGCTACCCGCTTATCTGCAAAAAACCTTTGACACTCTCCGTCTTTTCCCCGCCTCGGAAACGCTTGAAACACTAAGGCAACTGACGGCGTTTTGCGCTGAGCGGAAGGTATAAAAATCATCTCATTTGTCGTCCTTTCATTAAGATTTCGTATTTTTGCACCTTAAAATATAGAATTCGAATTTTATGAAAGACATTTACAAGGAATATAAACAGCTGAATCTCAAAGAGACAGCTGACGAAATCCGTAAGTTTTGGGAAGACAACGACACCTTCCAAAAGAGCCTCGACAACCGCGATAAGGACAACGCTTTCGTGTTCTTCGAGGGTCCGCCGAGCGCCAACGGCACCCCAGGCATCCACCATGTGATGGCCCGCTCGATTAAGGATGTCGTTTGCCGTTATCAGACCCTGAAAGGCAAACATGTGGTCCGCAAAGCCGGCTGGGACACTCACGGCCTGCCTGTGGAACTGGGCGTAGAGAAGAAACTCGGCATCACCAAGGAGGATATCGGTAAGAAAATCAGCGTCGACGACTACAACCGTGCCTGCCGTAAAGAGGTGATGAAATACAAGGACATGTGGGACGACCTCACCCGCAAGATGGGCTATTGGGTCAACCTTGACAATCCCTATATCACCTTCACCAATGACTACATCGAGACCCTTTGGTTCTTGCTCAAGGACTTGTACAATAAGGGATTACTTTATAAAGGCTACACCATCCAACCCTACTCGCCCGCTGCCGGCACCGGCCTCAGCTCCCACGAACTGAACATGCCCGGCTGCTACCGCGACGTGAAAGATTTGACTTGTGTGGCGCTGTTCAAGTTAGCAGTTGATAGTTGGCAGTTGGCAGTTGAGAAGAACTGCAAACTGCAAACTGCAAACTGCAAACTGACAACTTATGCTATCGCCTGGACCACCACCCCGTGGACCCTTCCAAGCAATACAGCCCTCTGCGTAGGCCCGAATATTGACTATGTGCTTTTGAAGACCGTGCATCCCTACACCGAGGAACCTTGCCATATCCTGATGGCCAAGGCCTTGGTGGAAACGATGTTCAAGGAAGCGCCTGAAGTCATCGCCGAGTTCAAGGGCTCCGACCTCGTGGGCATTGAATACGAGCAACTGATTCCTTGGGTCAACCCAGGCGAAGGTGCCTTCCGCATCATCCCTGGCGACTACGTCACCACGGAAGACGGTACGGGCATCGTCCACATCGCGCCGACCTTCGGTGCCGACGACAAACGCGTGGCCGCCGCCGTAGGCATCCCACCTTTGCAGATGATCGACAAGGACGGTAAGGCCCAACCCATGGTGGACCGAACCGGCAAGTTCTTCCGCATCGAAGACCTCGACCCCGAGTTCGTCAAGAACTGCATGGACGTGGAAGCCTATCGTCCCTACGCAGGCCAGTTCGTGAAGAACGCCTTCGACCCCACCAAGACCGAAAAGGACAAGTCTTTAGACGTCGACATCGTCGTGATGTTGAAGGAAGAAGGCAAGCTCTTCAAGAGCGAAAAACACACGCACAACTACCCGCACTGCTGGCGCACCGACAAACCTGTATTGTATTATCCCTTAGACAGTTGGTTTATCAAAACTACGGCCTTGAAAGACCGCATGATCGAACTCAACAAGACCATCAACTGGAAGCCCGAGGCCACTGGTAGCGGACGCTTCGGCAACTGGTTGGAAAACCTCGTCGACTGGAACCTCTCGCGTTCGCGCTACTGGGGCACACCGCTCCCGATTTGGCGCACCGAAGACGGCAAGGAGGAAATCTGCATTGGCAGCGTGGAAGAACTCCGCAACGAAATCGAGAAGTCCATCAAGGCGGGATTTATGACTGAAAATCCGTATGCCTCAGAAGATTACACCAAGTTTGACCTGCACCGTCCGTATATCGACGGCGTCATCCTTTGCTCGGCTAGCGGCAAGAAGATGATGAGAGAACCTGACTTGATTGACGTTTGGTTTGATTCAGGTGCCATGCCTTATGCCCAATACCACTATATGGGTGGAAAAACAGCGGACGGCAAACTGACAACTGACAACTGCAAACAGCAAACTCTCCCGTTCCCTGCCGACTTCATCGCCGAGGGCGTGGACCAAACCCGCGGCTGGTTCTTCACTTTGCACGCCATTGCTACGATGTGCTTCGACAGCGTGGCCTATAAGAATGTGATTTCCAATGGTTTGGTGCTCGACAAGAACGGCAATAAGATGTCCAAGCGTTTGGGCAATGCCGTCGACCCATTTGGTGCCATCGAGAAATACGGTGCCGACGCCGTGCGTTGGTACATGATCACCAACTCGCAGCCTTGGGACAACCTGAAGTTCAACGAAGCCGGTGTGGACGAAGTGCGCCGCAAGTTCTTCGGCACACTTTACAACACCTACGCTTTCTTCGCCTTGTATGCCAACATCGACAAGTTCGACTACAAGGAAGCCGACATCGACATCAAGGACCGCCCCGAAATCGACCGCTGGATTCTTTCTGAACTCAACTCATTGATTCTCAATGTTGACGAAGCCTACAGCAGCTACGAACCCACCCGCGCAGGCCGCGCCATCGCCGAATTTGTCGATGCCCACCTCAGCAACTGGTTCGTGCGCCTCTCGCGCCGTCGTTTCTGGAAGAGCGACGACAGCAAGGACAAGCTGTCGGCATATCAAACCCTGTACACCAGCCTCGAAACCGTGGCACGCCTCAGCTCGCCGATTGCGCCGTTCTTCAGCGAACAGCTCTTCCGCGACCTGAACAACGTCACGGGACGCAACAAGGCCGAATCGGTCCATCTGACCGACTTCCCTGTGGCCGACAAGTCGTTCATCGACAAGGCTTTGGAGGAACGCATGGAAGCCGCACAGCTCATCTCTTCGTTGGTGCTCTCGCTGCGTAAGAAAGCCAACATCCGCGTGCGTCAGCCCCTGTCGAAGATCATGATTCCCGTCACGGGCGAAGAGATGAAGACGCAACTCGAAAAGGTGTCGCACCTCATCAAGAGCGAGGTCAACATCAAGGAAATCGAGTTCCTGGCCGCCGACAACAACATCCTGGTGAAGAACGTGAAGCCCAACTTCAAGACCTTGGGCAAGAAGTACGGCAAGCAGATGAAGCAAATCCAAGCCTACTTCGCCAACATGAGCCAAGACGAGATCCACGCCTTCGAGAAGAACAACGGCACCCACCTTGATGTGGACGGCGTTGACGTGGAACTGACCCTCGAAGACGCTTTGATTGCCACACAGGACATCCCCGGCTGGGCCGTCACCTCTGAAGGCAACTTCACCGTGGCCCTCGACATGACCATCACCGACGTGCTGATGCAAGAAGGTCTGGCCCGCGAAATCGTCAACCGCGTGCAGAACCTCCGTAAGACCGGCGGCTTCGAAGTCATCGACCGCATCGAGCTCCTCATCGAGAAGAACGACAAGACTGACGCCGCCGTCGACAAGTTCAGCGACTACATCTGCGCCGAGACTTTGGCCACCATCACGAAGGTGGAGGCTTTGGAAGGCGTTGAGGCCGAGGAGCTGGTGGAAGGCGTGAACGCGAAGATGAAGATTCAAAAACGATAAACCCTGTAGAGACGCAAGATTTTGCGTCTCTACCTGCAAAATATACCATTATGGACGCAAACAAGAAAGACCCCCAAGTGCGCTATTCGGATGAGGACCTTGAAGAATTCAAGGTGCTGATTCTCGAAAAGTTGGAACAAGCACGAGCCAGTCTGGAGACCTTGAAGGCCAACCTCTCTGGCGGCGAGCATAGCACCGACGACACGGCTCCGACTTTCAAGATCCTGGAAGAAGGCTATGCTGTGGCCGAAAAAGAAGAAAACGCCCGCCTCGTGGCCCGTCAGGAGAAGTACATCCACAACCTGGAGCTCGCCCTGATGCGCATCGAGAACAAGACTTACGGCATCTGCTGTGAGACCGGACGACTGATTCCCAAAGAAAGGCTCCGCTGCGTGCCCATCACCACCCGTTGCCTGGATGTCAAACTGAAAAAGAAGTGAAAAAGCAAGGCAACCGCGGCCTGTTGTGGTCGTTTTTGGTGATTTTTATCGTTTTGGTGCTCGACCAAATCCTCAAGATTTGGGTCAAGACAACTATGACGCTCGGGCAGGAGATTCCTGTCATCGGGCAGTGGTTCAATTTGTTGTTCATCGAGAACAACGGCATGGCCTTTGGCTGGCTGGGCGGCGGCGGTGTCTTGAAGCTCGCCCTTAGTTTGTTCCGCATTGTGGCCATTGTCGCCCTGTTTTGGGTTTTGGTTCGCTTGTCGAAAAAACAAACCAAGTTCGGCGTGCTTTTCGGCCTCGCCCTCATCACGGCAGGCGCGATGGGCAACATCCTCGACAGCGTGTTTTACGGGCGCATTTTCAGCGAGAGCACCTATTCGCTGGTGGCCACGCTTTTCCCCGACGGCGGTGGCTATGCCGGATGGCTGCACGGGCGCGTGGTGGATATGCTCTACTTCCCCATCATCGATGTGGCTCGCGAAAACGCCACCTGGCTGCCCGACTTTTTCTTTGGTCCCGACGGACATTTCATCTTCTTCCGACCCATCTTTAACCTCGCCGACGCCGCCATCACCATTGGGGTGTTTTATATGCTGATTTTCCAGTGGTCGTGGCTAAAAACGCTGAAATAATACAAGCTATAAAACAATAAAATCCCGCCACGAATGACGGGATTTTTCGTTTATCCAAGTAGAGACGTAGCGCGCTACGTCTCTACAATTGTTTTATGCCTGTTTCCTAGCCTCCATCAGCAAATCCAGCATCTTGATGGCGGAATCGCTGATGACCGTACCGGGACCGAAGATGGCCACGGCGCCATGGTCGTAGAGGAACTGGTAGTCCTGGGCGGGAATCACACCACCAACAACCACCATAATGTCGGGACGACCAAGCTTCTCCAACTCCTCAATCACTTGAGGAACAAGGGTTTTGTGACCAGCAGCCAACGAACTCACGCCCATGACGTGGACATCATTTTCGACGGCTTGCTTGGCCGCTTCGGCGGGCGTCTGGAACAAGGGACCCATATCGACGTCGAAGCCAATGTCGGCATAACCGGTGGCCACCACCTTGGCGCCACGGTCGTGGCCGTCCTGACCCATCTTGGCAATCATGATACGCGGACGGCGGCCTTCCATCTTGGCAAACTCGTCGGCCTTGGCCACAGCCTCGGCAAATCTTGCATCGTTTTTCGTTTCCATAGAATAAACTCCTGAGATTGAACGGATAACAGCCTTATAACGACCTGCAACCTTTTCGCAAGCCATGGAGATTTCGCCCAAAGTGGCGCGGCACTTGGCAGCCTCGACGGCCAAAGCCAGCAGGTTGCCCTCGTGTGTCTCGGCGCACTTGGTGATGGCCTCAAGGCAACGCTGCACGTCAGCCTCGTTGCGGTTGGCGCGGAGTTCCTTCAAGCGCTTGATTTGCGACTCGCGCACGGCGGTGTTGTCGACTTCCAAAGTCTCAATCGGGTCTTCATGGTCGAGGCGGTACTTGTTGATACCGACGATGGTCTCGCGACCCGAGTCAATCTTGGCTTGCTTGCGGGCGGCAGCCTCTTCGATACGCATCTTCGGCAGACCCGTCTCGATGGCCTTGGCCATACCACCCATGGCTTCCACCTCTTGGATGTGACCCCAAGCACGCTCGTAGAGGTCGCGGGTAAGGCTCTCCACATAGTAGGAACCCGCCCACGGGTCGACGACGCGGCAGACGTTGGTCTCTTCCTGAATGTAAATCTGAGTGTTACGGGCGATACGGGCGCTGAAGTCGGTGGGGAGGGCGATGGCCTCGTCGAGGGCGTTGGTGTGCAGCGACTGGGTGTGACCCAAAGCGGCACCCATAGCCTCGATGCAGGTACGGGCCACGTTGTTGAACGGGTCTTGCTCGGTGAGGCTCCAGCCCGAGGTCTGCGTATGCGTACGTAGGGCCAGCGACTTGCTGTTCTTCGGGTCAAAGGTATTCACGATCTTGGCCCAAATCATACGGGCGGCACGCATCTTGGCAATCTCCATGAAGTGGTTCATGCCCGAACACCAGAAGAAGGACAGGCGCGGCGCAAAAGCGTCGATGTCCAAGCCGGCCGTGACACCCGTGCGGAGGTAATCCCAACCGTCGGCCAAGGTATAGGCCATCTCAATGTCGGAGGTGGCACCGGCTTCCTGCATGTGGTAGCCCGAGA
This sequence comes from Bacteroidales bacterium, assembly GCA_017460915.1. Classification (GTDB taxonomy): domain Bacteria; phylum Bacteroidota; class Bacteroidia; order Bacteroidales; family F082; genus Limimorpha. Next base: position 7,826 of record JAFUAA010000010.1, on the reverse strand, counting down.
TGGAGATGCTGTTGAACTTCGGCATGTTCTGCGAGGTGAACTCGAAGATGTCGGCGATGATACGCATCGAGAACTCAGGCGGATAGATATAGGTGTTACGCACCATGAACTCCTTCAGGATGTCGTTCTGGATGGTACCGGCCAATTCTTCGTACTGGGCACCTTGCTCCAAAGCGGCGACAATATAGAAGGCCAGAATCGGCAACACGGCGCCGTTCATGGTCATGGAGACGGACATTTTGTTCAGCGGAATCTGGTCGAACAAGACCTTCATATCCTCGACGGAGCAGATGCTCACGCCAGCCTTACCCACATCGCCCATGACGCGCTCGTGGTCGGCGTCGTAGCCACGGTGGGTGGCCAAGTCGAAAGCCACGGACAGACCCTTCTGACCAGCCGCGATGTTACGGCGGTAGAAGGCGTTGGACTCTTCAGCCGTGGAGAAACCAGCGTATTGACGGATGGTCCAAGGACGCATCACATACATCGTCGAATAAGGTCCACGGAGGAAGGGGGCGATACCTGCGGCATAGTTGAGGTGTTCCATGCCTTCCAGGTCTTTCTCGGTATAAGCGGGCTTCACCATGATGTGCTCGGAGGTCTCCCAAGGCTCGCCGTTGGGCAGAATCAAGCCGCTGTGCCTAGGTATAGCGTTGATATTGATGTCTTTATAGTTGGGTTTCATTTTCTATGCTCCTTTCATCATTTAGTTATACCTAATTGCTTTTGGAAGTCCTGCAAGGTTTCGAGCACGTTGCTCTTCACATGGATGAAATACTTCAAGCCAGCCTCTTTGAGGATATCGGCGGTGCCTTCGGGGTTTCCGGCCAACACCACGATGGTCTCGTTCTTCAAGGCTTCGAAGATTTGGAGGGCATTGCCTTCACCGTATTCCTCGTCGGAGGAGCAGATGACCAAAATTTCGGGTTTCACCTCGCGGGCGGCAGCAATGCCTTCGTCCAAGGTCTTGAAGCCTGGGTTGTCGACGACTTGGAAGCCGGCGCAGGCGAAGAAGTTGGAGGCGAAGTTGGCGCGGGCCTTGCGCATGGCGAGGTTGCCATAGGTGAACATCCAGGCGACGGGGCGCTTGTGGTCTTGCGAATACACGTCGGTGGCATAGCGCAGCTTCTCGAACTGCTGGGCCGCGCGGAAGGTGACGATGGTCTCGATTTCGGCCTTTTCGTCGCGACGGTTGTCGGCCTCAAAGACCCAAGCCTCGGGCGTGAATTTCATCGTTTCGGTGAAATTCGGGAACTGGTTGGTGCCGAGGATGGTCTCGCGGCGCGTGGCCACGTTGCTGAACTTCTTGGTGGCGCTTTCCTTGATGAGGCCTTGGATCATGCCTTTGCGGACGGCTTCGAGATAGCCGCCTTCGTCCTGGATCTTGTTGAACAAGTCCCAAGCGGCCGTGGCCAAACCCTCGGTAAGGTTCTCAATGTAATAGGAACCTGCGGCAGGGTCGGCCACCTTGTCGAAGTGAGCCTCTTCCCTGAGGATGAGCTGCTGGTTGCGGGCGATACGGTCGGCGAAGTCGGTGGGCAGTTCGAACGGTGCGTCGAACGGCATCACCGTGAACGAATCCACACCGCCCAAAACGGCCGACATCGTGCCGCTCGTCGTGCGCAGCATATTGACGTAGGCATCATACAAACTCATGCCCAGCTCGGCGTTGGTGGCGTGAATGTGCATCTTGGCGTTCTCTTCCTTGGCGCCGTAGGCTTTCAGGATGTTGGCCCAAAGCAGGCGGTAGGCACGCATCTTGGCCATTTCCATGAAGTAGTTCTGCCCCACGGCGAGGTTGAAACGCATCTTGGACGCAATCTCGTCGACGGTGAGCCCTTTTTCGGTGAGTTTGTCGAGGTATTCGGCACCCACCGAAAGGGCAAAGGCCATCTCCTGCACGATGGTCGAGCCAGCGTTGGTGAACACGTGACCGTTGACACCGATGGTCTGGAAATCAGGCATTTCGGCCTTCACCATGATGTAAGCTAGCTCCATGTCGGTGGCCTCGCTCACATACCAAGTGCCACGACGCAAGTAACGCGTCAGCGGGTCGTAGTTGATGGAACCCTTGATGCCCGGCACCTTCGACATCATCTCTAATAGCGGGAGGTGATACTTGTTGTTGAACAGGTTGATTTCCACGGCTTTCTGGTCGATGCCGTTGAGCAGCGTGGCGATTTCCATGGCGTCGTAGGCTTTGTCCATCTCCAGCTTGAAGCCGATGCTGTTGGCCCCACGGCTGATGGCGTTGAGAGCTACCTTGTTGGCCTCGCGCACCTCCTTCACGGTGATGTCCTGGCGGATGAGCCACGCGTTGCCTTCGGGTTTGTTGCCACGGACATACGGGAACTCGTCGGGTTGCTGACCCGTCCAAGGGATGTTGGCCAGGTTCTCAGCGCGGTAGTAGGGCCTCACGTTGAAGCCTTCGGCCGTGCGCCAAACCAGCTTTTTGTTGTAATCTGCCCCTTTAAGGTCCTTCTCGATGACCGCTTCCCACTGTTCAGTGGTCACGGGCGGAAATTCCTCAAAGAGTCTCCTTTTTTCTTCCATGTTGATTTATTTAATTGATATTCTTGTTGTTATGATAAATTCTCTCATGGCAAAAACGTTCTCTCGTGACGCACAATGACGATGCGCCGCAAAGATTCTGCAAAGGTATGAAATAAAGCGATTGGGCGAGAATAAAAATCTCACAAAGGTGAAAAACAAAAAACGGACCCGACCGAGGCCGAATCCGCTGTTTTTGGAATCTTGTGTTGGGAGACGCAAGCATTGCATCTCTACAAGTCAGACAATCGCTTCCTTGATGCAATCCACGATATATTTCACGTCCTCGTCGCTGACATAAGACCCTGAGGGCAGGCACATGCCCACCTTGAAGAGGGATTCCGAAACGCCGTTCACATAGGCGGGAGCGGCCTTATAGACCGGTTGCTTGTGCATCGGCTTCCAAAGGGGACGGGCCTCAATACCAGCTTGGTCGAGCCAGACACGCAAAGCCTCCACGTTGTCGTTGGGCTCGCAGTCGGAATAAATCCGACGCTCGCTGTCCTGTCCCTTTATCTTGACCGATGGCGCCATCAAGATAGTCGTCAGCCAAAAATTGCTGTCATATTTGTCGGAAGGGTTGTCCTTCACCTCAATGCCCTCCACCGAAACCAGCAGCCGTTGGTAAAGCTCATGCACATGCTTGTGGTGGCGCACATGGTCGCCAAGCACGGTCATCTGTCCACGACCAATGCCTGCACTGATGTTCGACAGGCGGTAGTTGTAGCCGATGATTTCGTGCTGGTAGTAAGGGGCGTTTTCGCGAGCTTGGGTGGCGAGGAAAACGGCTTGTCTCTTGGTTCCCTCATCGCTGCAAACGAGTGCCCCCCCCCCACTAGTAGTGATGATTTTGTTGCCGTTGAACGAAAAGGTGGCCAACGTACCGAATGCACCGCAGGGCACTCCATTATAGTAGGACCCCAGGGCATTGGCGGCATCTTCGATGATGGGGATATTGTATTTTTCGCCTAAGGATTCCAAGGCCTCCCAATTGGCGGGCATACCATAGAGATCGACAACGATAATGGCCTTGGGTTTCTTACCCGTAATACGGGCACGGTCGTTGATGGCCATTTCGAGCAGCATCGGGTCAATATTCCAAGTGTTGGGTTCACTGTCGATGAAGACTGGCTGGGCACCGCAATAAGTGATGGGATGCGTCGAGGCGCAAAAAGAAAAGGTCTGACACAGCACCTCGTCTCCTTCCTCTACGCCCAACTGTAGAAGCGCCAGATGCAAAGCCGCCGTGCAAGACGAAAGCGCAGCGATATGTTTTTGTGTACCTACAAAATCCTCCAAGTCTTTCTCGAACCCATATACATTCGGCCCCAACGGAGCCACCCAATTGGTGGTAAACGCCTCCTGGATGTATTTCTGTTCGAATCCTGCCTCGCTCATGTGAGCCAGGCAGAGGTAGATGCGATTTTTTGGTTTGTAGGACATAGTTATGATGTTTATTGGTTGCAAAGATAGGGAAAAGTATGATTGGAAGTCCCAACCGAAGTCAGAGACCGCTTTACCCTAGAATAGGCTTTTCTATAAAGACAATGCATCCCCCCCCCTAAGGGTTGACGTCTAGCCTTTCCAATCTTGACAACCATTCACCAAAATGACTACAAGATTGCCTGAGTTTTTCCAAACCTATTTCCTGCGCTATCATTGAACCAATGGCGGCCTTATTGTCTGCGTATGTGGGGAAAATATTGATAATTCTTTTCGAAGGAACTGTTTCTTGACCGTCATTTATCAATTCTGGATTGTGTTTTTCCTCCAATATCTTCTCTAATTCTATGATTCCATCCGGTTTGTCAAAGAACTCGATCATAAAGCTTTGGGGCGAAGAGAAAAGCAAAGATTCAAATTCGTGCAATTGGATGTATGGAATAAAGCGGCGGTCACTAATATCTATGGCAAAAGCCTCTTCTACCATTCTCACTTTCTTGTATGGATCAACCTGTTTTTTGGCATCAGAATAACCTGGAAAATCATCAGGCAAAGCATAATAGTCGAACATGGTGGTGAAATAGACATCTTTATTGTTCTTCTCTTCCTTTATCCACTGTAAAATGTCATACTTGGCTTTTGCATAATTTGTCATTCCTCCACGGTATAAAACGTCTTTTCTGTGCTTATTCTTACTTGTTAGGACACATCTGACATCAGCAGAGACCTGATATGCCCCCAATTGATCAACCAACGTTCTTCTTACAAACGATTCTTCGGTTTGCCCCTCGGCAATGATATGAAGACGTTTCATGGGCGGCCTCCTATGATGTTTTTATCCCACAATTCGCTAGTCGTATAGTTTTCCAGCCAATCCTTCAGCGTTTCCTCGTCTAATTTTTTGAACACAGATGATTTGCTTTTGTTGTCGCGTTCTACAACCACAATTTTGTCGGCAGCAAAAGCATCAATCAAGCGAGGAGATTGCGTAGCAACAATAATTTGGGAATACACACTTGCTTTTTTAATCATTCCCGCCAAGATGTCTATCGCCGTAGGATGAAGCCCTAATTCAGGTTCGTCCAACACAATGATTGGTGGCAAAGTGTTTTCTGGTTGAAGCAATAGTGTAACTAACGCCATAAAACGTAATGTACCATCAGAAATCTGATGTGCACCAAAAATATTGTCATTGCCCTTTTCACGCCAATCCAAATTCACATAATTGTCGTTTTGCACTGTTGGCAACATCACAAAGTCATCAAACTGTGGGAACACCTGTCTAATATATCTGACAATTCTGTCATAATAGGCTTTACCATCCTTCTTGGTCTTTATCCCATACAGAAAAGCAGACAAATTACCTGCATCAGAACGCAACGAGCGATTATTAGCCACATGTGTATGTTGCTTTATTTCAGACTTTGAACTTGTATCATGAAACTGGAAATATTGGCAACCTTTCAATAATGAAAGGACAAACTGAACCATATTTTTGAATGGCTTGTCTTTACCTGATTGCTCTATCAATTGAGATTCCTTTCGCCCCACATCCATTGTGATGGTGAAAGGTTTCTTGAATTTTTTATTGTCTTGTAGTATTTTCAGAGTTTCCTCTGTATAAATCAAGACATCACCAGAGGCATGTGTCAATCGGAAGAAATATTCATCTCGACTATTTTTGTCAGAAAACACAAGTTTTGCAGACAATGAAGGGGTTTGTTTCGATCCGTAGTGCAAAAAAGTATTGGCAAAGCCGTGCTCAGCCACATAATTCTGCAAAGAGCCTGTGATGGCATAGCCCAACATGTGAAAAAATGAAATGATATTACTCTTGCCAACGCCATTGGCTCCCAACAGCACCGTTACATCATCATTAATCGGAATCCTTTGTTCGTCACCAATGGATTTATAACCCGACAAATATATTTCATTTAATTTCAAATCCATATTCCAAATAGTCTTATATAACGCTGCAAAAGTAGTTATTTTTTAATTTAGATCATAGTCACGACCAAAAATCCCCCAGGCCCTATTCAAGTATTCTTTCTTCAAATATCGTCTGTCTGTTTTCGCGTCCCACGAGAATGTCGTCTGGCGCACATATCTATCAACAGTTATGATAGATTTATGTAAGATTTAGCTGCGCTGAATGCAAAGCATTTGTTGTCCTCAAAAAACAACTTCCCCACACTCAAATCCCCAATTATCAACTATCAATTTTCAATTATCAATTCCCAACTAAATCCTCTCCCCCGCATACTCCATCTTCTTCCCCAGCACCGTGCAGAAAATCATTTGTTCACATCTATTGGCCAAATTAAATAACATCCTCTTCACGCATCGGCTCATAAGCCCCTTCCTTCATCTCCAGTATCACCGTCCCCGACTCCAAAGGGTGGATGGTGTGCCAACGACCCAAGGGAACATTGATGGCGACACACTCGCCTCCTGGTTTGAGGTCGACGGTCTCCTCCACGACACGTCCTGTGGCATCAAAGAACACTTCCCTGGCATGGCCGCGAAGGATGATGATGGTCTCCGAAGTCTTCGGATGACGGTGAACGGGCACCTGGGTACCCGGCTCTATGGCATTCAGCATGCGTTGCGACTGGTCCCTGTCGGAATTGCGCAAGTCGTAGTTCATCCTTAGGCGAGGCGAGGCCTTGGCTTGTTCTGTCAAGGTGTCAAGAAGCTGTTGGGTGATTTTCATTTTCCTTGGATTTAAGGTACTCTGCATGCAGATGGTAATACTTCCGCATGAACAACAGATAGGCACTGCCAAAGATGACAAACACGATGCACATATAGACCCAATGTTTCATTGGGAGCAATATCATCCCAAAGGAGATGGCGAGTTGCATCAGCATATAAACAGCCGATATCAAAGTGTGCGGCATCTTCAATTCGTTGGCCATAATCTGGTAGGCATGCTTGCGGTGCGCCTCGCCAAGGTGTTCGTGCAGCATGATGCGGTGGCAGATGGTGAGCACCGTGTCCACACCATAAAGGGTGAAGAAGACAATATAGGTGAGGTCGTTCTCCACGACCATCAATTTGCCCACTGCGAAGATGAGGATGAATGCCATACCGATGCCCCCCACGTCGCCAGCGAAACATTTGGCCTTTTTCCTGAAATTGAAGAAACAAAAGACCAGCACCGCCAATCCCGTCACAATGAGGAAAGGCATATCGACGAAAGGCGTCTTGCAGTTGACGTAAATAAGCGGCAGCAGCACGGCGAGAGAATAGGCTCCCGTGATGCCGTTGATACCGTCCATGAAGTTGTAGGCGTTGGTGATTCCTACACAGACAATCCATGCGATGAGTACCGCCCACCACATGTTCCATTGCAGGATGCCCAATTCATGGAATATCAAGAACATAGATGAGAACTGTACGAGGAGTCGCGCCCAGTTGGGCACGGAATGTACGTCATCGGCAAAGCTGACCAACGAAATCAACGTCAGGCCGACCATGAACCAAGGATATTGCAACCCGAAAAAAGCAGCCCACAACCATGCGCCAAACAGGAAAATGATACCGCCGCCCCGCAAGGTGATATGCGTATGCGACGAGCGTTGGTTGGGCTTGTCAATGATATTTAACTTATCGGCAACTCGAAAATACAGCAATTCTGTCGCCAAAAGAATGACGGTGATGATGAGATATATAATCCAAATATTCATAATTGGTATTGTTAATCTAATATAGGAAATAATATGTATCTTTGCGGCTTGAACCAATATTGTAAATACCATGGATTGTCCAAAGTGCAAAAGTGCCCGCTACACGAAGAACGGTGTGGTTGTCGGAAGGCAAAGATACAAGTG
>JAFUAA010000069.1 GCA_017460915.1 Bacteroidales bacterium | reverse complement strand
CGGGATAGTCGGCCAGCTGGATCATCGTGCCGATGCAGCCCACCATCGAGCGCGGGTCGTTGGCCATGATGTGGCCGCAGTAGGAGGCGGCATAGTAGGCCGCGCTGCACATGTAGCCGTCGCAGTAGGCCAGCACCGGCTTTTTGCAGTCGGTGATGGCATCGGCCAACGGGCGCACGCTGTCGGCTGCGCCGCCGCCCGAGTCGGTCAGGAGGATGGTGGCCAGCACACGCTGGTCGGCATCGCCTTTCTTGAGCCAGTCGGCGAGGCTTCGGGTGCCGGGCTGGCACCAGGCATCGTCGCGCGTCATCACGCCTTCCAGTCGGACCACGCTCACATATTTTCCTTCGGGGATGGCCGCGTTGTCGCGGTGCGTGAGGTAGTAGTGGTAGTAGTCGGTGGGGCGGCTGTCGTCGTCATCGCCTTCGTCGTATTCCATGACACCGTATTTGGCCTTCAGCCGTGCCGCGCCAATCATGTCGCGGAGCACGAGCGAGGCGGCATGGGCCGTCTGCGGGTCGAGCATCCATTGCGACATGAAGATCTTGTAAAGCAAGTTGGTGCGTTTGCTCATGGCAAAAAAATTTTGGTTTTTGGTTCGTGAGCAAAAATATCCTGCCCCGAATGGGGTGAAGTGACAATTATTTTGTGTAGTTTTGCACCGTCGTTCATCCGAACGAGGAAACTACGGCCAAAGGGTCGCCTGGTTGTAATGACCTACAGATTCTCGCGGTTTTCAAGGAGGGAAGTAAGATACGGGTATCTGAGCCCACTTTTCTTTTCCCTCCTTTTCTTATCTGCAATTCTTTGTAATGGCATGTAAACGATAAGTGTAATAATATCCGCCGTTTTTTCTTTTTTGCTTGTATCTCGCTATATTGAAATAGAGTTTCCTGTTTTTTGTTTTGAGATAATAGAATCGATCTATTTTGTCTTTTCTTGGCTTGTAACATGCAGATGTTTTCTTGTAATAAGAGTTTTTCATCTGCACACCTAGTTTCTTCATCTTAGACTCCTGAATTGCTTTCTTGTCCATTGCGTCATTGGCAAGATGCTTATAGTCTTTATCTTGCACATGTACGGTGATTTGCTTTTTACGTCCGTATTCATCCTTTATTTGCACCTTGAACTTGTTAGGTACAGACTGTTTGCATTGTGCGATTAGCCTGTCACGACGCTTGCCAATTTCAGACTTTGTGCGTGATGCTTTCTTTTCTCCACCACCGCCGCCCCCACTTCCACCACCACCTTTGCCGCCTCTTGCTATTGCTCCCCTACCGCCCATAATGCCTTAATCTTTTGATGGTTTCGTTCTCGTAGCGCACTATGCGAATGTCGCCGAAATCAAAGTCAATCGGCGAGCCGTACAATAATATGGTGGTCGGATGCAACTGGCGGATGGCTTCCCTCATGCCGGCTTGCCACATCTGGCGCGAAAACCGACTTTTGGCCGCCCCAAGGGTGCTGACGGCCACCATCCCACCCGGATCGATGCCGGCGAAGCAGAAATCGAAGGTGCGCGGCTCGGCCCATTGGAATGTTGGCACCACATTCAAGCCCATCTGTTGCCAGTATGCAGCTATTGTCCGGCTGCGATAGACATTCCAGATCTTCATCGCCAAGGGCATTTCGGCATAGAGGCTGAAATCGGGCGCACACACGCAAGGGAAAGGCCGTAGTAGTTCAGCGTAACGCCGTGGCGACCGCCACACCCTTTCAAACTGGTAATCATCAATGAAGAAATGGATGCCCGCATTGGTATCCGTCGCGGTCTTTGCCATGTTGAACGGCAGCATCCGCTCAGGTGGCGTGGCATATCCGCCCGAAAGCTTCGGTAGGTCGTACTTCCCTGCCAGCGATTCAGGAACAATCTCAATGTTCAATTCCGACTTGCGCATGTCTTTTTGTGTAGCGTTTTCGGCAAAATGCGGTGGCAGAGTGCGTTGGAGATGACACAAAAAAAAGCCCACCGCGCAATGCGGCAGGCTTGCATGGTGGAAGGCGAAGCGGGGGCTTCAGGTCATATAACCCTATGGTTTCACTTCGTCATAGATTTGGCGGAGATGGATTATCACCCAACTGATGGACAGGATGAGGCGGTCGAAGTTTTTCCCGCCGTCGGAGGCGGTCACCAGTTTGGGCAGTTCCTCCGTCAGGCTGTTGATGTCCCAAACCAACGGGCATTCGTCGTCGTTGACGATCAGGTAATCAAGCGTTTTCGGGCAATCGGGCAGTTTTGAGATTAAGGTCCTACTCATTTTCCGTCCCTCCTTCCTTGAACTGCTTGCGGAAACGCTTCGCGCTGAAGTCGATGGCGTTGATGATGCTGATTCGCAGACCGCGCACGGCGCAGGTCTTGTGGTGGCCGCAGCCTGGGCATTGGTCGAAGTCGAGGTAGCAGCGTTCCACGCCCAACTCGCCTCCACATTCGCTGATGAAATGGTTGGCGAAGAAGCAAGCGTTGAACTTGGCGATGTCGCCTTGGGGATGCCTGTGTTTGCTCCTTTTCCACGAAGCCTCGAATGCATCCCTTTTCTCTGAGTCGATAATACGCAGGTTCATTGCCTGCCTCCTTTCTGTAGTTCGTCCCACATCTTGCGCAACGAATTGATGGTGTAGCTTATCACGATGCCAGCCCTCACCAGCGAATCATCGTCGACCGTAGCCATAACCACCGTCGGAAGGATTTCCTGAAGCGACTCCAAGTCCGACATCAACGGGCAGTTCTCGCCCTGACTCACATCGAGGTATCTCAGCGTGTGGGGGCTGTTCTCTATGACCATCTTATTCATCTCCCAGCCCTCCTTCCTGCAATTCGGTGATGAACTGCTTGCCTTGGTCGATGAGGACTTGCAGGGCTTCGCGCTGCGTTTCGAGGTTGCTCACCCACTCCGCCATGAAGGTGGTGGCTTCGAGTCTGGTCATCATAGTGCACCTCCTTTCTTCGCTCCCCAACGGTCGCCGTAGTGCAGCATGAAGTCTTCCACCAGCGTGTCTTCGTTGTAGGCGCACGGCTTGTGTTTGTACCTGCCAAGAAACTTTCTCGCCAGCTTCCGCAGCGGCACTTCGTTAGATTCAAAGAACTCGGTGGCGGGCTTACCTGGAGCCTGATTGTGCACATATTCGCTCACCTCATTCACAAACAAGTACAATTGATTCTCCGACAATGGTCTTTGTTTCTTCATAGCGCACCTCCTTCCTCGATTACGGTGGTCTCCCAGCGCAGACCGTGGCGGGCAAGCTGGCGCGAGGTCTTGTTGAGGCGCGTGTGCAGCGCGCATGTGGGGAACATCTCCCAGTCGGGGATGTAGAGGCCCATCGCGTCGCAGCGGCGATGGGTGCCGCTGCCCGAGCTGACCAAGGTCATCAGGCCGCAGTTGTCGCACGTTGGCTCCGTTTGGTGGCGGCCTTCGGTGAGGCGCAGTTGTTTGCGCATGGCGCGTGGCATCGTCTGTTTCATAGCGCGCCTCCTTTCCCGGTGGTGGTTTCTTGCATGTAGCCGCCGAGGTATGCCCCGAGGCCGAAAAACGCCGTGCCTGCGGCGGTGATGATGAGGCTGCCTTCTATCGTGGTGGCCACGAATAGGCCCACGACGGCCACAAGGCCCCAGCCCCATTTGGTTGTGTTGTTGGCGGACACGTGCGATGTGTCCCTGCCTGTTGCCGTCTCTCCGGCTGCCTTTCCCCCTTCCAAGGGGGCGCCGCTTGCGGCGGGGGTTGTTTTCTGTTTGTCCATTTCTTCTAAGATTTGACATTAAACAAAAGACCCGGTACGAGCTGTCAGGTTCTTAGAAGCAAAACCCGCGGGCATTACTGCTACCGCGCTCGTCCGAGTCTGTTATAACTCTGTTTTCAGTAAGGTGAGGGCACAAAAAAAAGCCGACTTTGCAGGTCAGCGGTCAGTGCCGCTTCTAAGATTTGACGCTGCAAATATACGGCTTTTTTCGTTTCAAAGAGCGTTTCAGGCGAATTTTTTTTCGTTTTTTCTCAATTCATCACGCCGGTCCTGGACTGGAATGTTGCGGAAATCTGCATTTCTCGGGTGTTCATCCCGTCGTAGCGGTTCTGTGTGGCCATGCGCACGGGGTATTGCTTCGTGCCGATGGAATAAGTTGTGCCATCCACGGCAACGGCCTTGATCACCAGCGGGCGGCGGGCGTATTTCTTGGCCAAGGCCATATCCTCCTCGGTGCGCACGGTGAAGTCGAGGTTGGTGGTATAGCTCAATCCCGATTCATCGTCGTTGAGGGTTTCTTCGAGAGTGGCGTTCTGCTGGTCGATGCTCTTGAACCAGTGGGAGCCGTCAAGATAGACATCCGGCAGGCTTCTTTGGGCCGGTTGCTCTTGCTGTTGGACCCATTGGTCGTTGACTTCGTTTTGTTCGACGAAGCCGATGGTTTTTAGGGCTACTTTGTTCATCAGTTGTCAGTTTTTAGTTGTGCAGGGACTAACGTCGCCTGCTTATGGGTATGTCGCCCTTACAGGGCTGCTTTCGTTTTGGTTTTCGTGCCGAAAAACTGCGACACGAGAATTGCCAATTTTTTTCTTTTCGGATTGGAAAAACTGTGACACGAGAATTGCGCAAATATCAGCAAACCAACGGCGAGCGCTTGTTTTCGTCCACCTTGTCGCGGTGGCGGTACCAGTCGCGGGCCATGGTG
>JAFUAA010000009.1 GCA_017460915.1 Bacteroidales bacterium | reverse complement strand
TTTCTCTTTCTTGGCGTGGGTTCCAGATTTTTTTGCAATATTTGCCACTCGTAATCGGTAAGGTTAGTTGGGTATCCTCTATTCATGTCTAAATGATTGGAAACCACAAAGATACGAATAAATATCCAATTAACCTACTGATTATCAATTATTTATATAACTTTTTTGGTTCGCATAGAACACTTTTTTACTCATTTTCAAACAGCTTCTAAGTATATGGGACTTTGCGTTTTTTCATTTGTCGTCGTAATGGCCATAAGCTGCTTTCTGTTCCTTTTCCTTCCTCAACTTGGCGACATATCTTGCAAGCCTTTTCATCAGTGATTTGTCATCGGCAATGGCACCTATGTTCTGCCACAATTGCGTATTCATAGCCTCATATTGTACTGCTGTCATAACCTTATCTTTTTGTTCCGACTGCAAAGATATACATAATTTTCCTAATTTTGCCGCAAATATCAAATCCATAACAAAATGAAGAAGATTTTCAGACTCTTATCGTTGGCCGTCCTGGTGGCTTTTACGCTGCCCACCACGGCCCAAGAAAAGAAGCTCTTCACCCCCGAGGACGCTTCCTACAACAACCGCAGCATCTATGCCCAACGCCCCAACCAACTGAAGTGGATCGGCAACACCGACATCCTCATGAAAGTGAAAGACAACGAAATCGTCACGATGAACCCCACTTCGAAGAAAGAAACGACTTTCCTCACCGTCGACGAGCTGAACAGCTACACCAAAGGCGAAGGCGTGAACGACCTGAAACGCATCCCGCAACTGACGTGGATCAACGACTACCAAGCCTATTTCTACGCTTTGGGCAACGACGGTATCGCCCTCAACAAGATGGACCTGAAAAAGAAATCCATCGACCCCATCACTTCCATCCCACAAGGAGCTGAAAACCAAAATGTCTGCAAATCCTCTCTGAGTGTTGCCTATACCATAGACAACGACCTTTATGTGACCAAAGGCAACCAACAAATCCAGATTACCGACAACCCCGAAGGCGTGGTGGCGGGCCAAAGTGTGCACCGCAACGAGTTCGCCATCGACGGCGGCATCTTCTGGTCGCCCGACGGCAAGCTCCTCGCCTACTACAGCATGGACGAACGTATGGTGACCGACTACCCATTGGTCGACATCACCGAGCGCATCGCCATGGCCAAGCCCATCAAATACCCCATGGCCGGCATGACGAGCCACGAGGTGACGCTACACGTCTACAACATCGCCACGGGCAAGGAAATCGTCATCAAGACGGGCGAACCCGCCGAGCAGTACCTCACCGCCATCACCTGGAACCCTGACAACAAGCGCATCTACATCGGTATCTTGAACCGCGGCCAAAACCACCTGAAATTCAACGAATACAGTGCCATCACGGGCGACTTCATCCAGACCATCTTCGAAGACCGCGATGAGCAGTATGTGGAGCCGCAAGGTCCCGCCTACTTCCTCCCCAACAACCCCGACCAGTTCATCTGGAAAGCCCAACGCGACGGCTATTACCACCTCTATCTTTATACTATCAGCAAGAAACAGGTGAAGCAACTCACCAAGGGCGATTTCGTCATCACCGACTTCAACGGCTTCTCGAAGGACGGCAGCAAGATCTACTACCGCTCCACCGAGGTCAGCCCGCTTGAACGCCACTGCTACATGATGGACATCAAGAGTGGCGGCGTCACCAAACTCACCAAGGAACACGGCACCCACGATGTGACCCCTTCGGGCAGCGGAAAATATTTCTTGGATTCCTATAGCAGCACAGATGTGCCTTACAATGTGGATGTTATGGACGCTAAGGGCAAGTTCGTCAGCCGTTTGTTTGAAGCGGAGAATCCGCTGAAAGACTATTACATCGGCAAGACCGAATTGGGCACCTTGAAAGCCGAGGACGGACAGACGCTCTACACCCGCCTCATCAAGCCTTACAACTTCGACGCTTCGAAGAAATATCCCGTCGTGGTTTACGTTTACGGTGGTCCTCACGCCCAACTCATCACCGACACCTGGACGGCGGGTGCGGGCATCTACCTGAATTATTTGGCCCAAGAAGGCTTCCTCGTCTTCACCCTCGACAACCGTGGCTCTGCCGACCGTGGCGAGGCCTTCGAGCAGTGCATCCACCGTCAGTGCGGCCAGCTCGAGATGCGTGACCAGATGGTGGGCATCGAGTGGCTGAAGACCCTGCCCTACGTCGACGCCGACCGCATCGGCAGCGACGGCTGGAGCTATGGTGGCTTCATGTCCACCTCGCTGAAAATCAACCATCCCGAGGTGTTCAAGGTGAGCGTGGCCGGCGGCCCTGTGCTGGATTGGAAGTATTACGAAATCATGTACGGCGAACGCTACATGGATACGCCCGAAGAGAACCCCGAAGGCTACGAGCTGACCAACCTCGAGAACAAGACCGACAAGCTGGAAGGCAAGCTTCTGATGATCCACTGCACCACCGACCCCGTGGTGATGTGGCAGCACAGCCTCGTCTTCGTCGAGAACTGCATCCACAACGGCAAGCAACTGGATTACTTCGTCTATCCCGGCCACGACCACAACGTCTACGGCATGGACAGGGCGCATTTGATTACCAAGATTACGCAGTATTTCAAGGATAACCTTTGATTGGGATTGCTTTGGACACGCTTCGCGTCACTTCGAGGAACGAAGCTGTCCAGGTCAAAAGCCTATTTTCTAGATTGCTTCGTCGTTCCTCCTCGCAATGACGCAAAGCGACGACAAGAATAGCTCCAAAAGAAAAGCCCTCCGCCATATCGGTGAAAGGCTTTTCGCTATCTAATAATCTTAATTGGTGAACTTAAGGGGTCCTGAGCCTGTCGAAGGGCCCGGTTTGACTTGAATCGGCCCTTCGACAAGCTCAGAGCCCTCAGGTTTTAGAAATAAAGGTCGCGTTCGCCATTCTTGATGCGCTCGATGCGGCTCTTCAGCTCGTCGAGGAACTTCGGGTCGACATTTTTGAAGTTGTTCTCGATGCACTTCCAGCCCTTGGCAGCGACTTCGGGCGTGGCGTAGTCGACGAGGTATTCCGTCAAGGTGAGAATGGCGTTGGGCGTGCAGTAGCGCTTGATGAAGCCCGGCACGCTGAATTCCATGAAGTGCTCGCCCGTTCTGCCAAGGCGATAGCAAGCCGTGCAGAAACTCGGGATGAAATCGTGGTCGAGGAGCTTGTCGATGATGTCGCCCAAGGTGCGGTCGTCGCCGATCTTGAACTGCTCGCGGTGCAGGTTTTGGTCTTCCTGCTTGTCGCTGTTCTTCTCCTCTTCCTCGTGGTGGTATTTGTAGTCGCCAATCTGAAGGTTGGTGCCGCCGTCGATTTGCGAGATGCCGTATTCGATGGCCTTGGCGCGGAAGGCGGCGTCCTCACGGGCGGTCAGAATCATACCCGTGTAAGGCACGGCCAGACGGAAGATGGCGATAATCTTCTCAAAGGTCTCGTCGTCAACGAAATACTTCGTGTCGATGTTGAGGCCCGAAGCGTCCTTGATGCGCGGGAACGAGATGGTGTGCGGACCCACGTTGAAGCAAGCCTCAAGGTGGTTGGTGTGGCGAATCATGGCCAACACCTCATAGCGCCAATCGTAAAGGCCGAAGAGGATACCGAGACCGTTGTCGTCGATGCCGGCTTCCTGGGCGCGGTCCATGGCGGTGAGACGGTAGTTGTAGTCGCCTTTCTTCGTGTTAGCAGGGTGATAGTCGTTGTAAACCTCGGGGCAATAGGTCTCCTGGAAAATCTGGTAGGTCCCGATGCCCGCTTCCTTCACGGTGCGGAAGCCTTCCACGTCGAGCGGCGCAGCATTGATGTTGACGCGGCGGATGCTGCCCTTGCCTTTCTTGGTGGCGTAGGTCACCTTCACGGTGTGGGCGATGTACTCCGGCGAGTACTTCGGCGACTCACCGTAGACGAGAATGAGGCGTTTCTGGCCGTCGTCCTCCAAAGCCTCCACATTGCGGACGAGTTCTTCATCAGTCAAAGTGGTACGAACTTGCTCCTTGTTCGACGAGCGGAAACCACAGTATTTGCAGTTGTTGACGCAATAGTTGCCCACATACAGCGGGGCGAACAGCACAATGCGGTTGCCATAGATGCGGCGTTTCAGCTCGCGGGCGCCTTCCTTGATCTCCTCAACCAAAGCGGGGTCGGTGGTGTTGACCAGGACGGCGGTCTCTTCCATCGTCAGGCGGTTCTTGTCGAGCGACTTTTGGATGATTTCGCGCACACGCTCGGGCGTGCTTTTGGTGTTGTTGATGTAGTCCCAAATCTCTTCCGATGAGATGAACGGGCGGTTAGGCTCGTCGGGGATACGACATTTTTCGGGATGGAATTGCATATCAGTTTACAGTTGATAGTTTACAGTTTTAAGTTGTTGATTGATTATTGGCACGGGGCCTTCGACAGGCTCAGGCACCCTTAACTTCTAATTAAAGCAAAGACCCCTGAGCTTGTCGAAGAGCCGTACTTTTCAGCAGTGCCGACTTCACCTCGATGCCGTTGATGCGTCCCAACTGGCCTGTGAGGGAACCGATTTCGTCTGTTGTGCCTTCGAAGATGACGGAAATGAGGCTGTAATGCTCTCGCGGAAAGCCTTGGCGGCAGATGATGATGCCCGCGTGACGGGAAAGCACCGCGTTCACCTCGGGTGCGGCTTCGCGGTTTTCCACATAAATAAGGACGGTGCCTATTCTCCTTTCCATTTGAACCTCCTCTGGATTAGATGATTATGATTCCCGCATGGGCCTCGATGTCAACGCATTGTCTTCATCTCAGCGGTGGTGCGGCTTGGTTTTTCGGGTGCAAAGATACGTTTTTTTTCAATAATTGATTTACTTTTTCAAAAAAGTGCCGACTGACAGATTCCGTAATCCCTTTTTCTGTGAAAAATATGTATTTCTTACGGAGATTATTAAAATTCTCCGTTCAAAAGTAACGAAATTAAAGAAAATTGTACTACTTTTGCAACTGAAAAAAGGTTATATATGGAAACAGTCTCTGAACAAATAGCGACTAAAGGAGGCGTCATCTCCACAAAGGATTTGGAAGGAAGAGCCGAGTATGAGCGGCTGCTTAGAGCCGTCAGCAAAGGCGACATAGTGCGCCTACGTCATGGCGTGTATGCCGAGCCGACGGCCATGCTCAACACCATGATTGATGTGGAGCGCATCGTGCCCGGTGGCATCGTCTGCCTTTACACCGCATGGATGCACCATCAACTTTGCACCACCATTCCACCCGCCTTTTGCATCGCCATCGAAGCCAAGCGGAAGGTGGTACTCCCCGAAGAGCTGCCCATCAACCTCTATTATTGGAAGAAAGAAAACATGGAGTTCGGCATCGAGCAGAAAGAGATCTCTGGCTTTCAGGTGCGTATCACCGATTTGGAGCGCAGCGTGTGCGATGCCGTCAAATACCGCAACAAAGTTGGGCTGGACGTGTGCGCTGAGGTAATCCGAAGCTACGCCCGCCTGAAGGAACGCAACCTCAGCCGCCTCTCCGAATACGCCCAAAAGCTGCGCCTTACAAAAGTGATGAATAACTACCTTGAAATTGCAATAGAATGACAAAACCTACCAAGAACTACGGCAAGTCGGTCAAGACCAAGTCGCTCAATCTGATGTTGTTGCCGAGAAGTTCCACGCCAGGGTGGAGCGCGATGTCAACAACAGCCGCATGAAGGACTTCTTCGATTGCTACCAGATTCTCACCACCAAGGAGCTTGACGACGAAATGCTGTACGAGACCATTAAAGCCACCTTCGACAATCGTGAGTTGGCTTATAACCCCAATCCACAACTCTTCACTGACGACTTTTGCACTGATGAAGCGCGCCTGAAGCGTTGGGAAGTGTTCCCGAAGAAGATCCAGTGGAAAGAATCGATTTCGTTCGCCGACGTGATGGTAATGATTACGGGACAGCTACAAGGCCTATACAAAAGGTACAGGAATGCCAAACAGGGGCTCTAACTTTTATATCCTCGGTCTTTCCCTCCTTGGTAAACACGATAGTACGGATAACGGTTATATCTCATCAACCTCAATTATACTGTCTCAACAGCGGAGCGGCCTCCCGTAACAAACGATTAAACATTTTATGCTTATCACCGATTTCCTTGTCTCTCATGAACTCGGTAAAAGAAATAAGCATTTCAAAAGGATCGTTCTTCGCCATGGCTCCATTGAGGTTTATATGTTGGTAATACTGCTCAAAGGTAGTGGTCAACCCATTAGAATTGAGATAATCGGAATATAGTTTCAATGTGGCTACATCCATCAAAACGAGAGGTCTGATTTGATTGTTTCTGAGCGCAAGCCTCTTCTTTTACACTCGTCGCGCATCATATATTCCAATATGGTATGCATTCCGCGCATTGAGTAAACGGGGTTGTCGACAACCAATACTGGATAAATGATGGAACCATTTTCAAGATTGTCAAAGAAGAACGCTCCTTCTTGGATGGCTTTTGCGCTATCAAGTAACTGAGTAACCCCTTTATGACTTCCCATATCGTTCTCAAAAAAAATCCTTTTTATGTCTGCAAATAACTTTTCGGCGTTTCTTGATTCTTTGACCTTGGCACTTGTCAGAGCATCTTTGTATTCAAAGATAATACATCCTTCAGGCACTTTCAAATAATAATCGGGCGGCACAATGCCATCTGTATTCACTCCATTGTTCTTAGCCTGCTCTAGAAGAGCATCGCACTGACTACCTGAAACAGACTTTACAACTGTTGAAGGCATACATTGTTTTACAGGTATTGTTAATCTAATATAGGAAATAATATGTATCTTTGCGGCTTGAACCAATATTGTAAATACCATGGATTGTCCAAAGTGCAAAAGTGCCCGCTACACGAAGAACGGTGTGGTTGGCGGAAGGCAAAGATACAAGTGC
>JAFUAA010000008.1 GCA_017460915.1 Bacteroidales bacterium | reverse complement strand
CTTGTATCTTTGCCTTCCGCCAACCACACCGTTCTTCGTGTAGCGGGCACTTTTGCACTTTGGACAATCCATGGTATTTACAATATTGGTTCAAGCCGCAAAGATACATATTATTTCCTATATTAGATTAACAATACCCATTTACTTTCGCCTTGGCAAAACGGATGCCTGAAGATGTGGTACGGGATTCGAGAAGGTATTCCCATTCTTCTTTTGTAAGGGTCCTACAATAATCTTCTCGGTTTCCTCCATTGCTAATGGCATTATGCCCCCATTCGGCATTTGCATAGTCGTCAGTAAGGTTGAATCGGCCTGAAGGGCCATACAAGCTACCATCGCTATTGTCGGAATCCCATGGACGGTTGTAAGTGTTTCCGTTGTTCCAGCCGCTGGTACCCCATCCGAAAAGGTCTATCCAACCGTTATAGGTTGGGGAAATTTCGCTATTGTCGCTGTTGATAACGGTGCCTCCAATTTTTTCAATATAGAACCCTGTTCCCTCATCACCTTCAACGTAGACGGATTTTTGACTTCCTACATAATCCCATTGATGTTCGGCAAAACGCCAAGTGTTGGTGGATGCTTGGTATTGCAAGTTGCCTTGAGAGAATTGGACTTGCTGGTCTGAGCTAACGGAGAACAATCCCGGAAGTCTCCCATCGACGACCGTGGGGTTCCAGATGTTTCCACCACTATTGCCGCCCCAATCATCGTCATCATGCTTGTTGCAACTCAATATGGTAAAGCACAATGCGCCGAGCATGATGCAAATGAAAAGTCTTGATTTCTTCATGATATTGAATTTAAATGCTTAGGATTGGTTTCTTGTTTATCTTATTCTCGTCACTTCAATCTCGACGCGACGGTTTTTGGCGCGTCTGGCTTCGGTGGCGTTAGTGTCGATGGGATAGCGCAGGCCGTAGCCATGGCATGACATACGATTGGCGTCAATCCCATGCCTGACTAAATAATCAAATACGGATTGGGCTCTTTTTTCTGAAAGCGTTTGGTTTGTCTCTTCAGAGCCGATGTTGTCGGTATGTCCATTGATGGTGATGCGCATCCTTGGGTAGGCTTTCATCATCCCAACCACATTGTCAAGATACTTTTCCGAGGAACGGAGCAGTTTTGCAGAACCGAATTGGAACTTCATGTCAAACACGCAGATGCGCTTGTCGCTGACGTCGAATCCAGATTTCACAAAGGCATACATTTCTTCAAATGAGTAGCAGTCCTTGATTTCGTATTCAAAGACCTCAACTTCAGGCTCTGGTTCTGGCTCTATGATGCGTTCCACAACTTTAGGACGTGGTTTGGGCTTGGGAATCAAACTGAAGTTAGTCAAAGGTAGGGTTATGGTCATAGCTACTTCTATACCGCGATTGTTGCGTGAACCTTCAGGCGTGAAAGTATAAGCCGATGGATTCAGTACAATGGCATCGCCATCGAGTTCATCTTCAGAAAATGTGTTGAGCAATCCTAAGTTGTAGCCAGCTTCAGCTGCAACCAAGAAACGGAAATTGTCGATGCTGATGGGAATCTCAACCCCCAATCCGCCATACACACCAACATCGAATGGGCTAATGTTGCCTTCGGCGAGGTCGGTTGTAAGTTTACCTGTTTGATCTGATTTGAATGTGATTTCGCCTTCACGAACAATACCAAGTTCGGGCGCGACAAACAAGTAGGGATTGACGGCGGCATTGGGCGCGAAGGAAACCATCAGCGGCAGGCGCAAATCCACATATTTGGCATCCATTATATAGGAGATAACCTCGAATTTCAGGTTGGCTCCGCGACCGATGAAATCGATTTCAGGGCGAATCGCGAAATTATCGCTGACACGATGGGTGATAAAAAAGCCGAAACCATTCTGCCAGTAGTCCTTATGGGTGTAGATGTCGAACATCTTGTGTGAATAGTTAAGGTCGGCATGATTCCAGCAATAGCGGAAGCCGATTTCGTTCTTATCGATGAAACGTTGGGCGACTGCGTTCACGGCAGGCATGAGCAACAGCAGCGCGAGGGTCAATGATGGAAGTCTTCTTTTCATTGTCATTCAAATCTGATAGAGAAGTTCCTTTCGGCCCTCACTGATTGGTCTTGGGAAAGAACGGTTACTTTCAAACTATGATATTGTCCGTCTTTCATCGTTTCGGGTACGACGAAGTAAATCGAGTAGGAGTGTTGCATGGCACCCGTCACAGGAAGAGTGTTGAGCGAAACGCCTGAGAAGTTGGAACTGGCATAAAGCACAGTGCCTCCCGTGTATTCCGACATGAGCCAGGGTTTCTCTGCATAACCTGTTTGGTTGGTGAAATTGGGAGAGCCGCTAAACACGGTGTGGACCGTGCCTTGCTGTGGTGTCCAGTTGCCATTGGCTGGATTAAGGTATTCCACCGACCAACCGCTTACATGATCGGGTTGGTTGGGTTCGTCGGTGAAGTTGACGTAAATCCTGTTGGCTCCATTGCGGAAAGAAAAGTAGTCATTGGCGAAACGAAGTGCCATCATGCCGCATTCACCATCGACATCTCCATATCGCTCGGCATAATACTCCAATGTCTCGGCATTGATACCGCCAAAATGCTGCGTCCTTGATGTTCCCGAACCATAGTTCAAAAAGGTGTTAAGCCCTGTCTGGTTGCTGAAGTCGATACCTCCATTTACATAGCCGTATTCAGAGTATCCCACGCATCCAAATTGGATATCAATTCCAGAATTGGTCAGGTTGTTGGCCCAACTGATGATATCGCGCGTCAGGGCATCCGATTCTTCATTCATGCTGCCTGAGTTGTCCACAAGGAAAACAAGGTCGAACTTTCGTGAAATGGTGCCGTCTTCCGAATGGTTTTTGACGAGAAGCCCTTTGGGATTGCCGTCGAGCGAGAGCCAAACGTTTTGTTCGGCAAGGCCAGTTCCGTAAAGGTCGAGCCATTCGTGGGTGTATGGATTCATGATGCCAGTCATGTCAAGGCGATAGACAAGAAAATCTTCTTCGATTTCCTCTTCCTCAAACTGGTAGTTGGGGATGATGGCGTTGGTGTTTGGGATGTAGGGGTTTTCGGTGGCTGAGTAGTCGCTGGGAATGCCATTAATGGAAATAGGAGTTGGCAGAGCCAAGGTTTACTCGTTGTCCTTCAGGCAACTTGTTGTGCATAGTGCCACTGTCATGCAGATGGTTATGACGGAAATTGATTTGTATGATCTGTTCATCTTTGATTTGTTTTATTAAAAAGGCCGCAAAAAGGTATGCGGCCTTTCTTCAATTATTATCTTGTTACAAACTTAATGCTTAGAGTTTAAAGCCAACGCGCAACATAATCATTGTTGGCGTAATGCGTTTGAGTGAAAACTTTGCGGAGTTGGAGGCACTTCCTCCATTTGTGTATTTTACCTTGTATGACTCTTCTCCTTTCACTTTGGCGCTACCAAGGTTATAGAAACTTAATCCCATAATGAAACGTTTGTTGATTTCGACACCTGCACCCAACTGGTATGCCAAAGACAATTGCGGCTTATATTCAATTGTTGAGGTTGTTTTGGCACTAGCATTTTCTCTGTATTCTTCAGATTTAGTTACGATGTGCAAATCTGGGCCTAATCCACCTTCAGCGAAAAGGCCAAACTTGTTGTTGAATTCATAGGTGTAGTTTACGCCTGCCATTACAGGGATATTGACGTAACGAGGCTTCGTAAGAGAGTAATCCTTAAAGTTGTCTTCACCACTGTCTATGGCATCTTCAAAAGCATCTTGCAAATCTGAGTTAAGGCCATTGTAAATAGCGTCCATTGTAATCATGGCTCTCAAACCATTCACACCCGTGGCAATGTTGAATTTGAGGCCAGCATTGAAACCAAGTCCTGCACCTCCTTCATTGTCTTCAGTCATCAATCCCCATTCGTTTTCATCGCCTTCGGCAAAATCACCTGTAGGAACAACGCCGCTCAAATTCAGGTAAACATTCGTTTGTGCTGACAATTGGCTGCCAACAAACATCATGGCTGTCACCATAAGTAAAGTACATAGTTTTTTCATTTTACATTTGATTTTTTAATACAGTTTATTGTAATATGTTTTGAACATGCAAAGAAACTACTAATCTGACGATGTTTTGGTTTTTAATTGTCGTTATTTTTACTGCAATTAGTCGTTGGTTTTACTACAAATCCTCTGTGGTCATCAGACAGCTATCCGTTTTTTCAAGGAAAACTTTCGATGCATCGCCGAAAAAGTCATGGTTGAGGAGTTTGCCAGCCCGCAAGATGAATTCCGAATTCAGATGTTGCCGTTCAAGCAGTTTGTACATGTTGCTGCGGTCGATGCCCATTTCCTTAGCAAACCACGCCACGCTGTAGCGCTGTCTGCGCAATTCTGCATGAATCATCTTGCCGAAATGGATTTCGTTCATGGCTAAGTCGCCCGCTTTTCTTGTACGGCAGACTCCCCGATGCCGTGTTTGTTGTCAAGTCTGGTTGGAACATAAAGAAAAATCGCGGGAATCCTGTCCTTGCTTATCCCGCTTGTTCAGGCTCTCGCATTGCCTCTCCGCCAAAGATAAGCAATACCGAAGCCCACGCTTACGATGACACAATATATAAATAAGGTGTCATCGATGCCATGGACGTCAGCCATTGCCTTATCGTGTGGCGGATGAATTTGCGAGATTCGAACAAGCCGCAGATAAAACGTCAGTCTAACGTCTTCTCAATATGTCAGTCACCCACCCACTGTCCCGTCAAGGGGCTTCGGTGGGTTGACGCTGCAAAGTTACGATGTTTTTGGGTTTGAAAAGTAGTTGCAACAAAAAAGTCGCTCCAAAAGGGGCGACTTTCTGTAAATACTCAAAGCTATATGCCTTACGCCAGGAACGGCATCTTCACCACAACGGCCTTGACGAGCTTGTTGCGGATCTTGATGAAGATTTCGGTGTCCTTCTTGCTGAAGGCTTTCTTCACCAGGGCGGTGCCGATGTTCTTGCCCGTCGAGGGTGAGGGGCTGCCCGAGCGCACCATGCCGATGCAGTTGCCTTCGGCGTCGCACACTTCGTAGCCGTTGCGCGGAATGCCACGGTCGATCATCTCGAAGCCGACGATCTTCTGGCTCACGCCATTGGCTTTCTGAGCGGCGAAGATTTCGCGGTTGAGGAAGTCGTTGCCGTCCACGAATTTGGTGATCCAGCCCAAACCTGCCTCGATGGGGCTGATGGTGTCGTCGATTTCGTGACCGTAGAGGCAGAAGCCTTTTTCGAGGCGGAGGGTGTCGCGGCAGCCGAGGCCTGCGGGCATGATGCCGAATTCCTTGCCGGCCTCAAACACTGCGTCCCACACTTCCTTGGCGCGGGCGACGGGGATGTATATTTCACAGCCGCCAGCGCCCGTGTAGCCCGTCGTCGAAAAGATGACGCCGTCCACAGCGGCGAAGTTGATGATTTGGAAGGTGTAGTATTCCATGTCGACCACGTTGGCCTTGGTGAGTTTCTGCATGGCTTTCAGGGCGTTGGGGCCTTGCACGGCCAGCTGTGCCCATTCTTCGCTCTCGTTCTTGAAGTCCTCGCCGAGCGTCATGCCGTACTTCTCGGCAATCTGGCTCATCCAAGCCCAGTCCTTGTCGATGTTGGCAGCGTTGGGCACCATGAAATAATGGTCGTCGGCGATGCGATAGACGAGCATGTCGTCAACGATGCCGCCTTTGCCGTTGGGCAGGCAGGTATATTGCACCTTGCCGTCGCTCAGCGCGGCCACGTCGTTGACGGTGCAATATTGCATGAACTGCTTGGCCAAGGGCCCTTTGGCGCGGAACTCACCCATGTGCGACACGTCGAAAACGCCGACGTTGTTGCGGACGTTGTTGTGTTCTTCGACGAGGCCGGTGTATTGGATCGGCATGTCGTAACCGGCAAACTCAGCCATCTTGGCGCCCAAATCGTGATGGATTTGATTGAAAGGGGTTTTCTTTAATTCGATGTTTTCCATTGACGTATGTTTAATCGTTGATTTTTTATTTGTTTAACTGTTGCTATCTTGTGGTGTCATGCAGCCCTTTCTTGAAACTGGGGCCAAAATACAACCTCGTGTACTTGAGGTCGTAGACGGTGACCACTCTTGGCGCCTCCGTGTTGACTTGGCGTTTCAGGGTGCAGCCATTGGCAGGATCGACCCAGTATTGTATGACGGTGCCGTCTTCGAAGTCGACGAAGAAGTGCCAGCAGTCGATGTCGAGCACTTTTTCCATGCCGACGTAATACTGCGAGAGGTCGTCTTTGTTCACCTCGTTGGCGAAACTGTTGAGCGGGGCAAAACTCTCGCCAAGAGGTTCAAACTCCCAGTCGACGTCGTCGGTCCAACCTTGGGCATCAGGACGGTAGTACCAGTTCTTGCCCGTCTTGAGGTTCCAGAAGCGGTCGATGCCTTGCCCGTCGTTGTAGGCTTCGTTGTCGCCCACCTTGACGTAAGTGTCTTTCACGTTGTTTTCGGTGTTGAGGATGGTGACAAAGTAATGGTCGGCAGGTGGATTGAAACTGTATTTGCCCGTGAAAGATTGTGTGGCAGGTTTCATCGGTTTTTCAGCGACAACGGCTTCGGCGTATGGCTCTTTGACGGTAATGACGGCCACTGCTTTCGTGTCGTTGTCATTGCAAGTGGCGATGATGCTGCTGTTGCCGACTTGCTTGGCGATGATTTCGATCTTTTCTCCGAAATGCACAGGCTTGAAACTGATGACCTTAGGGCCTGAGATGTTGTAGCCGAGCATGTTGCAGTCGGAAAAAGGCTTCCACACGATGGTGTCGCCCACAATCATCTTGAATTCCGTTTCCTCTTGTGCCATGGTCATGGCAGCCGTGCAGAGAATCAAAAGAGTAAAAAGTGCTTTTCTCATTCTTGATAGGTTTTAATAGGTGGCAAAAATACAAATAATCTTAATGCGATGCACATTGTGCCAAAAAATAACGCCCGTAGTTCATTCTCCATGTTTTTGGCAATGTGGACAAATGCCGTTAAGGATGAAATTGGCACTTCGTGCTTGGTAGCCGTCGGGCAGGCAGATGTCGGGAATGGGAATGTCTTCGAGGCAGAGGGTCAGGCCGCAATGCTCGCAATGGAAATGCACGTGCATGTCGTTGTCCTCGGCATGATTGCCGCTGTGGCAGAGCTCGTAGCGGGTGCCTTCGCTGTCCTCCAGCACATGGACAAGATGATGTTCCTTGAAGAGCGTCAGCGTGCGGAAGATGCCCGACTTGTCGATGCTGCCGATGCGGTCTTCGAGTTCGCTCATCGATAGGGGCCGGCACTCTTCGGACAAGGCCTTGGCCACAATGATGCGGTTGGCCGTCGGCTTGATGTCGTGCTGTTCGAATAATGCGATAAGTTGTTCTTCGTTCATTGCAATGCAAAAATAGTGGGTTTCGGATTGCTTCGCAAGAAATCTTTCAAAAATCAATTCAAAAATCTTGTAAAAATCTAAATATGAGATCTTTGTTGGATTCTGAAATGGATCTCTCTTGATTTCTTGTCCGTTAGGGCAATGCCGTAAAAACGGTTTCAAAAGAGGCCCTCAGAGTTTTCTCGTCACGGATGATTGTGCGCAGTTGTTCCAGTCGCGGCGCGTTGTCCGACTCGGGCAGCCAAAGTCGCAGGTAGCCCGTGTCGGAATATTTCTCTAATAGGTGTTGACGGAAGCGACTGTATTGTCCTTCCTTGTCAAGCTCGGGATAGTGGTCGAGTCCGAATTGCACGGTGCGCCGGATGACTTTTTCGGGCGTAATGAGTCGGTCGGCTTCGGCCACGATTTTGCCGTAAATCGAACGCGGCTCGTGTCCCGATGAGGCACGATGGTCTTCGGCGGCTTGCGCCATCGTCTCGATTTGCGTTTCATCAAACCATTCCCTTAGTCTTTTGTCTTCGCGGATGATGCGCCCCGAGACGAGATGATGTGTGTCGCGACCTTCGCAAAGCCCTGTGTCGTGGTAAGCGGCGGTGGCATACACCATATTCATATTCACCTCGTAATGCTCGGCCAAGGCCAAACTGCGCTCAATGACCTCGTCGGCGTGGCTGCGTTGGTGGGCGGCATCGAAATGGTCGTATCGGGGAAGGATTTCGCGTTCAATATAGTATGCTAATTGTTGTTGTACCATCGTATTATGTTTTGTAGGGCTGTCATTCTATGGCAGCCCAACGTGTGTTCAATGGATAATCAGCATTTCGTCCTGTTATTGTGCCGTAAAGCTGAAGGCTTGCGTCGAGGCCGATGAGGTCCCGCCGAGGTAAAGCCCGTGGAATTCCGTTGTCGGGTTGGTGGGCGCTTGCGTGCCGTACTTCACATAATAGGTGTCGCCGCTTACCATGCCCGTCGCCGTGATGAGGGCGAGGGTGCTGCTGACGCTACTTTCGAAGCTGAACGTCACCATGTTGGTGCCGCCTGAGCTGCTGGTGTTCGACAACGTGTAGTATCGTCCGGGTTGGAAGGTATAGCTGCTGGTGTAGAATTTGTAGCCTTGCGCCGGGTTGGTGATGGTGCCTCCACCACCACCGCCGCCAGGCCAGCCGCCGCCTTGTGAGCCGCCCGCGCTGATGCCGATACCGGTGCCAGTGATGCGGATGTAGTTGTTGTTGTCGCAGTCAAAGCCTTCTTCCGGGTTGCCTCTGTTGGTGTAGGCGAAGGCAACGCCGTTGCCAATGGTAATGGCACCCGCCGTTCCATCATTTGAGTCGACGGCATCGTTGCCGTTGCTGAAGCACACCGTCATACCGCCTTCAAAGGTGATGGTGCCCGACGAGTTGATGCAGTCGTCATAGCAATGGAAATAGTGCTGTCCACCGTTGATGAGGATTTGGGTTTTTGACTCCAATCCTTCGGCTCCATTGCTCGTTGTGGTCACTGTGGTGGTACCTCCGTTGATTGTAGCCAAGCCGCCCACTTTGATGCCCTTTGCCGATGCTCTATTCGATGAGCCGCCGCCAGGCCCAGGAGGCCACCCACCGCCGCCGCCACCCACCTGCGCTCCAGTCGTGGAGATGGTGAGGGTAGGACCGGCGCCATCTGAGTTGCCTTGAGTGTAAGTGCCAGTGTAGGTGTTGCCTGTCTTGGTGCCCACTTTAATGCCCTTACCGCCTTTACCAGTGCTGCTGAGCGTGATGTTTCCGCTCAATATCTGCATGTTGCCCTCGCTGCGAAGGCAGGAACTGGAATAAGTGTCGTTGCCCGACGAGGAGGTGTAGGTGGCACCGTCGCCATGGGTTTCGATATTGATGGTGTTGTCGCCGCTAATCGTCATGGTGCCAGTCGACTTGATGCCCCTACCGCCTTGGTTGGAGGTCGGTAGCGTGATGGTGATGTCGCCGCCACTGATGGTGATGTTGCCGTCGCTTCGGATGGCGGTGCAGTATGACGGGTCGTAGTTCGTCACAACGGTGCTACCGCTCGAGTTGATGACGATGGTGCCGTTGCTGATGGTGATGTCGCCGTTAGCGGCGATGCCTTTTGAGGTGTTGCCTGAGTGGTTGAGGTCAATGCTGCCGCCGCTCATGTGGAAGGTGCCGTCGCTCTTGATGCACTTGCCGTCTAAAGCAGAGGAAACGATAGTGACGTTGGCACCGCTGATGGTGACATCGGTGTCGCTTGAGATGCCATTGGAGCCTTCGCCAGCCACTTGTAACTCGATGATGCCACCGTTCAAGATAACCTCCGAGTCGCCCTTGATGCCTTTGCTATCTCCACCAATGACGTTAAGGTTAAGGGCCCCGCCAGTCATGGTGAAAACGTCAGTGACCTTGATGCATCTTGCTGTTGTCGAGGTGGTGTTGATGCTAAGGTTACCGTTGCCAATGGTGACGGTTCCCGAAAAGTCGAGTCCGTCGGAACCGACCGAAACGATATTGAGCGTGCCGCCGTTCCAAAGCAGGTTGTTGCTGCCGTGAATGCCGTCGCTGTCGGTGTCGAGGATGTCGATTTCGCCCGAGTTGACGGTCAGGGTGCCTTCCACACTGATGCCGTGTTTGGCGTTGCCCGTGACACGCAGTGTGTTGCCGCTGATGTTGAGGTTGCCGGCGGCGTATAAGGCAGCGTTTTGGGTGCCGTTGGTGCCGTCCGCAATCATCGAAGTGCCGCGCAAAATCATGTTGGCGGCTACGGTCGAGGCCAAATTGAGGGCTGCCGTACTGCCGCTAGTCAATGACAAATTGTTCAGAATCAGTGTGAAGGATGAATTGCTGCTCAGAGTCAAGGAACCGTCGTTAGAGTTGCCCGAAAGGACGTATGGAACATTGGCCTTAGTGGAATTCACCGTGACGTTGGCGCCGCTTTGACTCACCGAAACGCCGTCGTTGGAGAAGGGATTGGTCACCGTGACAGAATTGCCGTCATACGTGATGTAAACCGTGTCGCCCGCTGGTGGCAGTTCCTCTTTTATAAAGGTGATGCTGTCAAACTGCGTGATGTTGAAGTTGGTGTCGCCGTATGCACTATTGATGAGCATCATGGCAGGCTGATTGCCAATGAAACGGATTTCATTGATGGCATTCACGTCGCTGTCGTAGATAATCGAACCCGAATGATGCAGGTTGACATGGTAATTCTGTGCGCTGAGACCTATGCAAGCCAGCAGAAAGACCGTGATAATCAGTCGTTTTTTCATAACTTGATTATTTTATGGGTTGACGATTGGGTCTTGACGAGGTAAAGCCCCACGGGCAATTCGGCGATGTCAATGGCTTGGTCGCCGTTGGCTTCGAAGGTCTTCATCAGGCGACCGTCAATGGCGTAAATGCTGACGGTTTGCTTTCCCGAAAGGTTGCGGATGAGCAGCACGTCATGCACTGGATTGGGGGAAATGCCGACTTGGCTTTCGTTTTCGGCAGTCCCTTCCATCTCGTGGCAGATGATTTTGCGGATGTCGTCGAGGTTGATTCTGACCACGTTCTTGATGGCCAGCATTTCGATGACGAGCGTCTCGTTGTCTTCAAAATACATTCGGTCCGCTTCAGACATGGCGAAAGTTTGTTCCGAGCCGTCGTTCATCATCACTACGACTTGGGTGGATTGCGCCGCCAAGGGAATCAACATTCCTAAACATATGGCTATCAGCAGCAATCCGCGTTTGATTGAACTTTTCATTATGGTTGAGTTTTAGGTTTTAATAAGTTGAAACCTGCAAAAATAGCGTTTTTTCCCGAAACGCAACTGCCGTTTTGTGAAGAAAATTTGCCGATTGGGTAAAAATAATCAGTTCTCGGTGTGGAAATAGGGAGCAGTGACCGAATAGGGACATTGCATCATCTCTTTGGGCGTGCCGCTGAAGATGATTTGTCCGCCTTTGTTGCCTCCGCCGGGGCCAAGCTCAATGAGGTAGTCGCAAGACTTCAACATTTCCAAGTTGTGCTCGATGAGGAAGATGGTGTTGCCCGCCTCAACCATGCTCTCGAACAGGTTGAGGATGCGCTTGATGTCGTTGAGGTGGAGGCCGTCGCTAGGCTCGTCCATGATGAAGATTCTGCCCGTGTCGCGGAGATAGGAGGCCAACTTGATGCGCTGCAACTCGCCGCCCGAAAGTGTCGAAAGCGACTGGTTCAGATGGAGATAGCCCAACCCGACTTTGCGCAAAGGCTCTAATTTATTGGCAATGACGGTGCCCGCAAACAACTCGGAGGCTTTGTTGGCGGTTAGGTCCATCACCTCCGCGATGTTCATGCCCTGTACCTTATAAAATAGTACCTCGTTGCTGTAGCGCAGTCCACCGCATGCCTCGCACACGGTCTCGATGCTGTCCATAAAGGCCATGTCGTTCACAATCACGCCTTTGCCTTGGCAAACGGGACAACTGCCCTTGCCGTTGAAGGAGAACAAGTCGGCTTTGGTTTTGTTCGCTTTGGCAAAAAGTTTCCGGATGTCGTCGGCCACTTCGAGGTAGGTGGCAGGGGTGGAGCGCAGGCTGATGCCGATGTTCTTTTGGCTGATGTAGACGATTTCCTCGGGGCGAGGATAGGCGTTGCGGAAACATTCCATCAGCGAGCTCTTGCCCGAACCAGCCACGCCCGCAATTCCACACATTACACCTAAGGGTAAATCAGTGGTCAAGTGGTTGATATTGTGCAAGGTGGCGTTTTCCAGATGAAAAAACGACTGCGGTGTGCGAACCTGCTCCTTGATGGAATTTGTCGCGCTGAGCGATTTTCCCGTAAGCGTCTGGCTGTGAAGCAGTTCTTCGTAACCCCCTTCGAAAACGATTTCGCCGCCATTCATGCCCGCGCCGGGACCCATGTCAATGATGTGGTCGGCGATTTTGATCATGTCTTTGTGGTGCTCCACGAGGATGACCGTGTTGCCGTGGTTTTTCAGTTTTTGCACGGATTTCTGCATGAGCAAAATGTCGTGGTTGTGCAGTCCCACGCTGGGTTCGTCGAGGATGTACATTACGTCGGAAAGTGACGAGTTGTTGTATTTCGCGATTTTGCAGCGTTGCGCCTCGCCGCCCGAGAGCGTCCCGATGGCGCGGTCAAGGGTGAGGTAGCCGAGGCCGATTTCCTCCAAGGCCGTCAGCCGCTCGATGGTGGCGTGCTGGATGTCCTCGGCCAGCGGATTGTCGATGTTCTCCATCCACGTTTTGCAGTCGCTGATGCTCATGGCGGTCACCTCGGCGATGTTCAGCCCGTTGATTTTGCAGGAGCGGATTTTCTCGTTGAGGCGTGTGCCTCTGCAGTCGGGACAGGTGCCCATCGTCAGCATCGGGTTGAGCACGGCGGCGTGGAGCAGGCCTTCCTCCGAGTTGATGATGCTACGGTACATGCGCGGGATAAGTCCTTCGTACTTAGCGCTTTTTGGCCAGTTCGACGGCGGGTTCTTCAGCTTGATTTGTGGCGAGTTGAGGAACAAGTCGAGTTCTTCGGGCGAGTAGTCCTTGATTTTCTTGTCGAGGTCGAACAGGCCGCTGTGGGCATAGCGAATCCAGCGCCAGCCGCCCTTGCCGAAGGCGATGTAGTGGATGGTGTCCTCGTCGTTGAGCGACTTGTCGAAGTCGACCAACTTGTGGATGTCCAACTCGCGGATTTCGCCCAAACCGGCGCAGCGCGGACAACTGCCCGAAGGGTGGTTGAACGAGAATGCGTCGGAATAGCCCACGAAAGGCTGGCCGATGCGCGAAAACAGCAGTCGCAGCAGGGCATAAATGTCGGTGTAGGTGCCTACCGTCGAGCGTGAGTTTGAGGTCGGCTTGCGCTGCTCGATGACGATGGCAATGGGCAGGTTCTCGATGGCTTCCACGTGCGGACGGCCGTATTTGGGCAAATATTGTTGTGTGAACGACGGAAACGTGTCGTTCAGTTCGCGTCGCGACTTGGCTGCAATCGTGTCTAAAACCAAAGAGGATTTTCCAGAGCCCGAAACACCAGTCACCACAGTGATTAGTCGTTTGGGAATGCTGAGGCTCAGGTTCTTGAGGTTGTTCTCGGTGGCACCTTTTATGAGGATGGAATCGTGGTTTTGCATGATTCAGGATTGAAGCTGCAAAATTACAAAATCTCCCGTGCAATCCACGCGCATGCCTCGGCATCGGCCAGAGCGTGGTGGTGGTTGACCAACTGGAAACCGCAAGCTTCGGCCACAGTGTGCAGTTGGTGGTTAGGCAGTAGTTTTCCAAAGTGTTTCCGCGAGGCACGGCAGGTGCAATAAAACTGATAGTCGGGGTAATCCATTTGGTAGCAGCGCATCACTGCCTTGAGGCAGCCTTCGTCGAAGGGACTGTTGTGCGCCACCAAGGGCAGACCTTCAATCCGCGGCGCGATTTTCTCCCAAACGTAGGGGAAGACGGGCGCGTCCTCGGTGTCGGCCTTGGTGATGCCGTGGACCATCGTGTTCCAATAAAAGTAATAGTTCGGTTCGGGCTGGATGAGCGAGTAGAACGAATCCACAAATTCGCCTTCGCGAACAATCACCACGCCAACGCTGCACACGCTGGTGCGCTCGTTGTTGGCGGTCTCGAAATCGATGGCGGCGAAGTTGTTCACGACTAATGCTATGAAATCGCCTGTAAATCCGTGAGTTTCTTGTAAACTCCGCCGAGGGCAATCAACTCCTCGTGGCGACCTCGCTCGATGATTTGGCCTTTTTGGAGCACCACGATTTCGTCGGCGTGCTGGATGGTGGACAGGCGGTGGGCGATGACGATGGAGGTGCGCTGGCTCATCACTTTGGTGAGGGCATCTTGCACCAAGCGTTCGCTTTCGGTGTCCAGAGATGAAGTGGCTTCGTCCAAGATGAGAATGGGTGGGTTTTTCAGCACGGCGCGGGCGATGCTCAGGCGCTGGCGCTGACCGCCGCTGAGGTTCATGCCACGGTCGCCGATGTGGGTGTCGTAGCCGTGTTCCAGCTCCATGATGAACTCATGTGCATTGGCGATTTTGGCTGCCTCGATGACTTCCTCTTTCGAGACGTTCTCCATGCCGAAGGCGATATTATTAAATACGGTGTCGTTGAAGAGGATGGTCTCTTGCGACACCACGCCCATCAGGCCGCGCAAGTCGCTAATCTTGTAGTCACGGATGTCGTGACCGTCGATTTGGACGCTCCCGCTGCCGACTTCATAGAAGCGCGGTAGCAGGTCGGCCATGGTCGATTTGCCGCCGCCGCTTTCGCCGACGAGGGCGACGAATCTTCCTTTCGGAATCTTCAAGTCGATGCCTTTCAACACGTCGTCGTTGCCATAGCTGAAACGAACGTCTTTGTATTCGATATCATCTTTGAAATCTTTGATTTCCAATGCGTTCTCTTTCTCTGTAATCACCTCTTCAGCATCGAGGATTTCGAAAATGCGTTCCGCCGATGCGATGCCTTTCTGTACATTGTAATAGCCTTGCGAGAACGACTTGGCAGGGGAGATAATCTGTGAAAAGACGATGATATAGCTGATGAAATTGGCCGCTGTGATGTGGCTGCTACCACCCAAGATGAGAGTGCCGCCAAACCACAGCACGATGATGACCACCACCGAAGAGAGGAACTCGCTCATCGGAGAACTCATGTCGCGCTTGCGGTGGATGCCGCGCAGCACCTTGGTGAAGTCAGCGTTCTGCTCTTCAAATTTCTCGCTGGAGTAGCGTATCGCGTTGAAAGCCTTTATGATACGCAATCCCGAAATGGTCTCTTCTACAGTGGAAATGATGCCTCCCAATTTGCTTTGGCCTTCCTTCGACTCTTTTTTCAGCATCTTGCCGACCTTGCCGATAAGCAGTCCTGCTAATGGCAAGACAATCAGCACGAAAAGTGTCAGTTTGGGGCTTAATGTCACCATGAAGGCGAAATAGAAAAAGATGGTCAACGGGTCCTTGATGAGCATTTCGAGGTAGTTGAGGATGGAGACCTCAACCTCCTGCACATCGGTGGTGATGCGCGAAAGCGTGTCGCCCTTCTGCCGGCTGTGGTAAAAGGAGAGGGGCAGGATGAGGATTTTTTTGTAGACATCGTGGCGCAGGTCGTGGACGGCACCCACGCGCACATTGGCCATGAAATAGCAAGCGAAGAACCGACCCAGATTGCGGAAAAAGAAGGCCGCAAGAAGCAACAAACAAATGAAAATCAGTGCGTAGTGTTTCCCACCTTCGATAATGAGGTTGCTCATGAAATAATTGAGGTAGCTCATCAGATAGTCAGAGGTGAGCTTGAACTCGGGCTTGGCGACGGCTTCCACAGCACCTTCCTTGAAGAGCAAGTTGAGGAACGGTCCGACCAGCGCAAAGGAGAACAGCGAGAAAAAAATGGCAATCAGGTTGAAGACCAGATTCAGCACCACTGAACCCCAGTAGGGCTTGACGTAGGTGAGGACGCGGGAGAAAGGCTTTTGCTGGGCCATAGGCTTTGTTTTCTGACAAACGCGGATTTCCCTTAATAATTGTATCCCGTGTAATTCTCTGGTGTAATTGCTGCCAGCTCCGCTTTGATTTCCGCGCTCACAGGCAGGCCTTTGATGAACTCGTCAATGGCGGCCTTGTCGATGTGCTTGTTGGTGCGGGTGAGGCCTTTCAGCAGCTCGTAGGCACCTTCAATCTGCTCGCGACGCAAGATGGTTTGGATGGCTTCGGCCACCACGGCGTAGTTCTGTTGCAGGTCTTGGCGAATCTTATCTTCGTTGAGCAGCAGTTTGTCCAGACCCTTCATCAGAGACTTGAGCGCAATTAGGGTGTGGGCGATGGGCACGCCGATGTTGCGCGTGACGGTGGAGTCGGTGAGGTCGCGCTGCAAACGGCTGATAGGCAGCTTGGTGCTGAGGAAAGTCAGCACGGCGTTGGCCATGCCGAGGTTGCCTTCGGCGTTCTCGAAGTCGATGGGGTTCACCTTGTGGGGCATCGCTGACGAGCCGACTTCGCCCACCTTGATTTTCTGCTTGAAGTATTCCATCGACACATAGAGCCAAATGTCGCGTGAGAGGTCAATCAGGATGGTGTTGACGCGGCGCAGGGCATCGAAGTAGGCGGCCATGTAGTCGTAGTGCTCGATTTGCGTAGTGGTTTGTTGCCGCTTGAGTTTCAGGCTTTTCTCAACAAACTTCTTGGCAAAGGCGGGCCAGTCGATGTCGGGGTAGGCCACCTTGTGGGCGTTCATGTTGCCCGTGGCGCCGCCGAACTTGGCAGTGAAGGGCACGGCGTTGAGCATCTTCATCTGGTCGTTGAGGCGCTCCACGAAGACGTAAATCTCCTTGCCGAGGTGTGTCGGGCTGGCTGGCTGACCGTGGGTCTTGGCCAGCATCGGGATGTCGCGCCATTCCTCGGCCATCGTTTTCAGCTTCTCGATGAGGTCTTCCAAAGCAGGTTTCACCACCAACTTGTGCGCCTCCATCATCGAGAGCGGCACGGCGGTGTTGTTGATGTCCTGCGAGGTGAGGCCGAAATGCAGGAACTCCTTGAACTCGGTGAGTTCCAGCTCGTCGAAACGGCGTTTCAGGAAGTATTCCACGGCCTTCACGTCGTGGTTGGTCTCTTTTTCGATTTCCTTGATTTCCAGCGCGTCCTCGATTTGGAATTCCTCGTAGATGGCACGCAGGTCGTCGTAGTCGCCGTTGAACTTCTCGAGTTGCGGCAAAGGCAGTTCGCACAAGGCGATGTAATACTCCACTTCGACCATCACGCGATAGCGGATGAGGGCAAATTCACTGAAAAAGTCGTCCAATTCTACGGTCTTGGAACGGTAACGCCCGTCGACGGGCGATATGGCGGTTAAGGGATTGAGGTTCATATTGTTGAATTGTTTATTGTTTAATCGTTTAATTGTTAGTCGGCGTTTCGATAGGCTCAACGGCTTTTGCTTTTTGGCTATTTAAGGTACCTGAGCTTGTCGAAGGGCCGACATTAAAAACAAAAGTATCGCAAAAATAGTGCTTTTTGCGATACTATTTCGTTTTGGTAGGAAAAAACTACTTTTTGTCAGAAACCGTCACTAACTCGTAATCAATCATATTTCTCCTCAAAGTAATTCAATGCCAGATTATTCGGATCTTTCGTTTTACAAATCCTCAACCCTGCCTTCATTTTCGACTTGGCTGTTTTGTAAACCCGTTTTTCCTCGTCCGACCTATTGAACCACGAGGGCAGGGAATCCATAATGGCAGCCAACTGAGTCAACACGTTCAGGTTGTGGTCCATGTCGTTCATGTCGAACTGCAGGCATAGCACCGTCCGCATCTTGTCGGCCACCAATTGAGCCTCAATTCGCTCTTGTTCTGCTTCGCTTTGCGCCGCTGCAATTTCTCGGGCATTTTGTACCGTGTTGCCATTCAAGTCGCCAAGCCTAACATAGTCGGTCGAATTTGGAAACAATGCATTTCCAATGGCACTGCCCGTCTTGGTGCCAAACTCATCGAACAAGTTTCTAAAGAATCCCATTGGAATTGTTTTTGCTTAGATAACACCAGCTATCATTAATGCAACAACACAATTATTACATCAAAATATAGCAGCAAGGATAAACCATACTATTAGAACTATAATACCAACCTTTATCAACTTCCTGTTGAACTCGTTTTTCTTGCTTTCTTCTGCCAAATAGGCTTTATAAGCCTCTGGAGACTCGTCCATTAATCTCATTTCTTTTTCGTGCTTGAGTTGAGCATCATACTCCTTCCTATG
This sequence comes from Bacteroidales bacterium, assembly GCA_017460915.1. GTDB lineage: Bacteria > Bacteroidota > Bacteroidia > Bacteroidales > F082 > Limimorpha. The sequence continues at coordinate 25,314 of JAFUAA010000008.1, read as the reverse complement.
TTCTTTGGCTACATTTTCCTCTGCTTTCCTTTGCTGTTTAGCGGCTTCTATTTGAGCATCAGCTAGTGCATACTCGCCACTTGAAGCGAGCCTCGCTGCTTCAGCTTGTGCTTCAGCGGCTTTCCTGTTTTGTCTTGCAGCCAACCTTTGCTGAATGGCTGCTTTCTCTGAAACATGATAATGTGTTTCGTTTGTTGTTTTAAAAAGTCCCATATTCCTTGTGTTTAATGTTGATGTTTAGTGTTGCATTCGTTGTGTCCACTCTATTATGGAAGAATCATAGGTTTATTATTGGGTTGTTATTCATCGTTATGCAAAACACTTAAAGTCTCGTTGACCTTGTCTTTTAGTTTAGCATATTTGCTCACAACTGCCGAATACATGTCAATTAGGTCTTCAAGGGCTGATTTTAGTGTTTGAAGGAACTGGTAGAGGTCATTTTCTGCATCTTCACTTTGTATAGAATTACCAATGTTTGTGTCCATTGTTATGGTATGTTCCTCTAACCACCTTTTCCGTTTCATAATTTCCTGTTGCTCCGATTCCAAGCGTTTCACTAATTCTTCAGGTGGAATACCTTTTACGACCATATCAACCATTTTGTCACTCATAACCTTGAATTACTTTGACAATACGCCTACCTCCTTTCAAGCGAATCGGCATCTTCTTTCCGCTTGCAAATATAGTTACTCCAACAGCAAAGATACATTTTCCAAGTGCTGAAGTTTCTGTGCAAAATGCCTAAAAATTTGTGCAGTTTCATTCCTTTTTCCCTTTCGATTGCAGTTTTCGTGTGTATTCTTCCGAAAACTCGGCGAAGAAGTCGCGCTCAAGCACGAGCGAGAGGCGCATCAGCAGGTCGGAGTCAATCCACCGGCGCTCAAAGAGGTTGTAGAGCGTGTTGCGGAGGCAATGCAGTTGTCGCCCCAGCCATTGCAACTTGATGCCGTGGCTGTCGATATGCTCCTTGATTTTATGCCCGATGTGAAACTCTTCTTCCATGCAAATCTCTCATTTTTGAGCTTTGCATCTTGGAAAACAGAAAGCGTGAACTCCAATTTGAAGAATGCTTACTTTAAATGCGGGCGTCTGGAAAGCCTTTGAACAAATAAGCTGATGGAAATTCACGCTGAAACGTGAACCTTCCGCAACCTATTCCCGTTCAATGCTTGTTTTCCAGACTTTGCATTTAGAGAACAAGAGCGCAAAGCTCAGTATGTGGCTATGTTATGTCGTTATTCTTTTGTCTGTCTTTTGTGTTTGTTTTTGCGTTAGTATATTGTCATTTCACTTGCTCTGCCTGTTTTTTCGGTTCGCGGCGGGTGTCCCAGAAGTTTTCCTTCATACTACCTCAGCCATTTCAAGTTTTTCTTCAAGGGCAAATTCTTCCTCGATTTCTTGCATCACATCGTCGAAATCATACACCTTGCCTTCGGCGGGATTACGTTCCGATTGGTCAATCCTTGCGTTGAGTTCCTCCACAGTATATGGCTTAATAGCGGGATTGGCATGTTCAATCAAATGCTCTCCCAACCATTGCATATTGCTCGGTGTGTGTGTTTCGTATAAATATTCAAGCAGGTTGGATAAAGTTGCTTCGCTCATGACTCGTCTGTTTTTGCGTTTACGAGGCAAGGGTACAACTTTTCGCCCAATGGCAACAAAAAAATGCGCCAAACCATTAGACGTTTTTTTGATTTTTTGAAGAAAGAAACGAGGTTTTACTTTTCGATTTGAATCTTTTTTGCTTTAGATGGAATTTTCTACAAACGACCGAACAAATCGACAACAAACGACCGAATAAATTGGTTACAAATGACCGAGAATTTGAAATTATGTTTTATAATTAAAATAAAATCAGTATTTTTGCAGCAAAATTGAAATCCAACAAGAAAATCATGAATAAAGAGTACAAATCCCGAGTTGCAGACAGAATTCTCTCCCGCAAATTGGCCGGAAAAGGTGCGGTGCTGATAGAAGGCCCCAAATGGTGCGGTAAGACCACGACGGCCCGCCAGCAATCCAAAAGCATGCTTGACCTCGGCGATGGCGATGTGTTGAGACAAAGTCGGCAGATGATGGAGGTTAGCCCCAAAACATTATTGCAAGGCGAAACGCCTCGACTCATTGACGAATGGCAGACCATCCCGCTTTTGTGGGATGCGACCCGGACTGAAGTTGACCATCGGGGGACGTTCTCCCAATTCATCCTAACAGGTTCTTCGGTGCTGCCTCAAGCCGACGAAACCACCCATAGCGGAACGGGTCGTTTTGCCCGATTAAAAATGAGACCGATGAGTTTGTTTGAGTCAGGCGAATCGACGGGCAGTGTAAGTCTACGAGATTTGTTTGATGGGAAAACTCTTGAGCCACAGGCAAATGGAATAGACCTGCAAACGATGGCTTATCTCACCTGCCGAGGAGGTTGGCCGCAAGCCACGTTTTTGGAGGGTGAATTGGCTCTTGACCAGGCTCTTGATTATGTTGATGCTATTACGGAGCTCGATATTCGTCGTGTTGATGGTGTGAGACGCAGCCCCGAACGTGCACGACTCCTGATGCGCTCCTATGCGCGGAATATCTCACAACAGGTTTCGTATGGCACTATAAAAGCAGATATGTTGTCGAATGACTCCAAGTCTTTAGATGAGGACACCATTGCCGACTATATCATGGCGCTAAAGCGACTGTTTGTTGTTGAGGATTTGCCGGCATGGAATCCGAACATTCGTAGTAAGTCGGCCATCAGGACTGGAGATACCCGACATTTTGTCGACCCAAGTATCGGTACGGCATCTCTTGGCCTTGGACCAAATGACCTCGTCAATGATTTGAATTCTTTCGGGTTGTTTTTTGAAGATCTTGCTGTTCGTGATTTGCGTGTGTTTGCCGAAGCTCTCGATGGCAGATTGTTTCATTATCGTGACAGCTCGGGGTTGGAATGCGACACGGTTTTGCACCGTCGCAATGGCAATTACGCATTGATTGAGGTGAAATTGGGGGGCGAAAAGCTTATTGAGGAGGGCGTGGAAACTCTGAATACGCTTTCAGCGACCATCGATAATTCGAAAATGCCCAATCCATCCTTTAAGATGGTGCTGACGGCCATCGGACGATATGCCTATCAGCGCCAAGATGGCATTTTCGTCGTACCGATTGGCTGCATGAGGGATTAGAAACAACAAAAAAATGCGCCAAACCATTTGACGCATTTTTCCTTTTGGGCCGAAAAATGTTGCTTCCTTAAATGATGACGAACACCAGCACGAAAGAAAGCACCAGTAGAAAGATGAAACTCACGCCATGCACGCCTTCGCGGTTTTCAGTCTTGGGAAAAATCTTGGTGCGATAGGCGAGAAATCTGGCGATGAAGTAATCCACTGTAACAACAGTCGCAAGGATGAGCAACACCAAAAGGCTTTCCCAGCATTTGACAGGTTGTTGCTCAATGAGCGACACCAAAAGATGCGATGTAAACATAGCGGAAGCATAAATTGCTAAAGCAACAAAGAACTTCGCTATAAAACCTTTCTCTTGGCTGAAAACGTGAGCATCTTTCAGTTTTCCCATGATTTTAAGCATCCTCAAGTTTGTCATTCGAGCCCAAAACATTCACAATCTTGTGGATGTAAAGCTTCTGCATACTTTCGCGGGCGGGGGTGAGGTACTTGCGAGGGTCGAATTCGGCAGGTTTCTCGGCCAAAGCCTTGCGGATGGCGGCGGTCATGGCCAAGCGGCTGTCGCTGTCGATGTTGATCTTGCAGACGGCGCTCTTGGCGGCCTTGCGCAGCTGCTCCTCGGGGATGCCGACTGCCGCCTTCAGCGAACCACCATATTTATTAATGGTGTCCACATCGTCCTGCGGCACCGACGACGAGCCGTGCAGTACAATCGGGAAGCCGGGCAACTTCTTCTCGATGGCCTCCAGCACGTCGAAAGCCAACGGAGGCGGCACGAGGCGACCCGTCTCAGGGTCGACGGTGCACTGCTCGGGAGTGAACTTGTAGGCGCCATGCGAGGTGCCGATGCTGATGGCCAAGCTGTCCACGCCGGTCTTGGTGACGAAGTCGATGACTTCCTCGGGCTTGGTGTAGTGGCTTTCTTCAGCGGCCACTTCGTCCTCCACGCCAGCCAGCACACCGAGTTCGCCTTCCACGGTCACGTCATACTGGTGGGCGTAATCGACGACCTTGCGGGTGAGGGCCACGTTCTCGTCGTAGGGCAGGGCAGAGCCGTCAATCATCACCGACGAGAAGCCCATGTCAATGCACGATTTGCAGAGTTCAAAGCTGTCGCCGTGGTCCAAGTGGAGCACGATTTCGGGATGGGCGCAGCCGAGTTCCTTGGCGTATTCCACAGCGCCTTGGGCCATGTAGCGCAGCAGGGTTTGGTTGGCGTAGTTGCGCGCGCCTTTCGACACTTGCAGGATGACGGGCGACTGGGTCTCGACCGCTGCCATGATGATGGCCTGCATCTGTTCCATATTGTTGAAGTTGAAGGCCGGGATGGCATAGCCGCCGCTGACCGCCTTGGCGAACATTTTACGGGTGTTCACGAGCCCTAATTCTTTGTAGCTTACCATGTTATGTTATTTAGTTGTTTGTTGTTTATTCGTTTAATTGTTGCAAATATAGGAATAAAAATGGTTTGGATAGGAGTCCGTCGAACATTTTTGCTCTATTGCTTTTATATAATGTAAACTGCAATTAGTATTAATTGTAGTTTACATATCTTCGATTGATAAGGCTTGAAGCGAAAGCTCATACTTCCCGAAGGCGTTCGCAGGCAAGGCCTTGACTCGCTCCTCAAGTGTCTTGGGGTTGATTTTCTCAGGGTTGCGCTTGATTTCGGCCACGATGCCATTGTGCTCGAATTCGTTGAGGGCTATCATGTCGATTTCGTTCTCCCCTTTGCGGTCCCACCAGTTGCCGACCATCGTGAACTCGCCCGATTCCATCGCCTTGGCTTGGAAATACTGTTCGAGCGTGCGACCCGAGAATTTTTCGTAATACTTCCCCATATTCTGCCGCAATGCCCCCAGTTGCTGGCGCTCAATCAGCGACTGGTAAGGCCAGATGAAACGGAACCAAAAGCGCAGGAACTGGTCCGAAATCTCGTAGGCCGAGACCTTGCTGTTGGGCTTGGCCAGCAAGGGCTTGAGACGCTTCACGAGTATGAAGTTCTTCTCCAAGTTCTGCAAATACACGCCCATATCCTTTTGCATCGCGCCGTCAATCTCGCTGCGTTTGGTCATGCCGCTGGCAATCAGTTGTAGCACTGAGAAATAGGTGTTTCCCTCGTCGCTAAACTCTTGATACATCAGGTCGCGGCCTTCGGTGAGGAAATAGGAGTCGGGGCGGCAAACGTAGTTGAGCATCTTTTCCTTGGTGAAGCACTGCGCGTCCATCAGCAGCTCGACGTATTTGGCCACGCCGCCAGTAATCATATAGAGGCAGAGCAGGTCCTCGTTCTTGTAGTTGGGGCAGTGGTCGCGGAAGATTTGCTTCAGCACCTCGATGCGGAAGGGCAGGAGGGTGAATTTCGAGGTCGGACGACCGTAAAGCGGCTCGTTCTCGTCCTCGAAGATGCGCTTCATCAGCGATTGGATGCTGCCCGAGGCCACCAAGTGCATGTGCGACTCGCGATGATAGCGGTCCCAAAGGTCTTGTATCTCGCTGAAGATGGCGGGATTCACCTTTTGGAGGTTCTGGAATTCGTCGAAGAAAACGGTGAAATGCCGCTGTAACGACTCTTTCATAATCACCTCAAACAAGTCGCGGAAGCGGCTGATTTGGCCATAGACTTGGATGCCCAACTGCTCTTGAATCGTCTGCTGGAACTTCTGGCAAAGCACCGCCTCGCTGTCTTTCGAGACGAAAAGGTAAGCGACGTTTTTGCCTTCCAAAGCCTTGTTAATCAGCGAGGTCTTTCCAACGCGGCGACGTCCCGTCAGCACGGTGAACACCGCCGACCTTTCGGTCTGCTTTTCGCTTTGCAACAGCAGTCCCAGTTCCATTTCCCTGTCGTAGAATTTCATAATATGAATCGTTATTTATATAAATCATCATTTACATTTGCGCCGCAAAGATACAAAAACAAAAAAATCCGCCAAGCATTTTCGGCGGATTTTTTCAAGATAATGTAAATTGCGATTAATATTAATCGTCATTTACATTTATTAATCCTTAGCCAAGAACGGATATCCGTAAGCGGCAGCAGGAACAAACGTGTTCTTGATGGCGCGCGGGCTGGTCCAGCGGATGAGGTTCCAGAGGCCGCCGGCCTTGTCGTTGGTGCCGCTGGCGCGGGCGCCACCGAAGGGTTGCATGCCGACCACGGCTCCCGTCGGCTTGTCGTTCACGTAGTAGTTGCCGGCTGCGTGTCGCAGCTTGTCGTTGGCAATCTTCTGGGCCTTCAGGCAGTTGCCGAAGAAGGCGCCGGTGAGGGCGTAAGGCGACGATTGGTCGCACACGTCCAGCATTTCCTCAAACTTGTTGTCGTCATAGACATAGATGGTGATGATGGGTCCGAAGATCTCTTCCACCATGCTCTCGTAGTTCGGCACCTTGGCGAGGATGACGGTGGGTTCCACGAAGTAGCCCACGCTTTTGTCGCAGTGACCACCGAAGACGATTTCGGCGTCCTTGCTAGCTTGGGCGCGATCGATGTATCCCTTGCAGTTGTCGAACGAGGCCTCGTCGATGACGGCGTTCACATAGTTGGTGAAGTCTTTCACGTCGCCCATCTTGATGGTGCTCATCATGTCGCCCACGCGGTTCTTCACGTCGTTCCACATCGAAGCGGGGATGTAGGCACGCGAGGCGGCCGAGCACTTTTGGCCTTGGTACTCGAAGGCGCCGCGCACGATGGCCACGGCCACCTCTTGCGGGTCGGCGCTGTTGTGGACGAAGATGAAGTCCTTGCCGCCGGTCTCACCCACGAGGCGCGGATAGGCCTTGTACATGTCAAGGTTCTGGCCAGTGGTCTTCCAGAGGCTCTTGAAAGTGGCGGTGCTGCCGGTGAAGTGGATGGCGTTGAAGTTCTTGTCCTTCAGGGCCACGCCGCTGATGACGCTGCCCTTGCCAGGCAGGAAGTTGACGACGCCAGCGGGAAGACCGGCTTCCATGAAGATGCGCATGTCGGTGTAATTCGACAGCAGGGCGGTCGTCGAGGGCTTCCAGATGGTGGTGTTGCCTATCAAGGCGGGGGTCATGTTGAGGTTGGAGGCGATGGAGGTGAAGTTGAAAGGCGTGATGGCGAACACGAAGCCTTCCAGCGGACGGTATTCGGTGCGGTTCAGTTGGTCGTTGGCTGAAGCGGGCTGCTCGGCGTAGAGCTTGCTGGCGTAGTAGTTGTTGTAGCGGAAGAAGTCGATAGTCTCGCAGGCGCTGTCGATTTCGGCTTGGAAGCAGTTCTTCGACTGGCCGAGCATCGTGGCTGCGTTGATGCGGGCGCGGTACTTGGTGGCCAGCATCTCGCCGATGCGTGCCATGATGGCGGCGCGCTCGTCCCAAGGTGTGTTCTCCCAGTCGTGCTTGGCGGCTTGGGCGGCGTCGATGGCCATGCGGACTTCCTTCTCGCCTACCTTGTGGTAGCGGGCAATGACGTGCTTGTGGTCGTGAGGCATGACGACCTCACCCATGTCGCCCGTGCGGACTTCCTGCCCGTTGATGATGGCGGGGATTTCGACGACTTCGTTCGATTGTCTTTCCAGTTCCTTTTGGAGCTCGATGCGCTCCGGGCTGCCCGGGCGGTAAGCCTTTACCGGCTCGTTGTCGGGCTTCGCAAATGTAATTAGTGCGTTGTTCATTTTTGTTATTTAAGATTTAAAGATTTAAGATTCAAAAATTGCGGTTGCAAATATAGTAAAAATCATTGCGAAAAACGCCGTTGTGAAATTTTTCGCAATCAATTCAACCGTTTGATGGCCTGCAGCAAATGTGTATGCTCATTCCGTTCCTTATTGAATATGCCCGTCTGGTCGAGATAGTCGATGCGCACCTCGCCCGAGGCGTGGATGATTTGCTCGTCGCCCATGACGATGCCCACGTGGGTGATATGGCCGTCCACGTCACCGAAAAAGGCCAAGTCGCCAGGCTGGGTCTCTTGCAGGAAATAGACCAACTCGCCGCATTTCACCTGCTGCGAGGCATCGCGAGGTAGGGTGAGACCGGCCATGCGGACGCAAACCTGCGTCAGCCCAGAGCAGTCAATGCCGAAGGCCGTGCGACCACCCCAAAGATAGGGCGCGCCAAGCAGTTTCTTCGCGTTTTCAACCAATAATTTCGGTTGGAATTGTGTTGGCATTTCCACCGCGTCGGGATGCGGTTCATAGAGCGGCGTGCTCAAAGTGAAGAACTTGCCTTCGACTTCGGCGATGGCCTTATTAATAAGGAATGGCTGTTTCATCTTTAAGACATGAAAATCTTCCTCGCTGATTTCATGGAATTGCTTCGCCTGAATCCAGCCTTCGTAAGTTAAGGTCCCTGAGCCTGTCGAAGGGCCGTTTTCAGTCTGTATCAAGACCCATTCCTGGTCCCTGTCCAAAACCGTATAAGTCTCATTGTAGAGCAGTTGGCTGACCATCTCAGAGGCGTGTCGGGCTTCTTTGCGAATGGCGATGGCGGATAGGTTGCAGATGCCGTATGTCATAATAATAGCTGTTTTCTGGCCGCTAAATTAGCGAACAAAGCAGTGCAAATCGCCTTTTTTCGTCAATTTTTTTCAAGGAATTGGTCTTTTTTTTAATTTAGCACACGCTTTTTCCAATGAAGCGTTTTTGTAAATCATTGTATATGAGTAAGATAAAAGATTTTTTCAATAAAATAAGGCACAGTTATTACACCATCGGCAAGGTGATGGTCTTCCTTGTCGCGATTGTTTTAGTCTGCTGGCAGATGCCACGCACGGGCAAATTCAAATACGAGTTTCAGCTCTCCAAACCCTGGCAGCACGAAAGTTTGATGGCGCCGTTCGATTTCCCGATCTACAAGGACTATGAGACTCTTAGTGCCGAACGAGAGGCGGCCCGAAACGCTGTGAAGCCGATTTTCATTTTCGACGACGACGAAATGATAGCTTCGCGTAACCTTCTGTTTGTCAATTTCGATGCACGATGGGATGTCGAAAGCCATCTTGACCGCAACCGTAACCTCGACTTCCTTTTCAACGTGTTCGACTCTGTTCAGGAACGTGGCATTGTGGCCTACGACAACGCTACCAAAGGTCTCTCGCCGACCAGCGAGGTGAGCGTCATCCGCAACCGTGTGATGCGCTCGGCCCGCTATGGGGAGCTTTATAGCATGAACACGGCCAACGAGGCTGTGGAATCCATAATAGGTCATGCTGGAACCGACATTGAGGCCAAACTGCTTTCCGATTTGCTCAAAGGGGCTTTGCGCCAAAACGTGTTCTACAATGCCGAACTCACCAACCAGGAAATCGACAAGGCCGAGGCTGCCGTCTCGCTGACCAACGGCATGGTGCAAAAGGACGAGCTCATCGTTTCGGAAGGGCAGAATGTGGACGCCCGTACCTATGCCGTGCTCAACTCGTTGCAGCGCGAATACACCTCGCGCTCGATGTCGAGCGACGAGTCGTTGCGAGTGTTGTTGAGCCAGATTTTTCTCGTTGCGCTCATCTTCACGCTGATGGGTTTGTATGGCAATAAGTTACATGGGAAAGCCTTTTCCGAGTTGCGCAACATTGTCCTGCTGCTCACCATCATGTTGCTGATTATCATTCCTTCGTACATCTTGGTCAGATTGGCGCCTGGCTTGATTTACATGATGCCCGTGTGCCTGTTGGCCATCATGGTGGGTGCCTTTTTCAACCTGCGTTTGGCCTTTTCCATCCAGGTTTTCGCGGTGATGCTGATTTCGCTGGCCGTGCCCAATCCTTTCCAATTCGTTTTCATGCAGTTGGTAGCTACGGTCATTGCGGTGTTCGGCATGTCTAACACCCGAGCGCACCATCGTTTCGTTCAGGCGGCATTGTTCGTTTTTGTGGGCTATCTGTTGGTCTATCTTGCTTTCACCTTCCTCACCACGAGCGAAATCGACTGGGAGGTGATGCTGCTGTTGGTCTTGAACGGCCTGTTCACCATGCTAGCCCAGCCTATCATCCTCATTTTGGAGCGTGTTTTTGGCCTCACCACCTCGCTTTCGCTCTTGGAACTGAGCAATACCAACAGCCCGTTGCTGCGCGAATTGGCCACAACGGCCCCAGGCACGTTCCAACATTCCATCCAAGTGGCCAACCTTTGCGAGGAAGTGCTTTTCGAAATTGGTGGCGACACGGTGCTGGCCCGCACGGGTGCCTTGTATCATGACATCGGGAAAATCAAGAATCCGATGTATTTCACTGAGAACCAACATGGAGCCTATAGCCCGCACAACGACCTCTCGAATCTGGAAAGTGCCGAGATCATCATCTCGCACGTGACCGACGGCATAGAGTTGGCGCACAAGAACCATGTCCCGGAGCGTGTCATCGACTTTATCCGCACCCACCACGGCACGCGCCGAACGGATTATTTCTATATCAGCGAGCAAAAAGCGCATCCCGACGAGGAAATCGACCCGACACCGTTCTCCTATCACGGACCGGCGCCCTTCTCGCGCGAGACGGCCGTCCTGATGATGGCCGACAGCATCGAGGCGGCTTCCCACAGCCTGAAAGACCCCGACGAAAAGAAAATCAGCGACTTGGTTGATAGCATCATCAACAAGCAGATGGAAGCGGGCCAGTTCCTCAACACCGACCTTACTTTGCGCGACATTGAGACCTGCCGCAAGGTGCTGAAAAAGAAACTGATGAGTATATATCATGTGAGGATTGCCTATCCTGAGAAGTGATTTTTTCCGTAAAAAACAAATGACTTTCAAAAATAATCAGTATTTTTGCGCCATTAAATACAATTATCAGTTAATTTAATTATAAAAATATAATCTAAATCATCCGATTAGATAATTTAAATGAAGAAGGAATGACGGATTATTACGAGTATTCAATACCAGAGTTGGTGCAACTCCTAGGGGCGCGTTTCAAGGACTACCGTATGCGTTCACGCATGACCCAAAAAGAAGTGGCGGAGCAGTCGGGGCTGACCATCAACACTATCCATAAGTTTGAGAACGGGTTGGCACCCAATATGTCGCTCAGCACCTTCCTTTTGCTTCTGAAAGCTATTGGTTGCATCAACGACCTTGACGAATTGATGCCCGAACTGCCTGAGTCGCCCTATCTGATGAAGGAAAACGGCAAAAAAGCGCAACGCATCCGCCATGCTTCAGCGAAAACAAGCCAATGAAATTGAAAAGCCATGACGACTACAAGAATTCTGAAAGTGATGCTGTGGGGACGTGAAGTCGGGAGGCTTTGCATCGACCCACGCCGTAGGCTCCCTTATTTCGAGTATAAACGGGAATGGATTGAGGCTGGACTTGACATATCGCCGTTGGATGCCTCCATCAAATTGCCACAAAGCCTTCGCCCTATCTTTGGTGCGTCGGAAAAGATATACCAGAAGTTGCCGCCGTTCTTGGCCGACTCTTTGCCCGATGCTTGGGGAAACGCACTCTTCGAGCAATGGCGACTGCAACAGGGTGTCAAACCTGGCGAGATAACGCCATTGGACAAACTTGCCTTTCTTGGAAAACGGGCCATGGGTGCATTGGAATTCCTTCCCGAGACATCCAATTTCGACCCAAAAGAGGACATCAACTTGAAAGCCTTGATTGATTTGGCCGAACAAATCTATACCCAACGCGAGAATGTCCGAATTGTCCCAGAACAATCGCTTACCATGCAAGCCTTGATGTCTGTTGGCACCTCGGCGGGCGGACGACAGCCCAAGGCCATCATTGCCATCAACCGCGAAACGGGAGAAATCCGCAGTGGACAAGTTGGAAACTTGAACGGCTTTGAGCATTGCATCTTAAAGTTCGGCATCAAGGAACGCTCGACGGCCGAACTTGAAATGACGTACTATGAGATGGCAAAAAAGGCAGGGATTCAGATGATGCCCTGCTGGCTGATGGATGTCGAGGGCGACAAGCATTTCATAACCAAGCGTTTCGATAGGGAAGGGGGAATGAAACTCCACATGCAGACCCTAGCGGCACTTTATCCCGAAGCCGACAGCTATGAGCGTTTGCTTTGGGTCTGCCGGAAAATGCGGCTCTCAGAACGAGACAGTGAAGAAGTCTTCCGCCGGATGGTCTTCAACATTTTGGCCAACAACACCGACGACCACAACAAGAACTTCTCTTTCCTCATGGACGAGCAAGGCCGATGGAGACTGTCGCCAGCCTACGACTTGACCTACATCTTCAACACGGGCGGCTTCCTTCCCGAAACAAGGCATTGCCTGATGATTCGCGGGAAGTTCGATGGCATTACGATAGAAGATGCGATGGATTTGGCTGCTGAAAACGGCATACGCAAAGCGGAGAGCATCGTCAGCGAGGTCGGAAAAGCCATTTTGGAATTCCGTGCAATAGCCGAACGAAATGGCGTGAAAGAGCAATGGATTTCTGCTGTTGAAGCCACACTTAATGGGCATCTCGCGTTTTTGGGACTTGCTAACGCAAAGACGGAAAACAACTGTTTTGAAGCTGACGGCCATAGGGTTGAAAACGCTCGCATTGAACAGCAATACAAAGGCAATTATCATCTTCTTGCTTCAATCGACGGGAAAGAACGCAAGTTCGTCATTCGCCAGAAAACCGCCCAACACGATGAAATTAGCCGCATCGGAATGTTGAACTTACCCGATGGGTATATTAAGGAACTCGTCTTAAGGTATTTTCTTTAAATATCCCATTGCCTCCGGCCCTTCATTAAACACCAAATCCAACACGCTCAGGTCCGCCGCGAAAGGGAACTTTTCGCTGAAAACCTGATAATAAGCAGGGTAGAGGCTGGCATCGGCTAGCTTCTTCGGACTGAAAACCTCACGCAAATCGTTTTCGGTCTCGTGCACATAGTCCGTCGTATGCACAACATACTTCTTGACTTTCAGCATCTTTAGCACTGTCGACAAGGCCGCGTCGTTTAGGTCGATGAGGCGTTCAAAACGGGTCTCGAAAAGCGGTCGGATGGTGTCGAAATAATGGTCGAAGTAAGGCGAAGCCTTGTAAGCCGACTCCAAGCAGCGACGGTGCACCTGCTGCCAAGGTTCTTTGTAACTGATAATCATGTCCTTGGTCATCGTGTGGTTGCCGTTCACCTTGACGACGGGCACGCTCAGGCTCTGCACGCCGTTGGCTGTCATCACGCGGCAGCGGTTGCGGTAGGTCTGCTTGTGGTAGGTCTCGTAAACCTCAATCAAAGGCTCGCTTTCAGACAGAAAACGCGCCATGTAGCTGATGCAAGGGAAATATGCCGTACAGAAAAGGCTCACTTAATCAGTTGCTCCACAATAATTTTTCGGTATTCCGCTTCCTGCATCGCTCCAACTTGCATCATCGGCTGGCCTTCCGTCGGAATGAAAAGTACCATCGGGATGCTGCTGACACCGAATGCTGAGGCGAGTTCCTTTTCCTGGTCCACATTGATTTTGTAGACCAAAAGTTTGCCGTCATACTCCTCGGCCATCTTTTCCATGATGGGAACCACGCGGCGGCACGGACCGCACCAATCGGCGTAAAAGTCGATGACGGCGGGCAACTTGCCTTTGTAGTTAAAGGTGTTAGGGGCTTTCTCGAAGTCCCAAACTTTCTTCAGAAACTCCTTGTATGTCAAATGTATGACCTTCGATTCTTCTTTCTTTTCTTGTGCGGTGGACGTGATGCCCAAGGCCAAAACGATGAATGCAGTGATGATGCTTTTTTTCATTATGGTTCGATTTTTCGTTGGCAAAAATAGCAAAAATCATGCAACTGCACGTTTTTTCTTTACCTTTGCGGCAAATTTTCAAAGAAATATGTTAATCGTCAACATCAAGGAATTAGTCGGCATCGAGGAAGAAGGTCGGCTACTGAAACGTGGTGCCGAAATGGCCACGACGGGAAGAATCCAAAACGCTTTCTTATACCTTAAAGGAAAGAAAATCGCCGATTACGGCTCGATGGACTCTGAGGTTTGCCGAAAATATCTCGCTGAGAACCATCGTGTTTACGATGTGAAAGGCAGCGTGGTGATGCCCGCTTTCTGCGACTCACATACGCATTTGGTCTATGCCAACTCGCGCGAGATGGAGTTCGTCGACAAGATCCGTGGCCTCAGCTACGAGGAAATCGCCAAAAGGGGAGGAGGCATCCTCAACTCGGCCAAGGCGACGGCGGCTACTTCGGAGGACGAACTCTACGACATGGCCCAGCAACGTCTTGACGAGGTGATGCGCATGGGCACAGGTGCCATCGAAATCAAGAGCGGCTATGGACTCACGACCGAAAGCGAGCTGAAACTGCTGCGCGTCATCCGCCGGCTGAAGGAGAGTTCGCCCTTGACCATTAAGTCGAATTTCCTCGGCGCACATGGCATTCCTATGGAATATCGCGGTCATCAAGAGGACTATGTGGATTTGGTCATTAACGAGATGATACCGTTGGTGGCGGCTGAGGATTTGGCCGACTTCATCGACGTGTTCTGCGACCAAGGTTTCTTCACCGTCGAGGACACCGAACGCATCCTCATGGCGGGCATCAAATACGGCATGCGCCCGAAAATCCACGCCAACGAGATGGCCATATCGGGTGGCGTGCAGGTGGGCGTGAAGTATGGCGCCATCTCCGTCGACCATCTGGAACAGATGGGCGACGCGGAGATTGAATGCCTGAAAGACACTGAGACCATGCCGACCATCCTGCCGGGTTGCGCCTTTTTCTTGAATTTGCCGCTTTCGCCGGCACGCAAGATGATTGATGCGGGCTTGCCCGTGGCCATGGCTTCCGACTTCAATCCTGGCACTTCGCCTTCGGGCAATATGCAACTCATTATGTCAATGGCATGCATCCGCTATCGCCTTACGCCCGAGGAGGCGCTGAACGCCACCACGCTCAACACGGCCTATGCCATGGGCGTGAGTGACCAGGTGGGCAGCATTACGAAAGGCAAAATCGCCAATCTCATTATTACCCAGCCGATGACGCAACTGGAGTTCATTCCGTATTACTATGGCGCCAACAAGGCGGCCAGGATGATTTTGAATGGGAGATTTGTGTAATTTATGAAAACCAATAAGATTGTCATTGCGTTTCTTGTCGTTGTCGTTATGGTGACTTCGTGCAAGAAAGATCATTATGATGTTGGCAACGTACATGGCATCAATGCTGAGGGCGAGGTGTTGCTCCCTGTCGGTTCCAAGTCATTCACGATGATGGACATGATGGAGCGATTCCAAATCGACAGCCTGATTCATTGCTCTGATGATGGCAGTCTATCTTATCACTGTCATTATGAAACCTTTGGCGTGATTAGCGGTAACGATCTTTTGAGATTCGACGATTTGAACCAACAGGAACACTTTGCCATAGAGAATCCTTTCGGTGGAGTGCAGGTGCCTTTCGTGGATACGGTTTTGGGTTTCCGGCATACAGTGGTGTTTGAGGCCGACCATATTCAGGTCTTTGAAGCCACCATGAAGTTAGGCCGCCTCGATTTCTTCCTCTCGTCGAACGTGGGCGTGTTGCAAAAGGTGCTGCTCAGCACACCCAACATCCAGGATGCGTCGGGGCATGATTTTATGCGCGAGTTTGAACCGCAAAACAACTCGTTTGGCTTCGACTTGACTGGTTTCCGTTATGTGTCGGATTCCGCCAATGCCTTGACCATCAACTTCGAATTGCATTGCGCTGTTTCGCCATCTTCCGACCCTGAGTTGTTTGTCGATGTGAAGATTCAAGGCACCGACCTTGCCTTCAGCGAGATGAAGGGTTATGTGGAAGATTATCGATCTCGAAACCGACTCGACACGGTCTTTAGCCTGTTTTCAGGCAATATGTCGGGTCTGCTCGAAGTGAACGACATGGGTTTCCGCATCAGTGAGCGTAACACATTCGAGTTGACGGCTCAGTTGGAAATTGACTCGGCATTGGTGACGGGTGATGGCATCGAACCGTATTCCCTCCTTGATCCTTTGCCGTTAGTTGCGGATTTGCCCGTACAACCGGATTTTTCTGACGTGCATAGCCAAACCCTCAATGGCAAGATTCCTTCTGGTGGCGGTCGCATCTTAGTTTCGTCGGTGTTTGCCGTCAACTCCAGCAGAACGAGTGAAATGGTCACCGTTGCCGATACCTGTGACCTGGATGTCATGATGGATGTGAAGCTTCCTTTCTCATTCAATATCAGCGAAGTGAACTATGTCGATACGGTCAATTTGGATCTCGCCCAACTCGACATGCCCGATTGGATTGAAAGATTGGCTCTTGATCTGACTTTTTCCTCCACATTGCCGCTGAACCTGAAGGGGCGATTCTTGATGTATGATTCTGATCATGAATTGATTACCGATACTTTGGTTGGCACAGGCCAGCTGATCCAGGCATCGTTTGACGGTCAACTTACCGTTTCGACGATTAGCATTGAAGTGACCGAGGAACGTTTGGAGAAGGTGTTGCATTCCGACCGTATCATCATGGAATATGAGCTTGATACTGAGGATCGTGACATAAAATTGGATGCCAGCCAAAAACTGGGCCTTTTTGTGAAGGCTCGAGCAAAGTATAATGGCATTGTGGAACTTGAAGAATAACTGGAGATGAAAAACCTGTTTCAATTTTGTTTGGTCGCGACGTTGTTTTTGGTCTGCCTGAACGCACGAGCCCAAGAAGCCTCGCCCATCGATTTCATGCGGATGAGCCCCAATCAGATGAAGGCCAACCCTGCCGCGGATTTGCCTTACGAGAGCGTGATGTCGCTCGTCGTCGGCAATTTGGGAATGGATGCGCAAAACACGACTTTGCGTTACGACAACCTTTTTGACTTCAACGCTCAAAACCAGCCCACAACCTTGAATCTGCGAAAACTGGCCAACAGCCTAAAAGAGAGCAATTTCCTTGGGCTGGATGCCCAAGTGGATTTGTTCACCTTGTATCGCCGCCTAAACCAAGGCATGCTGACCATTAATTACGGTGTGAAAACCCAGGCGAATGCCCAATATAACGATGGTCTGATTCAGTTGCTGGGCTACGGCAACTCGGCTTTCGTGGGCGAGAACAATCCTGCCAAAGTCGATGTGGACGTCAATGCGCAGGTCTATCAGGAGTTTGCAGTCGGATATCAGCGGAACATAACCGAAAAACTGTCGGTGGGTGGTCGGGTCAAGTTGTTGTTTGGTTTTGCCAATGTCAACACGCAGAGTTTTGACGCGAAGCTTTTCACCGATGCCGACTCCTACACATTACGTTTGGAAGAAAACATCGCCATGCGCATGGCTGTGCCTAAAGTGCTCTATGTCAGTGAAGAAGGCAAACTGATGACCGACGGGCCTTTCAAGGCGGGTCAGTTGTTCCGCAACCCAGGGTTCGGCATCGATTTGGCCGCCGAATACCGTTTCGATGCGCGTTTCAGCGCGGTGGCTGCGGTCCAGGATTTGGGCTTCATCCATTGGGGGCTGAACGGCATGGGCTTGCAAGGCCGAGTCCACGATGCAGGCCGGTTTTACGACGATGGCAACTTCCTCTTCGAAGGTTTGGATATCGACCAGTTGCAGCGTATCTTCTCCGATGAATGGTATCGCGAGCAATTCCTTGATACGCTCCAGAAGTATTTCCAGTTGGAATTCACTCCTATGGAGGCATATAATACCGCTTTGAATACCCAACTCTTGCTGCGTGGCAATTACGACCTCGATGCCCACAACCGCTTTAGCGCGCAGGTGCAGGGACGTTTCCTCGGCAGTGCTTTCCGCCCTGCATTGACGTTGGCCTACGACGGCAACTTTTACGACAAACTCGATGTTTGTGTGACCTACACGATGATGCCTCACAGTTTCGACAACATCGGCTTGGGTATCAGTGGGCGGGTTTTCAGGACTTGCCAGATTTATCTTACCACAGGGAATGTTGTTGCATTATTTAATCCATTGAATACCAGTTGGATGAATTTGAAAATGGGCGTTGTTTTCGTGTTGACTCCTGAGGGTAAAGTTCGTGTTTATGAATAAGGAAGCGAAGGTTGCGGCAAGAATTTTCGGCATCAGCCGCCACCGCTTGACAACGGACGGCGAGGGCGTCACCACATTGGTGGCGTTCAACGGGTGCCCGTTGCGCTGCAAGTATTGCCTCAACAAAGCCTCGTGGGAAACAGAGAAAGGCCGCGCCTACACACCAGAAATGCTTTTCGAGGAAGTGAAAATCGACCAGCTGTATTTCCTTGCCACGCACGGCGGCATCACTTTTGGCGGCGGCGAGCCTTTGCTGCAAGTGAGTTTTATCAAGTCGTTCCGAGAGTTGTGCGGCAACCAATGGCAGTTGCTTGCCGAAACAAGCCTCAATGTGCCATTCGAGAATGTGGAGGCTCTCGATGCCGTGCTTGATGGCTACATCGTTGACATCAAGGACATGAACCCAGAGATTTACAAGGTCTATACGGGAAAGGACAATGCAGTGGCTCTTAGTAACCTGCAATGGCTTTTGCAACACGGCGACCCCAACCGCATCACCGTGCGCGTGCCCCACATCCCCGATTTTAATGTCGATGAGGATGTCTCGCGAAGCATGGAACAACTGAAAACAATAGGCGTGGTGAATTTTGACGAATTCAATTATATAATAAGGTGAATTCAAAATTTTTCTATTTTTGCAGCGTTAATGCAAAAAAAAAGATGGCCATGACAAAAGGCAAACAAACCTGCAAGATCCTGAAGGAAATCCGCAAACAGATTGCGGCGGAGAACGACATCGACTTGGTCGTTTCGGAATGCACTTACCACGGCGATTGCCTCGGCACCTGCCCGAAATGTGAGGCCGAGGTGCGCTATTTGGAGCGCGAACTCGAAAAACGCCAGCGCATGGGGAAGGTTGCCGTCATTGCCGGAATGGCTGTGGGCACGATGCTCACCGCCACTTCATGCGACCGCATCATTCCCCAGCCACTCGAAGGCGATGTGCCCAACATCCCCGATTCTACTGAGATGCCCACCCCCGACGACTTCATCCCCGATGATGCGTTCTTGCTCGAAGGAGAGGTGATGGCGCCAGAGCCAGATTCCACGGAGACCGTTCCTGAGATTGAGACATAACCGCCTAGCAAAAAAAATCGCTTCAAACTTTGTTTTGCCAAAATAATTCCTATTTTTTGCAGTGTTAATCCAAAAAAACAAACAGCTATGGCAAAAGGCAAACAAACCTGCAAGATCCTGAAGGAAATCCGTAAGCAGATTGCTGCGGAAAACGACATTGAATTGGTCGTTTTGGAATGCACCTACCACAGCGATTGCCTTGGCACCTGCCCGAAATGCGAGGCCGAAGTGCGTTATTTGGAGCGCGAACTCGAAAAACGCCAGCGCATGGGCAAGGCGGCGGTCTTTGCTGGAATGTCGCTCGGAACCTTGTTTGCGGCTACTTCGTGTAACAATGGCACTCCTGCTCAGCAGTCCCCTGAAAGTGAGCCCAACATTCCTGATACGACTGAGATGTCCAATCAGAAAGATACTATCCCCGACGATGCCTATCTGCTCGAAGGCGATGTGCTGGCATCTGTGCCAGATACCACAATGAAGGAAGAAAAGAAATCTTCGTGCAAAAAAGACGAACCGTTGGGAGTTGTTGGTGACATTGAGGAAGAGGAATGGGCGACTGAAGAAGGGGTGACCGAGGGACTCATGGTTCCTGAAACGGGTGAGATTGGAGATTCTGAGACAGATATTTTCATGATTGTCGAAGAGATGCCCGAATTTCCGGGAGGAGAAGAAGCCTTGGTGCAGTTTATTGCGGATCATGTAAATTATCCCGAGGAAGCCAAAAAGGCGGGTGCTTATGGAAGGGTGTTCGTTGGTTTCGTCGTCGAGCCTGATGGCAGCCTTTCGGATGTTAAAGTGTTGAGAGGTATCGGATATGGTTGTGACGAAGAAGCCATGCGTGTGGTGGAATCTATGCCGAAATGGAAGCCTGGAAAGCAAAGAGGCAAGGCTGTCAAGGTGCATTATTTTGTTCCCGTCAATTTTAAGTTGGATTGATTTCTTTTCGTGCCGAAAAAAGCCCTACCTTTGCAGCCGCTTGTAAAACTATAGCCTATGGCTGCTTCAACAGAAAAGGAGAGCCTTTCCTTTATCATGAAGCTGCCATAAGCCATAATCATAGGCTAGCGGCCAATATAAAATCTTGAATATTAAATATTTAAATCTAAAATAATGAAACAGTTAATCGAATGCGTGCCGAATATCAGCGAAGGCCGCGACAAGAATATCATCGATCAAGTGACCGCTGAAATCGAGAAAGTGGAAGGCGTCAAACTCCTTGACGTGGATCCTGGCATGACTACCAACCGCACCGTTATCACCTTCGTGGGTGAGCCAGAGCCGGTGTGCGAAGCCGCCTACCGCGTGGTGAAGAAAGCCGCCGAACTTATTGACATGAGCCAGCACCACGGCGCCCACCCGCGCCAAGGTGCCACGGATGTGTGCCCCCTCATTCCCGTGAGCAACATCACGATGGAAGAGGTGGTCGACTATGCCCACAAGCTGGGCAAGCGCCTTGGCGACGAACTCAACATCCCGATCTACTGCTACGAAGAGGCTGCCTTCATCAAGGAGCGCCGCAATTTGGCCTATTGCCGTACGGGAGAATACGAGTCCTTGGCCTCGCGCCTCGGCACGGAGCAATGGAAGCCCGACTTCGGCCCCAACGAGTGGAACGAACATGTGGCCCACTCGGGTGCAACGCAAGTCGGCGCCCGCGACTTCCTCGTGGCCATCAACTATAACCTCAACACCACATCGACGCGTCGCGCCAACGCTATCGCTTTCGATGTGCGCGAAAAAGGTCGCCCGATGCGCGAAGGCGGCAAGGTGACTGGCAAGCCGATGAAGGACGAGAACGGCAAACCGATTATGATTCCCGGAACGCTGAAGGCCACCAAGGCCATCGGCTGGTTCATAGAGGACTACGGCATCGCCCAAGTGTCGATGAACATCACCAATATCAGCGTGTCGCCGGTGCATGTCTGCTTCGAGGAGGTCTGCGCCAAGGCTGCTGCGCGTGGCGTGCGCGTCACGGGCTGCGAAATTGTCGGCCTCATTCCCAAGAAGGTGTTGATGGACGCCGGCCGTTATTATTTGGCCAAACAGCAGCGCAGCCTCGGCGTGAGCGAGGAGGAAATCATGAAGATTGCCGTCAAGTCGATGGGCCTCGATGACCTCAAGCCTTTCGACCCGAAGGAAAAGGTCATCGAATACCTTATCGAGGACCATTCGCAGAAGAAACTCGTCGACATGACCTGCACGGGCTTCGCCAACGAGACTGCCAGCGAGAGTCCGGCTCCAGGCGGTGGTTCCATCTCGGCCTACATGGGTGCCCTCGGCGCTTCGTTGGCTACGATGGTCGCCAACCTGTCGTCGCACAAGCCAGATTGGGATGAGCGTTGGGAAGAGTTCAGCGACTGGGCCGTCAAGGGTCAAGCCATTAAGGACGAGCTGCTTGAACTCGTCGATGAAGACACCAACGCCTTCAATAAGATTATGGATGCTTTTGGCTTGCCAAAGAAGACCGACGAAGAGAAGGCTACCCGTAGCTCTGCCATCCAAGAGGCCACCAAGTATGCCACCCAGGTGCCGTTCCGCACGATGAAGGTTGCCTTCAAGGCTTTCGAAGTCGTTCGCGCCATGGCTGAGACGGGTAATCCCAACTCCGTTTCCGATGCTGGCGTGGGTGCTTTGTGCGTTCGTTCGGCCGTGATGGGTGCCCATTTGAACGTCAAAATCAACGCTGCTTCGTTGAAAGACGAGACTTTCAAGGCCGAGATTTTGAAGGAAGCCGCAGAAATCGAAGACGCCGCTTTGACACAAGAGGCTGAAATTCTGCAAATTGTCAACAAGATTATCCAAGGAGAATAAAATTTTGAAAAATCGGTTGCAGGTATTTGAAAAAGTTGTACTTTTGCAGCCAAATTTGAAAGGAGTATAAGCAATGTCAAAGAAACAGAAAGACGCACGTGTGAAGGTCATTCTCGAATGCACCGAACATAAGGCAAGCGGAATGCCTGGCACTTCAAGGTATTACACCATGAAGAACAAGAAAAACACTCCCGATCGCCTGGAGTTGATGAAGTATAACCCGATTTTGAAGAAAATGACCCTCCACAAGGAGATTAAATAAGTAAGAGTTATGGCAAAGAAAGCAGTTGCTACACTTCGTAGTTTGGACAAGACCTATAGCAAGGTCATCAGAATGAAGCGTTCTGAGAAGACGGGTGCCTACTATTTTGAGGAGACCGTCGTTCCTGCCGACAAAGTGCAGGAGTTCCTTGCTAAGAGATAATTGAAGTTATCGTTTGAAAGACAGGCTTTTCCATAACCATTATGGGAGAGCCTTTTTGTGTTTGTAAAAAAAGAAAATCATGGGCCTATTCTCATTCCTGACCAAGAAAAAAGAACAAAAGGAAGACCTCGACAAAGGGCTTGAAAAGACCAAGACCAGCGTCTTCTCGAAAATCACCAAAGCCATCGTCGGCAAGTCGACCGTCGACGACGAAGTGCTCGACAACCTGGAGGAAATTCTGATCACCTCCGACGTGGGTGTGGAAACCACCTTGAAGATTATCGACCGTATCCAGAAGCGCGTCGCTCACGACAAGTATGTGGGAACCAACGAGTTGAACCAAATCCTGAAAGAGGAAATCATGGCGTTGCTCCAGGAGAACGAGTCGGGCGATGGCACCACTTTCGACATCCCTTCCGACAAGAAGCCTTATGTGATTATGGTCGTTGGCGTGAATGGAGTAGGCAAGACCACCACTATCGGCAAGTTGGCCCATAACTTCAAGAAGGCAGGCAAGAAGGTCGTGTTGGGTGCTTCCGACACGTTCCGTGCCGCTGCCGTCAGCCAACTACAGATTTGGGCCGAGAGAGTGGGGGTGCCCATCGTGCAGCAAGGTCAGGGTGCCGACCCCGCTTCGGTGGCGTTCGACACGGTGAAATCTGCCGTGGCGCAAGATGCTGATGTCGTCATCATCGATACTGCAGGCCGCTTGCATAACAAAGTGAACCTGATGCGCGAGCTGACGAAAATCAAGACCGTGATGCAGAAAGTCATCCCCGATGCACCGCACGAGATTCTGCTCGTCTTAGATGCCTCTACGGGTCAAAATGCCATCGAGCAGGCCAAGCAGTTCACTGCCGCTACCGAGGTCAATGCATTGGCATTGACCAAGCTCGACGGCACGGCTAAAGGTGGTGTGGTCATCGGCATCTCCGACCAGTTCAAGATCCCGGTCAAATACATCGGCGTCGGCGAAGGCATCGACCATCTCCAGGTTTTCGACAGGAAGGCGTTTGTGGATTCGCTGTTTGAGTGATGCGCCGACCTATATTAAATATCGTCACCCTTGGCTGCTCCAAAAACAAGGTCGACTCGGAACATCTGGCGGCTTTGTTGCAGCATCGTTACCTCATCCACCACGATTCCGACAGGAAATCGGATGTGGTCATCATCAACACTTGTGGTTTTATCGGCGATGCGCAGGAGGAGTCGGTGGACACGATTTTGGAATATGCCGAGTTGCGCAAGCAAGGAAAGATCAGCAAGTTGTATGTGACGGGGTGTCTCTCGCAGCGTTTCCGCAAGGACTTGCAGAAGGAAATCCACGAGGTGGACGGTTTCTATGGCGTGGAGAGCGTCAACCTAATTGCCGCGGATATCCTGAAAGATGAGGTTCAGCCTGAGTATTGCAGCCATCGCGTGCTTTCCACCCCAAAGCATTATGCCTATCTGAAGATTTCCGAAGGCTGCAACCGCCGTTGCGCTTTCTGTGCCATCCCGCTCATTCGCGGCAAGCACGTCTCGGTTCCGATGCCGGTCTTGCTCGAAGAAGCCAAAAATTTAGCCAAGCAAGGCGTCAAGGAGCTGATTCTCATTGCCCAGGACCT
This sequence comes from Bacteroidales bacterium, assembly GCA_017460915.1. Lineage (GTDB taxonomy): Bacteria > Bacteroidota > Bacteroidia > Bacteroidales > F082 > Limimorpha. The sequence goes on along the minus strand of JAFUAA010000008.1, from coordinate 1,283 downwards.
GACTTATTACGGTATTGATATCGACGGTCAGTCCCATATTGTAGAATTGGTGAAAGCCTTGGCCGACATCGACGGCTTCGAGTGGATCCGCCTGCATTACGGCTATCCGCTCGGTTTCTCCGACGAGTTGCTCGACTTGATGTGTGAAAATCCGAAAATCTGCCATTACATCGATCTGCCATTGCAGCACATCAGCACGCATTTGCTGAAGGCGATGCGTCGTGGTGTTGACAAGGAGCAAACCATTGGTTTTGTGGAGAATGTGCGCAAACATGTGCCTGACATCGCTTTCCGAACGACCTTCATCGTTGGTTTTCCTGGTGAAACAGAGGACGACTTCGAGGAGCTTTGTCAGTTCATCAAAGACATGCGTTTTGAGCGTGCAGGTGTGTTCGTTTTCTCGCCTGAGGAAGGAACGCCAGCCTACGAAATGCCCGATGACGTTCCCGATGAGGTGAAACAAGAACGTGTGGAGAAGTTGATGGCCATCCAGCAGGATATTTCTTTGGAAATCAACGGACAAAGAGTCGGCAGAACCGAAAAGGTTTTGATTGACCGTTTGGAAGGCGATTATTATATCAGTCGCACCCAATACGATTCCCCCGAGGTGGACGAAGAAATCTTGATTTCCGCTGAAAAGGAGCTGGAAATCGGGCAATTTTATCAGGTTGAAATCATCCAAGCGGATTATTTTGACTGCTATGGTGAAGTCATGGAATAAGAATAAGTTCTTCTATGGCGAGACATAACGATTTGGGGAAATTTGGTGAGGAGCTGGCGGCCCGATACCTTATTAATAAAGGCTACGAAATTCTTGAACGTAATTGGCGTAATCGTCACAAAGAGATTGACCTCATCGCCAAAGATGGCGTTGATTTGGTTATTGTTGAGGTCAAAACTCGTCAGAATGATGATTACGGCGAGCCCGACCAAGCCGTGACGCGACAGAAACAAAACCGTCTTGTCTATGCTGCCAATGCCTATATTTTCGAGCATAATCTCGACATCAACACGCGTTTCGACATTATTTCCATCATTTTCAAGGAAGGCGAGCCTCTCATTGACCATATTGAAGATGCTTTTTTGCCCCATTGGTGACATTTTACCTATATAACTAAGGTGATGTTTTCCGCGAATTATGTTTTGTGATGAAATTTTTTCTTGTTGTCATACAGTGTTTTGCGTTATTTTTTCGAAAATAGTTGTAAAAAGTCATTGCGGTTAAGGAAAAAGGTAGTACTTTTGCACCCGCAAACGGAGAGGGGAGGACGAGAGAGTTGAGG
>JAFUAA010000059.1 GCA_017460915.1 Bacteroidales bacterium | reverse complement strand
TCAAAAAAAATGCTGAAAGTGAACGAATTAAATAAAAAAAGTTACCGGCTCAAGCCCAAAAGAATAATGCGATGGAAAACACACTGAACACACGAGAAACAGCCCTTGCGCTCATTGCCTCACAGGTTGAGGACTTCGATGACCTTTTCACCATTCAAGCCGAAACCGGCCTTGATATGGCAGAACTTGAAACAATGTACTACTCAATTGTTTAAGGCGATGGAAACGAGATATTTTGCAACTGGCAACTACCGCAAGGACGGACGCTGTGAGACCGCCCACGCGATGAAAGAGGGCGCAAATTGGGCTATTTATAAGGCCGCCGCCGAAATGGTCAAGTACATCCCGACTAATGCCGTACTTGTACCCATGCCGAGCCACACGGGACGCGCCACTTATACGCTTGAACTTTGCAAACGGATTGCACGAGAGACCGCCGCCGAAGTCCGCGACATCCTTAGAGGCCGCGAGCGCGAAACGCTTTACACATTGAAGAAGCAAGGCCGCCACTTTTCGCCCGCTAAGTTGGGCTTTTATGTGACCGAGCCAAAACCCGAAGGGAAGCACATTATTATAATTGACAATGTTGTGGCCACGGGCACAACTGCCGCCGCCGCAGTCCGCGCCATTGGTGGCGGTGTGGTGTTCGCATACGCAGCCGCCACCAACAGCCAAACACGGAAAGACCTTAAAAGACTATATCCAACCATTTAATAATTAGAGGCCGACACGCCGCCAAGTTGCGTGCCCAATATCATGTACTTACAACAACTTAACAACATCGAGAACGCCCAAACTTTTGATTTTGAGGCAGAAAAGAACATCGAATTAACCCTTGACACGCTGAAGCGCACACACAAGGAAAACGACATTTTTGGCCGACCGCTGAAAGGCTTTTATCATTATGAAGCCATTGAACGGATAGCGGACGCAGCCGAAAGCCGTGGACTTATGCCGATTGTGTCCGACCTATGGGCAGCACAGAACGCGAGCAAGTCCGCGCCTGGTGTGGTATTGTTGCCCCAGGTGGAAGCCGTGACCATGCCCCACGCGGTGGAAGCACACATTTTGCGCCGTGTGTTTTGTACGCTTAACCTTATGAAATACGATGATGGCGAGAAATGCACGAATATCGCCCTGACATTCCACCAAGACGGGGTGCAGGTGGCAATTGGTCAGCGCGTGACCATTTGCCGCAACCAGACCATTTTGGGCGCAGAACATACCGCGATAAGCAAGGGCAACGACCAAGGCAGCATTAATGAACTTTTCGCCACGGTGGAAAGATGGCTTGACAATGCCGCCGCCATCACCGACACAGACCGCCAACGGATTGAAAGACTAAAGGCGCAACGCTTCGACCGCCCGACCGCTTTAATGTATTTGGGGCTGCTGAATTGTATGCGCGTAGCCGCCGACAGCCGCAACAAGGCAATCCGCGACCGCGTGAAAGTCGCGCCCCTCAATCAAGCGCAGTTGTCAATTTTCGCCGAACACTTGACGGAGCGCCTAATGATGGCCGACAGCCTCACGGCATGGGAATTCCTCAATCTTGCGACCGAGGTACACAAGCCCACCACCGCCGACATGCCGCGTATTATCCCGACCAATGCCGCCCTCTTTGATATGATGGCAGCCGTTGAGACGGAGACGCAACCCCTTTTGAATTGTTGACAGACCAAGTGACGGCGACCACCCGCGCCGCCGTCACTTTTTACCCAAGGCGACCCACCGCAGCGGCGACCCTGCCCCGCATATTTCGCAAAACCGATGAGGCAATTTCCATGGTTTCGGGAGGGCGGCGCGGGGTCTGACGACGCAAAACGCGCCGATTTTTGCAAAATCGGCGCGTTAGGTGGTTGAGGAATAGGGATTTGACCACTTTCAATTGTGAACTCGAATAATACGGAAAAATTCGCCGCCTGCGGCGTCCGGCTGGACTGGCAGGCGGCGAATTTTTTGTCACTTGGGCTAGTATCGTGCTGGATATTTTTGCACCAAACCAAAATCCAATTCAATGATTCACGAAAGCAAATTGTTTGAACTTGTGCAGACGCATCCTTCGTTTTCGCTCCGGTTTGTGACCGCCGAAGGCGAACTGGTGGCAGTGGACGAATGCCGCTGCACCTCGTTCCACAGCTCCGGCAAAACGATGAACATACTGATTCCGGCCTCTGGGCTGGTGCGCAAGGTGAACCGCAAGACCGTCACGGCATTCAACGGAGAGGAGGTGTTCCTATGATTCCCAAGGAAGAGCTTGTAGCCTGGTTGGGTGATAGGATGGCCTTCTACAAAGAAGCGTGTGTCGTCATCAACAACGACACTCTCACCCTATTCGACGAGAAGGATTTGGAACCCATCCCTGTGCAAGGATTCCGTGTCGCGCCTTGGGGCGTGGATAACGACCTGCCGCAAAAGGTGATGGCCAAGATTGACGCGGCTGAAATCGTGGGCACCAACGCCAACTTCAACTGGAAGGTGGCCTACGGTTTGGGCCCGAAATTGGTGGATGTCATCCGCGACCCCGAGACCAACCGCGTGAAGGACTACAAGGAAGTGATTGAGGGCGAGGCTTACGACTGGTATATGCGTAACAACGTGCCGCTGCTGTTGCAGGAAATCATGACCGACCTCAGCTATTTCGGCAATGCTTTCCCGCTCCTAATTGCCGGCCCGAAGGAAAAAGGCGGGAAAAAGCGTGTAGGCATTCGCAGCATCGTACATCGCGAAGCCATGTTCAGCCGTTGGGGGATTGACAAAAACAACCTGATTAACCGGCACCTGTATTGCGCCAAATGGGACGAAAGCCCCTCGAGGGAGGAAATCCAGGATTCGTATGTGATTGACGAATTCAACGCCGTGGCCGACATCAACAACCGGCTGCTGCTTGGAAAGGACACAAGGATGTGTTTCCCAATCTACATTCCAAGCCCTGGCCGTCCCTACTACAGCTACCCCAACTGGTGGAGCATTTTCCGCTCGGGCTGGTACGACCAACTGACCAGCATCCCCGCACTGAAGAAGGCCATCCTGAAGCATAACCTTGGCGTGCGCCACATCATCTACATTGCCGACGAATACTTCAAGGAGAAGGAGGAGCTGCTGGCCATCGACAAGAACAACCACAAGGGACGCAAGGAGCTTTACAATGAGGTGGTGAAGCAGCTGTGCGAACAGGTGACGGGGGAGGAGAACGCCGGAAAGGCCATCGTCTCGAAGATGAAGTTCATGCCCAACGGCAACAGTGCCTCGTTCGAGAAGATGATGACCGTCGACACCATCAAGAATGACATCTCGGGCGGGGAGTACCTCACCGACTATGAGACGGGTGCCAATATCATCTCCTACGCAATGGATGTCCACCCCTCGCTGATTGGTGCCACGCCTGGCAAGAACTCCAACAGCCTCAGTGGTTCCAACATCCGCGAAATCTTCATAATGAAGCAGAGCCTGAGTAAGCCGATGGCCTATCTGGCCCTGCAATGGTGGCCGGTGGTGCGCCAAATCAATGGCTGGGGCAGGAACCTTGAAATCATGATCCAAGACAGCCTTTTCACCACGCTTGACCAATCGAAATCGGGAGAAATCAAGACACAAAACAACCTAACGCAATGATATTAAGCAACATCAACCAAGCCCAACAGTTTTTGCCGTCGCTGAACCTGACCTTGGACAACGACCGCTTCAAGGATTTCTTTCGCCGTGCCCAAGAATGGCTTGTGAGCCACGTCATAGGCACGGACATCGAAGAAACGCTGGAGATAGATATGGGCGTAGGTCAGGACGATTTTCACGCCGACTTGCGCCTGCTTTGCCAGCGCGTCATCGCCGAAAAAGCCTTGCTCGATGCCATCCCCGAGATGGACATGCAGCTGACCGAGGCAGGTTTTGCCGTGCAGAACAATGACGATTTCAGCCCGGCATCAAGCCAACGAGTTGACCGCCTGTTGGCCAAGATGCCGGAGCGAATCGCCCAAGACATTGACGGGCTCGTGCGCTTCCTGATGAGATACAGCACAGGCAATGGTGCCTACGGCTATTGGCGAAGCAGTGAACAGTTCAACTACCTGACGGCGGCGTTCGTGCCTCTTTTCGAGGAATACAACAAGATTGCCGTTCCGAAGGCGAAGACCTACGAGGATTATTACTCCGCCCTTGAAACCGCGCACAGGGAGATGCTGAATGTGGCGGACTACTATGTGAGCAAAGCGGAAGTGGAACGGCTACTTGAACTCTATCGCGACGATGAGACCCTGCAAGTGCACCGCACGGCTATCGTGTTCCTGAAATTTGCGGGTGTTGCCGCTTTCAATGGCGATATGCCTCGCGCCCGCAATGCCGCCGTGCAAGCCCGCGAAACGATGCTTGGCAGCCCCGACAGCTTCCCGGAGTTCAAGGCTTCGAGTGCCTATAACAGCCCGACTGTCAACCTGAATGGAGGGAAATTGGTGAACCTTTTGTAATGAATAACCTATTAAATTGAGTGAAGCTGCATGGAACTGAAAGACAAATACAAACTTTTGCTGGAAATATTTGAAGCCAAAGCAAGTGAGAGTTTCAGCGAGACCATCATGCGTGTCTTGCTTTCCTCGAACCGCAACGCTTATTTCGACAAATATAAAGAATTGTTCCCCAATTTAAAAGAAGATGAATTGCGTAGCTGCTGGCAGTTTTGGCACGCCGATCGTGAAGAAAAAAAACAAGACTACACTTCGACACCTTTAGCCACGCTATGCGCAAAACTGCTGGTTAATGAAGGCGGCCATGTTCTATATGATTGTTGCTCGGGAAGTGGAACTCTGACAGTTGCCGTTTGGGCACAAATTCAGGAAATAATCGTTGTCTGCGAAGAACTTGATAGCGAAGTGATTCCTTTGCTCCTTTTCAATCTTGCCCTGCGGAATATCCAGGGTGAAGTGAGGAATGGTGATGCCTTGACTGGCGAAACCCAAAAAGCTTGGCTGCTAAAAAGTGGGAAAGATTATAGCACGGTTGAAGAAATGCTTTTTGTTCCTGATTATCCCGTCAAGGCTGACATTGCCATCTCAAATCCGCCTTTCAATATTAGGATTGGAGGGAAAAAGCAAAACTTCATATTCTGCGAGCGTTGTCTGCAAGTGGCTGAAAAAGCCGTTGTTATTCTGCCTGCAGGGACTTTAACAAGCGGCGATGAATGTGATTTCAGGAAGTCTTTAATTGATAGACATAGAATTATTGCATGTATACAAATGCCGTCAGGCTTGTTCGAAAGTACCGATGTGATTACTGCCGCTTATTTGCTTGGTGAAAACCAATTAAACGGTGCAGTGTCGCTTGTTGACGCATCGAAAGCAGGAGGGACCTATATTAGAGAACAAAGAGGAGAAGGCAGCAAATCGCATACTCAAAGAATCTACAAAAAGAAAATGGCGACTTTCTCCGAGGCTCAAATGGACGCCATTTGCGAGATGACAAAATGCGATACGGAAGTGTCGAAAATAGTGAGTGTTGAAGAGTTGGCCGAGAAAAAATACAGCCTTCAATTTGGAAATTACAAAACAATTTCACCGGACGACACGCATACTTTTCACCGTGATTTCAGTGATATTATCAATGAAATAAATAATTTAAATCGTATTAGAAACACATTGAAGGTTACGGTTAACAAAGTTTGGGCAGAACAACTTGGATTGAAGGGAATTATTGACTTGAATAATGAAAGTAAAGAAGTAACTGGAAAAATAAATGAATCACTTTCAAAACTTGGAATCAAAGAAAGAATCGGCATGCCTGATTACATTGCACAAACTAACAGCAAAGAACTGAAGATTGTGCAGATGGACAAGGAAATGCTATCACCTGTTTTCGAATCATTCATTATGTTTTGGCGGCAACACATAATAACAATGGACAACATGGAGAATTTGTACTTGGCAGAGCTTAGGGATGCACTCTTGGAACCTCTTATGACAGGACGAATAAGTTTTGAACAATAAAACACAAAGCCAAATAAAGAATCAACAATGATAATAGATTTAAAAACACCTACCTGTTGGAAAGAACTGACCACGGAGCAACTGCGCGAAGTGGTGGAACTGGCCTTGATGGGCTTGGCACGCGAGGAATATCTGCTGGTGCTGTTTTGTAAGTTCGCCAATGTCGTGATGGTAGTTGGCCCTTCGACAGGCTCAGGGACCAAAGGCTCAGAGGCCGTGAAAACCCGCTTCAGGGATAGCGAAGGCCACGAGTTCGAACTCGCAGACTGGCAAGTGGCCGACTTTTGCGGACGGCTGGCCTTCGTGCTCGACGAACAGATGCCCATGGAAGTGGCGTGGCCGTTCAAGTGGAACCGCTATTTGCTGGACACCAGCTTCGGCGACTGGTTTCGTGCCGACGCCCAAATGATTGGTTTTGCCTCGGAAGGCAACACCGAGCGGCTGAAGGGTGCGATGAAATACCTTGGCGACCCGCACGACGACCTTCAGCCGCAAGACCCTGACTTCGTGCTGATGCTGCGTTGGTACGACTGCTTCAAGGATTGGCTTCAGCAGCGTTATCCGCTCGTGTT
>JAFUAA010000058.1 GCA_017460915.1 Bacteroidales bacterium | reverse complement strand
TCTTTTGAGGCGAAAACAAGGCCTTGGGGGGGGGGCTCTTTGAAGGACTGCCTCCCGAAAAACACCCCCCCAAAAGGCTTGTCGCCAATCATCGTTTCGACCAATACAAAAAAAAAGAGAGCGACCTTTTTAGTCGCCCTCTATCGAAAAGGGGATTTGAAATCCCCAATTCAACTTCGCCGGATTGCAAATCCGGCGAAACGAAGGAGGAAAAAATTTGTAATCCAAACTTTCAAACAATTGATTATCAACGATTAGATTTTGCAAAAGTTTGTAATGGCGCTGAAATTGCATTTTTCAGGCATTTTTTGTAATATTTTTGCAATCGAAAACCATCGGAAAATGACAAACGGAAAAATGAAACGGATTTTGCGAACCATGGTGCTCCTTCTCACGATGCTTCTGACCGCCTGCAACTCACAGAGCAAGACCGAGCGGATGGCCGCCATCGTGGCCGAGGTGCGCGACGCGTACAAAGCCTACGAGGACATCAGCACGAGGGAAGACATCTTTGAGGCGTACACCTATTTCGTGAAACACGACGACTACGCCAACGCCGCGCCCGCCGCGCTCTCCTGCGGCTGCGTGCGCCAAGCCAACAAGGAATACGAGGCCGCGATGAACTGCTACAAAGAAGCCGACCACTACGGGCGCATGGCGGGTGACTCGGTCAGTGCGGCCTTCGCGCAATATTATATAGGTGACCTACTCAACGCGAGCGGCAACGAAGCCGATGTCATCGCCAACTACAAGGAAGCCGCCGCGCTGTGGGGCGACAGCCTCTCGCGCAAGGCCAAGTGCCTCAACGCCGTAGCCATGATGGACCTCGTCATCGATGAATACGACAGCGCGTTTGTCTACCTCGAACAAGCCCTAAACCTTGCCCAAGCCTCCAATGACATGGTCACTGAAGCCTCCGTTTGGAACAACTATTCCGTTGCTTACCAACTGATTGACGACTACGACAGTGCCCTAGAGTGCCTGCGGAAATCCATGCCGTTGGTGGACGAAAAACGCCGCCCCATCGCGCTGCTCAACTTGGCGAAAGTCTATCTGGCCTTGGGTGAGCGCGACTCGTTGGAATACTATAAGTCGCAGATGTTCAACGCGATGGAAACGGTGGAATGCAGTCCCGCGACCCAAGCCGCAGTGTACGGCTTCCTCATCAAGGACGCGCTCGCTGTGGGCGACTACGAAAGTGCCTATCAGTTTGAAAAACAGCACGAACAGGTGGCTCTCGACCTCCTCTTCGACCAAAGCCAAAGTTCCGTCCTCGAAATCCAGAAGAAATACGACTTTGAGGCGCAAGCCAACCAATACAACCGCCAGATGCTCTCGCGGCAACGATGGATTATCGTGTTGGTCATCGTTTTGTTGGCTGCTTTGGTCGCTGTCACCCTCTTGATTCTCAACGCCTTGAAAAAGGTTTCATCGCCTCCATCCGAGAACAATATCCCGATTTGAACGATTTGGAGTTCCGCTACTGCCTCCTCTCCCACTTCAAGCTCTCACGACAGGAATACGCCGACGTGTTGGGGTGCAGCGTCTATAACGTCGACAAAGTTCGGGCATGTCTCAACAACAAAATGAAAGAATAACCAATAAAGCCATGAAATACAGATATTTAATATCGATTATTCTCACCTCCGTCATCTTTTCGGTAGTTTCGTGCAAAAAGATTAATCCTTTTGAAAACCCCAAACCCACAATGGATTACGTTTCGGGCAAGGAAAAAGACAAAATCGACCTGAAAGGCTCGATGATCAAGCCCGACATGCGGTATGTCAACATTTATGCCGAGTTGGTGGATAAAACCGTTTACGTCTATTTCAACGAGACCGTCGAGGACTGCCTGTTGACCCTGTCCGCCGAGAACGGAGACGTGCTGTATGCCAGGAACGTGAAGAAACAGTATCCGGCCACCATCCGCCTATACATGGAAAACGAACCCACAGGCGACTATCGGCTCTACGTCACCAACGGGACAGAGGAAGCCTTGGCATGGTTCCATTTCGAGAATGCGGAATCGCCTAACCGCGCTCTCGTTCCCATTGAAACGACTATAGTTCGGTCGGATTTGCAATCCGAACGTATTGAAAAGGGGATTTCAAATCCCCAACTCTTTTCCGACGGATTACAAATCCGCCAGAACCTTTAGATAAAATATAATAATTTAAAATTCAATAATTTATGAATAGAAACATCATGATTGCCTTGGCCCTGGCCCTATGTCTGCCAGCCTTGGCGCAAGAAGAAAAACAAGAACGCCACGTCAGCGATGAAATCAGCATCGGCTATGGATTCCATCCCGTGAGCGGAGACGAATTTCTCCCGGAAAGTTCCAATTTTCGCCATTGGATCGACAAAGTTGGGGTAATTTATGGCACTTACACCCACTTCTTCAACAAGGTGGTCGGCGTAGGCGGCACCTATTGCTTCGACCCGAGAATCATCGACTACACCTACAACGGATTGGTCACCAATAACCCTTCGGTATGCACACTCAACGAGTCGTGCCATTCCGTGATGGGTCATGTGAAACTCAATTGCATCACCAAGAAGCATCTCGTCTTTTACACCAAATTTGACGCGGGCGTCTGCTTTTGGGGCTACACACTCAAGGAATTCCAGCCAGAGTATTTTGCCGTGGAACTCCCCGACCAACATTGCTGCTTCGCATGGCAAGCCGCTGCTGGCATCGAGGTCGGCAATGAGCGCATTGCAGGATTCTTGCAATGGGGTGTCGGCATGGAGGGAAGCCAAAGCATCGGAATCAGATACAAATTCAATAAATAACGCACTATGAAAAAGATATTAATGATTGGCCTGACGCTCCTGATGATGAGCGCCTGCGTAAAACACCCCGACATTTACATGCTGCTGTCCGACGAGGACGCGGCGGCCATCCCCTACGAACAAGGGCAAACCGTAAAATTCCTTGACCAGAACGGCGACACGGTGACGTATCAAGTCGAGCGCGACGAAACTTATCCTTACAACTACGAACAATACAACAACGCCCTTTATGGCGGAGACGTGATGAACCCCACTCCTCATTCAGTGGAGTGCTACGCCCGTACGGTGAACCTCCGTGAGCAATCGAATGCAAACCAACTGAGCTTCACTGTGAAGCCAGGAAAAGAGTTCTCTTTCTGCTTCCTCTCCAGCGAAGGCGAACTCAACTTGGACATGTACCTGCCGTCCAACGATTCCTATACTAACGACGTCGACAGCTACGAACACGTCCACCACGAGATTCTTTACAGCCAATACACTGGCGAGTTGCTCTACGATTGGTACTACAACGAAGAATCTGGCCTAATCTACTTCAAGAAGGGCGATTTCTCTCTGACAAGAATACCATAATCATAAATACATGAAAAACAAAATCTTAACCACAGGAATACTTATCGTAATGGCCTTGGCAACCGCTTGTTCCAAATATCCCGACTCAACCGACGACAAGAGCAAAATCGACATCAAAGGCTCGTTGAGCAATGGCGACATGCGCAGCCCGAACATCGTGGCGAATTACTTGGAGAAAACGGTTTGGCTCCGGTTCTACGACAACTTGGGGCCTTGCACAATCAACATCAGCGACAGCGGCGGCTTTGTGGCCGTTTGCGACACCGTTGACACTTCCTACGGCGCCTCATACAGTTACAACATGGGCGACCAACCCTTGAGCCGCTACCATCTCGTCATCAGCAACGGCACCGACGAGGCCGAAGGCTGGTTCAACAACTTCAGGATTGTGCTCGTCAAGCCAAATCAATAAATTAGAACAAAAAAATTTAAAAATCAATAAGTTATGAAGAAATTAGCAATGTTTGCAGCCGCATTGTGCTTCTTGGTATCGGCCTCGGCACAACATATCAAGAACGTGCCAATGGATCACAAGTCGCTGAAAGACAAGATCCAGCAAGCGGAAAAGTGGAACCGCTATGAAAACACATTCACTGAAAAATTGGACAGCATCTACACTGATTATGAAAAGAGTGTCCTTTCGTATGACGAGCGTTTCAACTGCACGAAAATCGACTACTGCGCCAATTGGGGCGACTGAATGCATGAATACACTGAGGAGTACACTTACGACGACAAAGACCGTATCGTCATGGTCGTGAGGAAAGCGGGAGAGTATGAAGAGTACGGAGACAAGTCGGAATACACCTACAATGCCGAAGGCTGGCTTTCGGAAGAACTTGAATATGAGTTGGAAGGCGGCGAATGGATGCTCGTCAACAAGTACACTTACGAGTATGATGCCGACGGTCACATGGTGCTTTCGCAAGGCTACTTCTACGATGAAGGCTGGCAGTACGAAAACAAGATGACCTTTGAATACGAAGGCGGTCTGCTGCGCAACGACATCTACTTTTACTACGATGAGGAAGAAGGCTGGGTGCCCAACACACGGAACGACTACATCTGCAACGCCCAAGGACTTTGCATCGCGGCAATTGCCAACAACTGGGAGGGCGAATGGGTGGAAAGTTACAAACATGAATACGAGTACGATGCGGTGGGAAACTGCATTTCGGCCACGGAATCAAGCCATTATGAGTTGGAGGATTGGATGTTTTCGACCCGCATTGAGTATGCCTACGATGCCAACAACAACTGCACCAACAAAGCCACCTACTACTACGAATCCGAACTGGAAGAATGGGTGCTGGAATACACGATGTTTTACACTTACGACCTCTCCGTGCCCGTCGGCAGCACCGCCGGCATCTTTATGGTTTGGGATGACGAACTTCCGATTTATAACAAGGTGCTGAATTGGCAAGTCCAGTACGATGATGTTGCCGAATCGACGGTGTTGTTCTATTCGGGTTGCGAAGGTCTTGACGAAACTGCGGAAAGCCGCTTGTCGGTATGGCCCAATCCCACCAGCGATGTGTTGAACCTCAATGCCGAAGGCTTGCAGCAAGTGGAAATCTTTACTTTAAATGGTCAGCAAGTGGCCGTGGCGAACAGCGGTTTCGAAAGCATTGGAGTGAGCCATCTGGCTGCTATCTCCTGAAAGCCACTTTCAGCGACGGCAGTAAAGCGGTGCAAAGGTTTGTGAAACAATGATGTGGGAAAAATGAAGAAACTAACCTTGCTGATAATCTTGTTGTGCGACCTTGTTTCGGCTGTTGCGCAATCTTCCCAAACGCCCTATTTCCTTGTGACTCACGCTGGTGCAGGATATGGCTTTTTTCCTGGCTTAGTGGCTGATATGACCACGGGGCATAGCATTGCCGCATGGGGAATCAATGGGAGATATGATTTTGCCGAGAAGTGGTCGCTTTTGGCTGGGTTGGACTATCAGTTTTGGTATTTCAAAGGCTACTCCTTCCCCGATGGGATTCCTCATCCTTACACCGCAAGTGGTCATGCCGTCCGCCTGCCCATCCGCTTGGAATATCACAAGCGTTGGTTCTACATGGCTTTCGGCCCCCTATCTTGAAAAGACTTTCGGCGACATTTCGGAAGGCAATCCGAACGAAATCGCCACCATCGGGCCGACCTTGGAAATGGGCGGCAGAATTCGCCTCTCCGAAAACGACAGGCTTCGCATCGGCTTGCAGACCTCCGTTGGAGCCACCTTGTATCGATACAGCAAAGGCGTGGACATAGGCCGAATAGAGGCGAGTTGCCTCTACGAACACTGGTTCTGAAAGCTTGTTTCGAAAGTTTGAGGTGCTAATCCTTTGCAAAAAGCCCTACATACTCTTTCCCATCGGGGGGAATGGGCAAATCTTCCTCGGAAACGACCGTGAAAACATAAACCAACTCCCTTTCGGTTTTGGCCTCCCTAATGTATTGCCGCTTCAACTTCGGATTCACGCCTGAAAGGCCAAAGACTTCCGCCATCTTCCGCTTGAGTGTTTTCTCCGGCGTTTCGCCGAAGGCCACGTGCCACCAATACAGTCTTGGAGCCTCGCCCTTGCCATTCATGACATGCAGATGCACGACTGGATGCAGCATCTTATTTCCTTTGTGTAACTCTAGATACATTGCCCGCCCTACGATGTTGCCGCGCTCGTTGACGATGGGCAGGAACTCGACGGGATTCACTTCGGGTTCAAAGCTACTAGATGCCACTTCAGCAGGCGGGTCAATGTCCTTTTTCGGTATGTCCAATGTTGGATAATCCATCTGTTCGGAACTCTCTGTGATAGGAATCGGGGGCCTTCCTGATGTTATCTTTGTTTTGGTAAGTGGATTGCTTCGCTCCGCTCGCAATGACTTGGACGAGGGCTTGTCATGAACCATCTGTGTGAGTGGCATCGGCTCAAACGACACTGCCTCCACCGTTATCCTTTCCGAGCTTTTCAACTCGATGACATCGCCTGCCCTTTTTCCGGTCAACGACTTCGCCAACGGCGATATGAACGAGATGAGGCCTTTGTTCACATCCGCTTCGTCCACGCCAACAATCCGCACCACGCGACCGTCATAGCGCACCCACGCGCCAAAACTCACCTTTTCCTTGTCGGCCTTGGAAAGGTCGATTTCAACCGCACTATTAATACGACTAATGAGCAACTTCATCTTTGCCTCGATGAAGTTGCTCATGATGTAGTTGTCACCTGCCTTGACGCGCTCAGCTTCAAGGCTTTTCAGTTCCTCTTTGAGCGCGTCAAGACCTTCTTTGGTGACATAGTTGGGCACGCCTTCTGGCAGGTACGCCCGCATCGGCACCCTTGGAATCTCTTCCTGGTCTCCTTCTTTGATGAACCCCCTACTCATCGGAGAGAAATTTCTAGTTTAATCCTCGGTTCAAGCGGATTTGCAATCCGCCTAGCTTGAAATGGGGATTTGAAATCCCCACCTCACTTCCGATGGATTACAAATCCATCGGAACTAATCACTTGATTACCAACTCGTCGATGATGTTCTGGCACTTGCCCACCTTCTCGATGCACCACAGCAGGTAGCGCGCATCGACGCAGATGGTGCGCTGCACCTTTTGCTCGAAGCTGAGGTCGCCGCTCATGGCTTCCCAGTTGCCGTCGAAGGCCAGGCCGATAAGGTTGCCTTCGCCGTCGATGACGGGACTGCCCGAGTTGCCGCCCGTGATGTCGTTGGTGGTGATGAAGTTGACGACCAGTTCACCGTTTTCGTTGGCATAGCGGCCATAATCGCGACGATTGGCGAGGTCGCGGACATCCTGCGGGATGTCGAACTCCCAGTTGCCGGGCACGTACTTAGCCATCACGCCATCCATGGTGGTGTAGTAGTTGTAGTTGACGGCATCGGCGGCCTTGTAGGGCTCCACGGTGCCGTAAGTGAGGCGCATGGTGAAGTTGGCATCGGGATAAAAGTTACGGTCGCTTTGCATCTCCATCAAGCCCTTCATGTAAAGGCGCTCGCCTTGGTTGCCGAGGTTTTGGGCTTCCTCATAGCGGGCATAAAGCACTTGGTAAGAGTCTATGATGTTCATTGCAAGGGCATAAATCGGATCTTTGTCGAGGCTCTTGGGCTTTTGCATCCATTTTTCGAGGCGGGCTTTGTCCGTGAAGATGGACTTCTCGAAGGCCTTGGACACGTAATTGGTGAAGTCGCCGTTGTTTTCCAAACCGACTTTCAGGATTTCGCTCGGCATGAGGTTGGCGGAGATGTTCTTGTAGAACAACGCGAGCAAGGCGGCGGTCACGTCTTGGTCAAGCGGCATGCTGTAGTCCTTGAAAAAGGTCTCCACTTGGGGTTGCATCTTCTCGACAGCGGCTTGGATGTCGGCTTTGTCGGCCTTGTCCTCAAACATCTTGTTGATGCGCATGAACCTGCGGCTAAAGGAGATAGCTTCGCCACCATTCCAACCCGCCTCGCGGTGATAGACAAACGACTTCTCGATTTCATCGAGGAAGTCCCATTTCTGCTTGATGCCCGTGAAAATATCGCCATATTCAGCCTTGCGCTGCGGGTCAGCATTCATCCAATTCATAAAATCCTCCTCTTGGGCTAAACGCTTCTCATACACATGGTTGCGCTTGAGTTGCTTCACCTGACCGATGTAGTATTTCCAGTAGTTCGACACGCTGGCCTGCTTGGAGGCGTACATGATGAACACCTCTTGGTCGGCATCCATGTGCTTGCGGTAGTTGTCAAGCTTGGTGGTGCGGCAGTCGATGATGGCAGGGCCTTCTTCGTAGATGACGTTCTTCACCGTGTAGGAAGTCGAATAGCGGTCGGTGGAGCCAGGGTAGCCGAGAATCATGGCATAGTCGCCAGGCTTCACGCCACCTAAATTAATAGGCAGGTACCATTTGCTCTTCATCGGGACGTTATCTCTGGAATACTCGGCAGGACTGCCATCGGGAGCGGTGTAGACGCGGAAGATGTTGAAGTCGCCCTTGTGACGCGGCCAGGTCCAGTTGTCAGTGTCGGCGCCGAACTTGCCGATGCCCCAAGGCGGGCAGCACACGAGGCGCACGTCCTTGTACTCGTCGTACTCGAACAGGATGTACTGGTTGCCACTGTAAAACGGCACAATCTCGACGCGCACGCTGCGGTCGCCCTTGCGCTCCTTGGTGAGTTCGCGGCTGTTCTTGGCTACGAGTTCTTCACGTTCGGCTTCGCTGGTTTGTGCGGTGACGCCTTTCAGCACGGCCTCGGTCACGTCTTCCACCTTGTTCAAAAAGAGGACGGAGAGGCCGGCATTCGGCAGTTCCTCGCCCTTGCTCTTGGCCCAGAAGCCATCAGTGAGGTAGTCGTGTTCGATGGACGAGTGCTTCTGCACATAGCTCAGGCCGCAGTGGTGGTTGGTGAGCAGCAGGCCTTCGGGAGAGATGATCTCGCCCGTGCAGCCGCCACCGAACTGCACGATGGCGTCCTTGAGGCTGGGTTGGTTGAAACTGAAAATCTGTTCCGCCGTGAGCTTGCAACCCATGGCTTGCATTTCGGCCAAGTTCTGGCCATTGAGGGCGTAAGGCAACCACATGCCTTCGTCTGCGCGGGCTGTCATGACGATCAGCACGAGCGCTACGATTAAGGAGAATACTTTTTTCATTTGTATAGTTATTTAATTGATTTACAATAGAATAATTATTTATCCAAACAAGTCCGAATGTGTTCCAGTATCAAGCAGATACAGAACCAACTTTCCATTGTCTATTCTGTAAATGAGTAACCAATCAGGCTGTATATGGCATTCACGACAACCTGCATATTTGCCACTTAACCAACAATCCTTATTCTTTTCGGGTAATGCTTCCTGACAGGCAAGTTTCAAAACAACTTCATTGAGTCGTTCGATAGGCATACCACGTTTTACGGCTCGCTTATATCCTTTTTTGTAAATATGGGAAGCTTCAATGCTCAACATCGGGCGTTCATTTTAGCCAGATAATCATCGAAATCAGAGCATTTGATGGTGTCGCCTTTTTCGACTTCCATGATGGCCCGATCCAATTCATTTAATCTTTCTTTGGCACCAAGGGCAAGAATGGCCTCAATCAATTTCTTGATTACCAAATTCTTTTCGTCATAATCTAAGGTTATCGATGTCATACTTCTTTTTATTTACGCCTGCAATATTACGAAGAAAATCCGAATCTTAGGCGGTTTGTTCGGGCAAATAAACAAAAAACCCCTCCTGATGGGGAAAAAGGAGGGGAAAAACAATATAAAGATTATGAAAAAAATCCGTATTTGGTTTTCTCAATGCCTTAGCATCGAAAAGCGATGCAAAGATAAGCATTATTTTCATTCACGGCACAACTTTTTGAGATTTTTTTGAATTATTATCCACGATTCGTCTCAAATCGGGACACAATCCGCCCCAACAATCCCTCTCGGGTGCCGTGTTCAAGCGCCAGCAATCACTGCTTGGCGGCCATGACCAGCTGACCTCTGTAGTACAGGTCGCCGTCCACGTAGTAAGCACGGTGCATCACGTGCATGGTGCCGGTGACGGGATCGATGGTCACGTTAGGCGTTTCGGCCTTGTAGTGCGTTCTTCTCTTAGCGCCTCTGGTGTGAGACTGTCTTCTTTTAGGATGTGCCATTTCTTTGTTATTTTAATCGTTAATTACCTGTTGTTTATTTATCGTTCAATTTAATGTCTTTCAAAGCGGCCCAGCGCGGGTCGATGTCGTCGCCAGTCTCCTCTTCAGCGGGAGCTTCAGCTTCCGCATTGAGCATGGCCAGCACCTCGGGGTTGCACTCTCCTTCAGGATGCACGCGGTGCATCGGGATGGCGAGGATGATATACTCATACACCAAGGGCCGGATGTCGTATTCGCTCAACTCGGCGGAGACGACAGCCACATCGTCCGACTCTTCGGCATTCTCCGTTCCCAACTTGAGGAAGAAATCCTGACCGCTTTCGATAGGCAAATCGAACTCGTCGGCGCAGCGGTCGCAAGGCACGCGCACACTTCCCTTGAACTCGAAATGTAGCGTCAGCATGGTCTCTTGGCGGTCGATATCCAACCTCACATCCACCCTACCTTGCTGAACCTCAGAGTAATCCATACCAACGAAGAAATCATCGCTGATCTCATACTGGAAGGAATGGCTCCCCAAGGCGAGACCACTGACCGGAATCAAGAATTCGTTCTTCTTTTCCATATCTGCCTAAAAATCGGGGTGCAAAAGTACGGAATTAATTTGAATGTGGAGCATTTGGGATGGAATTTTCGCAAAAATCGCTATTTTTGTATCTTGCAACAAGTACCTAAACCTATGAAAAAGATCCTTTTCATCATCGGCTCATTGAGGGCCAAGTCCTTCAACCGCCAGCTGGCCATGATGGCCAAGGAAATCATCGGCGACCATGCCGAAGTGTCGGAACTCGACTTCATCGACCTGCCGCTAATCAATCAAGACCTCGAACAGCCCGAGCCCGCCGCCGTGGCCCGCATCCGCAAGGCCATCAGCGGAGCTGGCGGAAAGGCCGCCACGGCCGACTGCCGCGCCAAGCTCACCGAGCTGCTCAGTTTCATCAAAACCGATGTCCTGCCCGAGCAGATCGGCATCGCCGTCCCCGACGAAGCTTGGAGCACGGATGTGCTGACGCTCACCGACGAGCAGATGGCGCAATTGAAGGCGCAGGCGGAAAAGATTCTTGGATAAAAAAAATCTGAAAAAGGGCCATGCTACCATCGGCATTGCCTTTTTTTTCTTATTTTTGCAGAATCTTATAGTTTTGGAGTATTATGGACGGATTCAAAAATCTGGAAATCAATAATTTTAGGGGGATTGAACATCTAAAGATTGATGACTTCTCTCGGGTCAATGTTTTCCTTGGGCAAAACAACTCAGGAAAAAGCTCAATATTGGAAGCCATGGCTATGCTCACAGGCATGTCGAATCCCGACCTGCCACAAGCCATCAATGCCGTTCGCGCTCGCAAAGCCTTTAGCAAATTCATAGAAACCCCGTATTT
Source organism: Bacteroidales bacterium (assembly GCA_017460915.1). Lineage (GTDB taxonomy): Bacteria > Bacteroidota > Bacteroidia > Bacteroidales > F082 > Limimorpha. The sequence continues at coordinate 22,072 of JAFUAA010000058.1, read as the reverse complement.
TTTCAACAACTTAAATGTTGCGTTTCCACCAGAAATCAAGTCTGAATTAATTGATGGCACATATAGGCGTTTGAAATTGACCTTGTCGTATGTATTTGACGAGTTGGCGGAACCAAAAAACGAGCCGCAACAACAGGCCAGTACGGTGACCTATGTGAACACATTGGAAATGGATTTCGACGTCACAGAAGGCACAACAAACCACAACTTCAAAAGTTGGCTACGAGTAAATGCCCAAGGCATGGTGGTCAATCGAAAAATGGCAGACGGTTATTTGGAGAATATGAGGGCATGGTTGATTCCTTCCGACTTGATGACGAGCAACTTAGCCAATGATTTGGCCGAGTTGTTCAAGCGAAACCGCAAAGACACCATCATCAATTTGCTGAGACTCTTTGACAGCCAAATCAATGGCATAGAGATTCTAACAGACGACATCTATATTGGATATGAAGGAATGTCTCAAATGCTGCCTGTCAGCATGATGGGCGACGGACTTCGCCGCTACCTGAGCATTGTGGCAAGCGCAGCCAATCCTTTGACAAATGTACTTCTTATTGACGAAATAGACAATGGCCTGCATTATTCCATTTATAAGAAACTATGGCAAGCATTGTTTACATTGGCTGTTGCCACTGATAAACAGATTTTTGCCACAACCCATAGCAAAGAGACATTGCTTTATCTAAATGAAATGCTTCAAGAGAATCCCCACAATAAAGGTGAACTACGCTTGTACACGCTGGAGAAGACCCTCAAGAAGGGGCTACAAGCATACAAGCTAACACATGAGGGTTTACAAGAAGCTTGTGAAAATGAGATTGAAATTAGGAGCGTTGTGTTATGAAGAAAAGGTTTCTTATCATCGTAGAAGGTGATGCTGATAAAAAGTTTCTGAAAGACTATTATCATCATCTGTTTTTGGAAAATGCTCCAAGCAACAGCATTATTCATACTGGCGAGCTAAAAAAGGAAACCGGAGGTTATAATAAAGTGACCTACGAAATCAATCTACATCAGATGAGAATTAATTCAGACCAAGGAGGAATCAATTTGGTCATCTTTGACGCAGACGAAAACATTGAGGCTCGTCGTAAAGAATTGCTGTCCATCAAAGACCGGTATGGCGTTGATTTTGAGTTGTTCCTGCTTCCCAACGACAAAGATGCAGGCGCATTGGAAGACCTGTTGGAAAACATCATCAATCCGAACAACCAGCCTATCTTCGATTGTTGGGAAGGCTACGAAAAGGAACTTGTGAAATTGGATATTCCCGGTCGCACACCTCCGCCGTTGACCACGCCCGCCAAGAAAACCAAGATTTATGGGTATCTTGAGGCATTGTTGGGAGAGACGAAGAGCCAGAAGGAGTTAATCAAAGAACCCAACCGCGACTATGAGAACGCCCAACACTGGAATTTGGACGTGGAGTATTTGGGGGCGTTGAAGGGGTTTTTGGAGAGAAATTTTAAAGAATAATTATGCCCAAGAAAAAATATACATTCATAGATTTGTTCGCAGGAAAATGATACAAAAACAATAAGCAATTTGATTATGGCAAGTTTTAACATAGAAAAACTACAATTCTACATAAATGAATACCAGAAAGCTCTGCCTTCTTTTTGGGAAGACGAAAAATACAAATGGGAAGCAGTACAATGCTTTCAAAAAAATTGGGACATTGAAAGCGAAGATTTTGGGCAAATGCTCAAAACGGCAACTCGAAAACATTTGAATTTATTGAGTTCTGGCAATTATTTTCCACTTGGTATGCTTCAAGAATTTGTCGCCGTTGACAAAGAACGAGTCCGCAAGATGTTCCGGCTGCTCTATGATGAGAGTCGGGATGTCGTGGAACGTATTGCGACGTATCAAGCAGAGGCAGAACAAATGAGGCTTATTGCCCCAGAGAAATGGAAAAATCATTATCAAGACATGAGAGCCATTAGTGTGCTTTTATGGTTGCGCTATCCTAACAAATACTACATTTACAAATACAAAGAACTTCATAAAACTCTTAAAGACATTGATTCTGATTTTTCAACGAAAAACAGTTCAAAACCTGTATTTTACAAGTCTTTTCTTGAGTTTATGAACGGTTTATGTTCAATCATCAGTCAAACACAAGGCTTGAAACAAATGTTGAAATCCTTGATAGACAATAATCCGGATGTGTTTCCTGACAATGATTTCCATATAACAACAGTTGACTTCGTGTTTTATCTTGGAAAACGTTACATACCAGTTGATATGGAAGCCTATCCTTCAGAAATATCAAATACAAACGATTCCCAAGGGTTTACTATTAAAGAACAATTTAGAGCATATCTTTCAAATTGTGTCAAAACAAACAGGTCAACAGATAGTTCTTTCATCATTGGCAAAACCACTGTCAATAGTTATGTATCCTTTGCTGAAGTTGATAAATTATTTGATTATGCGCCTGAAAAATGGAAAAGCATAGCAAGTATTTATGATATCACTTCCTCACAATCAATTATGGATATTATTGAGGAGTTGTCCAAAGATAGTGCTTTCAAAGCAAAAGATTCAAATGAAACTAGCCAGTATTTTAGATCAAATGCTATAAAACAATATTATTGTTTTCTTAAGGCGCGTGAACTATTCGAAGATTGTGAAGGAAAGCAGACAGTATCCGAAAAATCCAATATTACATCCTTTCTTCCCAGGCAAATCTTCAAAATAACTCCAGTTATCGAAAGCATCCTCTCCACCGGCCTAATCTATTCCCCCTCCCTCATCAAACGCCTCGCCTATTCGCTGATGGCCAAGCCTTTCGTTATCCTCAGCGGGCTGGCGGGTTCGGGAAAGACGCAGCTGGCGTTGGCTTTCGCCAAGTGCTTGAGCGAGAACATCGAGGAGCAGGTTTGCACGGTTTCCATCGGGGCGGATTGGACCAACAGGGAGCCATTGCTTGGCTACCCAAACGCCTTGAAGGAAAACGAATATGTGCTGCCCGAAAGCGGCGTGCTACAACTCCTGAAGCGCGCCAACGAAGACCCGTCCAAGCCCTACTTCCTGATTCTCGATGAAATGAACCTCAGCGTGGTGGAACGCTATTTTGCCGATTTCCTCAGCGCCATGGAATCGGGCGAGAAAATCAAACTTTGGGATGGCAATGAGGATGTCCCCGCAGAGATACCTTTGCCCAAGAACGTCTTCATCATCGGCACCATCAATGTGGACGAAACCACCTATATGTTCAGCCCCAAGGTGCTCGACCGCGCCAATGTAATCGAGTTCAAGATTGCAGCTGAGGAGATGGAGAAATACCTCAACGAGAAGAAAGACATCCACCTCGAAAACGCCTATTCGGCTTGCGCCGATATGGCCGTGGATTTCGTGAACAGGGCAAAGAGTCAGTTTGAAATCAAGAATGACGAGGAAAAAGCCGTTCTGCTCTCATTTTTTAAGGAACTGAAAAAAGTCAATGCCGAATTTAGCTACCGCACCGTCAACGAAATTAGCCGTTACCTGCACTTTGCCGAAGGAGATTTGGCTGACGAAATGGCAATAGACACGGCCATCCTGCAAAAACTGCTGCCCAAACTGCACGGTTCCAGAAAGAAACTCGTTCCGGTGCTCACCTCCTTGTGGAAGCTCTGCCTGAACGAAGGCGTTGCCAAAGAGATAGATGCCGACTTCAACACCGCTGATTTCAAGTATCCCGAATCGGCGGAGAAGATTCAGCGGATGTACCATGCCGTGGTGGACAACGGATTTACTAGTTTTGCGGAGGCGTAAAGGGAAAATCATTGTTAATGAAAGACTACAAAGCAACATATCAGCAACTCATCGCCAATGTGGAGTATGAAGTGGCGGAGTTCAAAACGGCTGAAAATCAGTTTGACAGGGATAAACTCGGCAAGTATTTCTCCGCCTTAAGCAACGAAGCGAATTTACGTGATTTGGAGTTCGCTTGGATAGTGATGGGGGTTAACGATGCTCGTCAAGTAGTGGGGACCCAATTCTTGATGGACGATACCAAACGACAACTTCTCAAGCATGAAATTTCCGCCAATACAACAGGAGGATTGACGTTTCGCGACATTATACCCATCGAAGTTGACGGAAAACGGGTACTGATGTTTCAAATACCTGCTGCGCCAAGGAATATCGTTACAAAATGGAAGGGAATCGCTTACGGACGAAGTGAAGAAAGCCTTGAGCCACTGTCGCAAGACAAATACGATGCGATACGCTACCAACGCCCGGTTGACGATTGGTCGGCACATGTGATTGAAGATGCGACTATCAAGAATGATTTGGATGAATTGGCCCTCGCCAAGGCACGCATTGAGTTCAAGAAAGTGTATGACAAACAACCCGCGGAAATGGTTGACAGCTGGTCGCCAGAAGAATTCCTCAGACATAGTGGTTTACTGAACAACGGTAAGTTGACACGAGGAGCCCTTCTCCTTCTTGGCAAACCCTCTGTAGCATACAAATTGTCTCCTGCCATACCGCAAATCACATGGACATTAGTGAATGACGAGGGGCGCAAAATCAACTATCAGCATTTTACTATCCCTTTCATCCTAACCGTAGATGAGGTGCTGGGCAAAATACGCAATCTTACCATGCGGGAGATGCCTGGTGGAACACTATTCCCCGAAAAGCTGATGCAATATGATGACTTCATTATTAGAGAGGTGTTGCATAACGCCATCGCACACCAGGATTATACACTTTGCCAACGAATCAATTTCATTGAAGGGCCGGACTATTTATTTTACTCAAACGCAGGTACGTTCTACCCTGGAACGCTGGAAAACGCCCTCGACTCATTGAAGCAACAAAAGTTCTATCGTAACGAATGTCTGTGCAAGGGTATGGTTAGCTTCAACATGATTGACACCGTCAGTAGCGGCATTCAGACCATGTTCTACAAGCAGAAAGAACGCCATTTTCCCATGCCCGATTATGAAATCAACGAGAATGTCCCCGAGGTGAATGTAAAGATTTACGGAAGGATTATTGATGAACGATATGTGGATTTACTTAAGCGAGACGCTTCCTTGTCCCTAAAAGAATGCATTTGGCTAGATGCCATACAAAAGAAACGTCCCATCGCAGAGGAAGCATTAAGAATATTGAAGAGCAAGAAACTTATCGAGTGGCACAAACCCAACTACATCATATCCCAATCCGTTGCCCAAAAGACACACCAAGTGCCAGAATATACCAAACAAAAAGGATTAGACAAGAACAAACTACTGAATATGCTTCAGCAGGTTGTCGAAGATGCTGGAGACACAGGTATTATGCTGAATGAGATTTATGAGTATATGCAAGTCGCATTGTCATCAGGTAAATCGGTAGAAGCAAAGAAAAGGACCTTGCGCTATTTGCTCCAACTTCTCAAAGAATCAGACTTTGTCTATCTTGATAGGTTGAAATGGAAAGCGAAGAAGAAAAAGTAATTTAGGTGAGATTTGGCTAGATTTTGGCTAGATTTTGGCTAGATTTTGGCTAGATTTTGGCTAGATAGTTTATTATAATTATTTGATAATCATATAAATAAATATAATTAGGTATAAAACGGACATAATTTAGGTATTAGGTATAATTTAGGTAAGATTTGGCTCGATTCAACACAAAAACACAGTAAATGACAGAGTATCTCAAAATACCAGTGGCGAACAGCAAGGATGATCTGATGCTGATGGTTTACCCGCAGTCATCAAAGGCAATGGTCTTTGAAGAAAACGACTTGTCCTCTGGTGAATCGAAATGGCAATTGGTGGAAGGGGAAGAATACGAATATGAATTTACCCCCAATGGCTATTCTTTTTTAGCGAATGAGCTTGTTTGCCCTTCAAAAAGCAATGCTTCGAGAGGCTTGATAAAAACTGGAGTTTATATTGGCTGCTTGACATTAAAGGTCGTTGACAGGGCAGAAAACGAAATTGCCGATGTTAACTTTGAGGTTCGTTCCGTCAAAATGGACTACAGAACCGATTACAAGTCCATGCTTCATGACATCACCTGTCATTTCACGGAATTGGTAATGATGCAAGGTGCTCCGATAACCCAACGGTTTGAAGTCAATCCCAACGAAAAAAGCCGCACACTTTATCAACAATTTGCTTTTATGAAATCGCTGATTGACAGCGAAGAGTTTGAAGAAGCCCTGAACAAGATTCTTTACAATCCCATCCATAAATGGACGGGGACAATCATAGAAAAGGATATTTGTGCCGTAAAAAGGCTGGGGCGACAGGAACTGCGTCAAATCGTTTCCAGCAAGAACCGACTTCCGCTAGATGAAGGTGAGTTCATAGGAGACCATATCGGCAGCGTTCCGCGAAGATTGTCGGTTTCTTACAAAAAAGACACCGTAGATGTGGCGGAAAACCGTTTCGTAAAGTTGGTGTTACAATCGTTTTCTTCGTTTTGCAGCACCATCCAGCAATGTAAAAACGCCAGTCCGAGGTTGAAAACCGAAGCCGAACTGACGGCTAACAAACTGATGGGCTGGTTGAGTCGCAGTTTTTTTCTGGATGTATCCAACTTGCAGACCTTGACCTTGAACAGTCCCGCCTTGCAACGCAAAGAGGGCTATCGGGAGGTGTTGCAAGCCTGGATGATGTCGAAATTGGCGGCGCAAATCACATGGAAAGGCGGCGACAACGTCTATCAAGCCGGCAAACGCAATGTGGCCGCACTTTACGAGTATTGGGTATTCTTCAAATTGCTGGATATCGTCAAAGAGACCTTCCGTTTGGAACTGACGGAGGAAGACGAAAAGAAGTTGGTCAAAACCGACAATGACCATATCAATCTTGAACTGAAGCAAGGTCATACGAAAATGATTGGCGGAGTTTATAGGATACCTACCCGAATATTAAAAGTCCGCTTGTATTACAACCGAACCTTTGGCATGACAGACAAAATAGACGCAAGCGGTTCCTGGACCACAGCCATGCGTCCCGACTACACATTATCTATTTGGCCAGGGAATATCAAGGAAACCGAGGCGGAAGAGCAAGACCTTATCGTCCATATCCATTTCGATGCGAAATATAAGTTAAACAGAATCCTTATCAACGAAAAGGAACATGAAGAAACACACACTGTTGAGGATGACGACACGGACCTTTCAGAGGAAGATTTGTTGATGATTCATGAAAAGCAAGAGGAAGAAAAAGGCATATTTAAGCGAGTGGACTTGCTTAAAATGCACGCCTACAAAGACGCTATCCGCCGTACGAGTGGCGCCTACATTCTATATCCTGGTTCTGAAAACAAAAGACTGAAAGGCTTTCATGAAGTATTGCCTGGTTTGGGCGCTTTTTGCTTATCGCCGAACAGCGTTGAAAAAGACTCAAAGGAAATTGAGCGTTTTCTACACGACATTTTGGAGCACATGATGAACAGGGCTTCCCAACGGGAACGAATGTCATATCACACATACGAGATCTACAAGAACGAACCATCGATTGTCAGTGAGTCTATGCCTGAACCGTATGGGAGCAACCGCGATTTGATTCCAGAGGAAACATATGTGTTGTTGGGTTCTTTCCGCAACGAGAGCCACCTGAAATGGATCTTGAAAAACCATATTTACAATACACGGACTGATTCAGGCAACGGTTCTATTCGCCTCAAGTATGAGATTTCGTCAGCGAAATATGTATTACTGCACAATGGGGGAACACAAATCATGCTTAGATTGAGCCCAAAAGGTCCACGGGTAATGTCAAAGGAAAGACTGTGTGACCTTGACAGGAATTCTCCCTACAAGCCATCATTGCCTTACTATGTGGTTTTTGACTTAGTTGGAACAGAACCCGAAGAAGAATACCAAAATGCACAATGGGATTTTAATAAGATGATCAATGAAGGTATCATCAAAAAAGGTCATTTGAGTGCCGAACCTAAAGGTATCTCGTTGGCTGAATTAATGAGATATAAGAAGAAAAACTAACGCCATGACCGACCGCCTCACTCCTACCCAGCGCCATTATGTGATGTCACGCATCCACGGCAAAGGCACCAAGCCCGAACTGCTCGTAAGGCAATGGCTTTGGCGACATGGCTATCGCTATCGCCTCAACGTGAAGAGCGTGCCAGGCAAACCCGACATTGTCATGCGGCGGTATCGGACAGCGATTTTCGTCAATGGGTGTTTCTGGCACGGTCACCATGTAAAGACGCAAAATTTTGCGTCTCTACAAGAAATCACCAATTCAACCTGTTGCAAAATCCCGCAAACCAACAGAGATTTTTGGGTGAACAAGATCAAGAGAAACCAGGAACGCGACCAGAAAAACTACCAAATTCTGCACGACAACGGCTGGCAGATCATCGTCGTATGGGAATGTCAACTGCGGCCTAAACTATTGGAAAACACGATGCTGCAAGTGGAGCTTCGACTAAATGAGAACTTCCTCGCCTTACACCAGTCGAAAGTGGTGCCCTACGCCTCCCAAGAAGCAACCCTCCCGCCAATGGCCGCTGAGGATGCTGCTGGATATGCGCCTTCCTAAGGTTTCGCTTGCGGATTGGTGCCCCGATGGAATCTCAAGAAGCGTCTCAGCCACAATACGTATCACTCTTTGCGTGCAAGCCAAGAGTCAAGATAAGGGCTGAATTGCCTCCATCCAATGCCTCATCTATTCTTTCACCAATTTGATAGTGGTTGCGCCTGAATCACTTGCAATGCGAGCGAAATAAACGCCCTGCGCCAGGTCGCTGAGGTCGAGTTCGGCATGGCCTTCGTAAACTTGGGCCGTGGCCAATTGTTTGCCAAACAAGTCGAACACGGTAACATTGCCGTCAACGGCATCGGTGTTCACCTTGATTTTGCCTGTGGTAGGATTCGGATTGACAGAAACCTTGACAGAAGCCGATTCAACAACACCGACACCCGACTGCGCACTTCATCCACATACACGCCGTTGCCATTGAAGGAAACGCCCATGAAGCAAATCTGATAGGTAGCCGAGGGGTTCGGCAAACTCAGCGTTACAGGCATCCAATTGCTCGCGGCTTCGTTGTAGGCGTCCAAAAACTGCCACTCCCCATCCTCGGCAGTACGATAATAGACCGACAGCTCATCCACAACACCACTCTGCTGAGGCTGCTTGCGGTTGAAGGTCAGCGTCGGGTTGGTGACAGCGGTGAGGTCCATGGGAGTGGAAACCAGACGCGCAGCCTCACCCAACCAGATGAAGAACGCTGTGTTGTTGGGGGTGACATAGCCCGGATCCACGACCCAACCGTAAGGGCCAGCCACAATTTCGTCTTGCCAGCAAACGAAGACCTCAGACGATTCAAAGTCGTCGATATAAGGTTGGTCGTCAGTGATGACAATCACATCGCAAAGCGTGGTGAACGAGATGGGCATAGACCAGTCGGATTGCATGCCACCGCCACAATTGGCCTTAACACGGAAGGTGTAATCCATGCTGGGACGCAGACCCTCCATCAAGAAGGGTTGGGTGCTGGCGGTCTGTTCCACGCCATTCAGCTCAAGCGTCCAACTCTCTTCGTTGCCCGAAGTCGACCAGTGAAGCAGTGCCGCAAAAGGCGTGATGTCGGTGGCCTCAAGGTTGACAGGACGCGAGCAACCACCTTCACCCGACACTTCCACGTTATCGACAAAAATGTAATAACCACCACGGTCGATACCCAAGAAAGAGATCTGGTAAGTAGCGGAAATGTCAGGCAAGATGTAGGATTGTTCATAATAATTCTGCCAGTCGTTGAAACTGAAGCTCCCCAAATCATGCCACGGATCGCTCTCGGACGAACGATAGCTGATGACCAGCTCGTCGGAATCCGAAATGCCCATCATGGCGTAGGTGAAACTCAGCGTGGCGCCGCTCACACCCGTCATGTCGAATGTGGGCGAAATCAGGCGGCTCTCAGAATTGGTGTAACTTCCATCATGGGAATAAGCCGCCACGGTGGACTGCGTGCCCTCAAGGATCATCCAACTCGAGCCCTCGCCGTTTTCGAAGGTCCAGCATTCGGAACCGCCGCCTTCGAAGTCATCCACAAAAGGACTGCCATCGGTAATCGGGATTACGCATTGCGCGAATGACGAAGCGGAAACGCAAATGAAAGCCGCTGTCAAAAAAGCTTTTTTCAGGTAGGAGTTTGTCATTTTTCTAGTTTTTTTAGATGAGTAATTCGGTGGCAAAGATAAAAGTTTTTTTGAATGCAACTATTTACGCCTACCAAACCAATACTGTCCTTTGCCTTTGGTGGCCTTGCCGTATTGGATGGCGTTGACGGGGCAATGGTGGTAGCAGGCCATGCAGATGGCGCAGTTGCCATGCCAAACGGGGCGACCCTCCTCGAGGGTGATGTTCTGCAACGGGCAGACTTCCACGCACCTGCCGCAATGAATGCAAACCTCGGTGGAGCGGTATTTCTTGTCGTCGGTGGCAAAGCGGTTGAATCCCGGATTGACCAAATAACTCTTCAGCCACGCCGCTCCGCCCACAATCATTTCGGAAAAACTCTCCTTTTTCTGAAGACGCGGGATAAACTCCGACAAGGCTGCGTTCGCGGCATTAATCTTGCGTTGGGCATTTTCTTCGGTATCGAGTTTGAAGCCCGGCATGCCAATATAAGTCTCAGGCATTTGCAGGCTGAAGCAAGCCGAAAGCATCCAGCCTTTGGCTTCCACGGCCTTTCGGAAAATCTTTTCCGTGTGACCGCACTCGTCACCGCAGGTGCAGGCGAAATAAATATAGGGAGAGGTCGGCCCTTCGACAGGCTCAGGGACCTCAATTTTTAATTTTTTTATAAAATCGAGCACCAATTTCGGCGGCGCCCAGGAATAGACGGGAAAGACGAAGCCAAGACTTTCTCCTTCGGCCAAGGTGTAATCATATTGGTTGTTTCGAGCCACTTCGGGGATGAAGACCAGTTTGTCGTTCAAGCTTTCGGCCAATTGTTCGGCCACATGTTGGCTGTTGCCACAGCCTGAGAAGTAGAAGATCATGGTTTTGTCGTTTTGTTGCGACAAAAATAGGAAAACAATCATTTCCTTGCAAGAATAATCGTGTTTTCGAGAAACTATTGGGCTGTCACACTGTGGCAACATTATATTATGTGGATGCAGCAATACTTACATAGTACAAATCATAGGGATGCGATTGAGGTTTCATGTTTTTGAAAACCAATAATAATCACGCCTTTTCAATAAACTCCGAAAGCACTTCCTTCAACCGCTCAACTTTTTCGGCGGTAAAGCCTTCAAAACCTATGTTGAGTTCCAGTTTCGGGCTGAAGGTGGCTGTCAGGCCATAGTGTTTCATCGCGTCGTCAAGGAAGTTGTAGTTGAGGATTTCGGAAAGCATGGCCAAGAGTTCCACATCGACGGTGCGGCGACGGGAAATGGTATAGACGTTGGTGCGCTCGCAGTGGAGCTTTCGCGCTAGTTCACTTACGGTCATCCCGCTTTCGTCGAAGACGGATTTAATAAGGTGTCCGATATGCACATTGTCCGTGTTTGCCATTGCGCCATGCCTTGTTTTGTGACATGAAAAAAGCGTGGAAGATAATCCTTGCCAGGTACTTCGGGTTTCCACTCCCACTCATCTAACAAGTCTTTCCACGCCGTACAAATACGGCGAAACGGAAACTTTTTCTTGATGAGTTGCCCTCAAAAAGAGGGCTGGTAGTGGAACTAAATGAAGTACCAAGAATCGGCTTCTAATCGCTATTATTCTATGTCAATGTGTTGTTTTCTTTACATATATTCGGTTGTATGTTGGCGGCAAAGATAATGGGTTTTTCGGTTGTTGGAGCGAAAAAATTGGTGTTTTTTCATCGAAATGCTTGCTGGATGGGAAAATGTTTGTATTTTTGCGGCGACAGAATCCGCCACGCTTCTCGTCGTAAGACCAGCGAACCAGGGCGGGTCTTTTATTTATAGCCTATGGGGACGATTTATACAAAGCAACCAATAAGCATCACCGACCAAATTGCCAGACTGAAGTCACTTGGCCTAATCATTGCGGATGAAAACAAGGCGAAAAAGACTCTGGGTGAGGTTAGCTATTTCCGTTTTGCCGCCTATCTTCGCCCAATGGAGGCCGACAAGCAAACGCATCGGTTCAAACCTAATTCCATTTTTGAAAATGCCGTGGCCATGTATGAGTTTGACTCCGCATTGCGTCAAATCCTTTTTGCTGCCATTCAAAGAATTGAAGTGGCTTTAAGGACAAAAATCATCCACCATTTTTCGATGACGCATGGTGCTTTCTGGTTTATGCAGATGAACCTCCATGAGAACGAGCACCGCTTTCTGGAAAACCTCAATGCTCTTGACCGTGAAGTGCAACGGTCAAAGGAAGATTTTATCAAAGAGCATTTTGCTAACTATGACAAGCCAGAATTTCCACCAGCATGGAAGACGCTGGCTTCGTTGGGTACATTATCCAAACTCTACTATAATTTTGCCGACAACAAAGTGAAGAAACTTGTTGCCCGAGAGTTCAATCTTCCTCAACATGAGATTTTGGAGAGTTGGATGCGAAGCCTTTCCGCTCTTCGCAATTATTGTGCCCACCATGCACGGCTTTGGAACCGATTTCTTAATGCGGCTCCCCAGATGAATGTCAACTTGCGTGGCACATGGATAAACAGCGGCCATATCGATGCGAACAAGGTTTACGCTATCCTTTGCTGCATCGCCTATTGGCTTCGCGCCATCAATGCGAAAAGTAGTTTTGTTGCCGACCTCAAATCGTTGCTCTTTCGCTATCCAACCGTCGATGTTGCTGCAATGGGCTTCCCAAAAGACTGGAGACAAGAACCTCTCTGGCAGTAATATAGCTCAATAACAAATCATTATGCCCAAAACCTCCCTCAACCGTTCCATCCTGAAGCTCGCCATCCCGAACATCGTCAGCAACATCACCGTGCCGCTATTAGGATTGGTGGACATGGTGCTGATGGGGCATCAGGACAGCATCGCCTACATCGGGGCCATCGGATTGGGCGGCACGATTTTCAGCGTGATGTACTCCGTTTTCAGTTTCATGCGGGCGGGCACCACGGGCTTCACGGCGCAAGCCTACGGCGCCAACGACCGCACGGAAATCGCCTATTCGCTCTATCGCTCACTTTGCATCGCGCTGATTGCCACCGTTTTGGTGCTTTCGCTGCAAAACGCCGTAGAATGGCTCAGTATGAAATTGTTGCACGGCAGCGAAGAAGTGCTGCATTATACTTCCATTTATTTCCGCGTACGCATCTGGGCGGCACCGGCGGTGCTTTGCCTCTATGCCTTCAACGGCTGGTACATCGGAATGCAGAACACCACCATTCCCATGGTCATCGCCATTCTCACCAATGTGGTGAACATCGTGCTCAGCGTCATCTTTGTCAACGCAATGGGCATGGGCGTGAGTGGCGTAGCCTTGGGCACGGTCATTGCGCAGTATTGCGGCTTGCTGACGGCCATCGTGTTCCTCTTCGCCAAGTTCCGCTACCATCTCATCCCCATCCGCAGGGTGATTTTGCTACAAGCCGACAAGCTGAAGCGTTTCTTCCAAGTGAACGCCGACTTCATGATTCGCAGCATCCTCCTCGTGCTGAGCATCGCCTACTTCAACAACCAGTCGGCCAAGCTCGGCGACGACATGCTGGCCGTCAACATGATTCTGATGCAGTTCTTCTACATCTTCTCCTACTTCACCGACGGCTTTGCCTACGCGGGCGAAGCCTTAGTAGGCCGTTTCACGGGTGCCCACGACCCCAAGCAACTGCGACAAACCGTGAAATTGCTCCTCATTTGGGGCTTTTGCATTGCCTTGCCGTTCACTTTATTGTATGCCCTTTTCCCCGACTGGTTCATCGGCCTCATCTCCGACCAGCCCGAAATCGCGGCGCAAGCCAAGCCTTACCACATCTATCTCATCCTCATCCCACTCATTACTTTTGCAGCTTTCCTTTGGGACGGCATCTACATCGGAGCCACGGCCGCCCGCGCCATCCGCAACACGATGCTGATTTCGGCCCTTGGTGTATTCCTGCCCGCCTCCTTGTTATTAATGCCGCCTTTCGGCAACCACGGCCTTTGGATTGCCTTCCTGATGTTCATGGTGGCTCGCGGCCTTTCGATGACTTTGATGGCGAAAAAGGCGGTCTTGTCAACGAAATAATTCCTTATCTTTGCCAAAATTTTCACCTATGGAAGAGATTCTCGGTTTTTTGGAAAATGTGCTCCACAACAACAACCGACCGTGGTTTCAGGAGCATAAGAATGAATATCTGAAGGCACAGGACAACTTCAACGCCTTGGCCGAACAAATCATCGCGGGCGTGCAGAAGTTTGACGACGACTGCGAAGGCTTGACCCTGAAAGACTGCACCTATCGCTTCTACCGCGACACGCGTTTCTCGCCCGACAAACGGCCCTATAAGACCCACTTCGGTGTGTTCGTCTGTCCTGAGGGCAAGAAGTCGATGCTGGGCGGCTATTATTTCCATTTGGAGGCCAAGGAATCGGAATACCTGGGGCATAACATGATGTGCACGGGGATGTATATGCCCGACACGGCCATGCTCAAGACCATCCGCGACGAGATTCTTTTCAACGCCAAGCCTTTGGTGGAAAGCCTCAACAAAGCCCAGGGCTTTGTGCTCGACACCGAACACGCCATGAAGCGCGTGCCCAACGGCTATCCCAAGGACCATCCGCAAGCCGAACTCTTCAAGCAGCGCGACTGGCTCGTGGTACAAAACATCCCCGAAAAGCGCCTCTCCGACCCGCATCTCGTCGACTGGGTGCTGAGTGAATTCGAAAAGACCAAAGATTTCTGCCAATGGCTGAATAGAACCGTCGGGGTGAATAAAACTGTAGAGACGCAAAATTTTGCGTCTCTACCATCATTAGATTTCTGAAAAATCAAGCCAACTCAAACTGTTCGAGGAACCGTAAATCGTTCTCGAAGAACAGCCTCAGGTCGTTGATGCCGTATTTCAGCATGGCGATGCGCTCCACGCCCATGCCGAAGGCAAAGCCTGTGTACCTCTCCGGGTCGATGCCGCTGGCAGTGAGGATGTTGGGGTCGCACATGCCGCAGCCGAGGATTTCAACCCAACCCGTGTGCTTGCAGATGTTGCAGCCTTTGCCGCCGCAAATGTTGCACGAAATATCCATCTCCGCCGAAGTCTCAGTGAAGGGGAAATACGACGGACGGAAACGCACCTTGGTGCCCTCGCCAAAGAATTCCTGGACGAAATGGTAAAGCGTCTGTTTCAGGTCGGCAAAGGAGACATTTTCGTCAATATACAAGCCTTCAATCTGGTGGAAAATGCAGTGGGCACGAGCCGAAATGGCTTCGTTGCGGAACACGCGGCCAGGGGCAATGACGCGGATGGGCGGCTGTTGCTTTTCCATGGCGCGCACTTGCACGCTCGACGTGTGGGTGCGCAGCAGAATGTCGCTCACCTTGTTCACGTTGGGCTCCTTATTAATAAAGAAGGTGTCCTGCATATCGCGGGCGGGATGGTCAAGCGGGAAGTTCAAGGCCGTGAACACATGGTAGTCGTCCTCGATTTCCGGACCTTCAACGATGGTGAAGCCCAAATGCGCGAAAATCTCGTTGATGTCACGACGCACGATGCTCAACGGATGGCGGGCGCCGCGCATCTCGTTGGCGGGCATGCTCATGTCGAAGCCTGCATCGGGGCCATGCTGGTTCTCAAACTTTTGCAATTGCTCCTCCACCTTCTCCTGAACCACGTTCTTCAATTCGTTGAGCCTCATGCCCATCTCCTTGCGGAGTTCAGGAGCCACGGTCTTGAAGTCGGCAAACAAGGCGGGAATCACTCCTTTCTTGCTTAAATAAGTGATGCGGAAATTATCCAAAGCCTCTTTGCTGTCAGCTTGGAAGTCACGCACCTGGGATAATATTTCTTCTACTTTCTCTTTCATGAAATAATCATATTTAAAGTCGGGCCTTCAACTAGCTCAAACCCTGACAAAGCAAAGGGCCCTGGGCTTGTCGAAGGGCCGGATTTACTTTTCAATCGTTACTGAAATGATGGTGACGGGCTCAACGGGCACATCCATGCGGCCAGTCTTGACGGCGGCAATCTTGTCGACCACCTCGAGACCCTCGGTCACTTCGCCGAACACCGTGTAGTCGCCATCGAGATGTGGCGTGCCACCAACGGTCTTGTAGGCTTGGCGTTGGCGAGCCGAGAGCACCTTGCCCGAACGGCTTTCGAACATGTCGAGCCAACGGTCGTCATACACCTTGCCTTGCACGATATAGAACTGCGATCCGCTACTGGCCTTCTTGGGGTTCACCTGATCGCCTTGACGGGCAGCGCAGAGGGCGCCTTTCTTGTGGAAATGGTTGTCCTTAAATTCGGCGGGGACGGTGTAGCCTGGGTCGAGACGTCCGTCTTTGTTCTGTCCGCCCTGAATCATGAATTGGTTGATGACGCGGTGGAACGGCGAGCCGTTGTACCAACCTTCGTTCACTAACTTGATGAAGTTGTCGCGATGTTGCGGAGTGTCGTTATACAATTTGGCCTTTATGGTTCCCATACTGGTCTTCATCACCACGACGGTTTCCTTTTCTGTGTTTTTCTGTGCCTGGCAGGTCAGTCCGACCAACACCAAAGCGGCTAAAATCAGTTTTTTCATATCGTTGAAGTTTAATCGTTTACAATGGAATAAATCACCTCAAGGCGAAGCTTTTCCGTGGTAGTGGCCTCGGGGCCGTTGATGACCATCCGATTGGCGTTGTAGGCCGCACCATTGATGCCCAAACTCAGTCCATAGTTATCCTTTTTTCCCATGATTACGCGTTGCATGTATTCAGAGATGCGGAAAATAACCGTCTGATTCTTTGGGTTATACGTTCCTCCGAAATAGCCAGATCCTTCATAATAGTCAGGCAGGAGATAGGTGGAACTGTCGGCGTTGAAGCCCAAAAGGAAGAAGTTGGTCGGGGCCTTGTAGACCGAATCGGTGGCTGATGCCGAAGCGGGGACAATCAGTTTCGCCTCATTGATGACCAAGTGGCAATTTTCCAAACTATCGGTCCAATGTTCAAGATTGGGGAACAGGATCTTGGTCTTCACGCCGCCCATGGATTGCAGATAAACCAACTGTTTCCCCAAATCGGTTTGCCCTTCCAGAACTTGGCTTACAAAATCTTGGCTTCCAGAGGAATAATCGTGTTCCACACTATTGAAATAGGCATCTTTTGAGGTTGTATGGAAATCGTAACGCATCGGCTTTTCGGGCGTTGCAGCGTTGTGATAATAAAGCTGTAGCAACGTGTAGGTGTTGTTGGTCACGTCGATGCTGATGATGGAGCCAGGGTAGCTCACGGGGTCGCAAAACACGTGGAGGCCCTTGAAATGCTGTTTGAAGAGGTCGGGGCGTGAATAGACCGTGGTGTCGAGCGACATCAGGTAATTGCCCAATTCTTGGCTCAGCGGGATGCGAATGACGGCTTGCCGCACGGTGTCGGTGCCATAAATGTGCATCTTGGTATTGGGACGCGGTCGGAACTGGTATCCGTTGGCGTGGTCGACATTATACGTGGCCACCTCCGATGTGTTGTAGTAGGTCGAAAGCACCGAGAGCGTATCCGACAACTCAAAGGCGTGGACGGTTTGCATGACAGTTGTATCACCATAATAATTGGTGAGGCTGAGTTGCAGCACCAGAGAGTCCAAAACCGGATTGCTGCCATAGCTTTGACCTGCCACCGAAGGGCGGAATTGCGTGTAGAATCCTGCCTCGGAATGGCCAAAAACGGGATCGTTCATCGAGCCCAGCAGGCCATTGAGCACATTGCCCGTCGAGACGGTGTCGAGGTAGGAATAGCAAATCACTTCGGCCGTATCGGTCTTGTAGACTTCAAAATAGTTGTCGTCCGAAATCAGGTTGTTGCCGATGGTGTCGGGCGACTTCCTGCACGAGGCGAAAGCCAACACCAAAAGGCCAATCATTAACGCTAACGGGATTCGAGCGGTTGAATGATGTGTTTTCATCGTTTTCCTTATTGTTTTTCCAACATTGAATCATAGAATTCGTTACAGGCCTGCGCATAATGCACTTGTTCCTGATAGGAAAGGAAGGGCTTCTTCGAGGCCACCAAGTACTCCTCAATTTCTGGATTGAGGCGATTGGTGCTGACCACAATGCCATCGGAATAGTCGATGGCCGCCTTCATCATGTTGACGTAGTTGGCCTCCTTGAAATACTTGAGGTCCTTGGAGTTCATTCCGGGCAGTTTCATTTTCTTGTCGAAACCAGCAGGGAAAGTCTCGTCGAAAGCATCGTCGTAAATCGAATAGACAATCTTCGATTCGTTGAAGAGCGGGTTGTCCTTGACGTTCATCGCACGCTTGATGTAGACAGGCATCAGGGCCGAAATCCAACCATGGCAATGGATGATGTCGGGCGACCAGTTGAGTTTCTTCACCGTCTCGATGACACCACGGGTGAAGAACACACAACGACTGTCGTTGTCTTCCGAAAAGTTGCCGTTTTCGTCATACATCAGGTATTTCTTCTTGGTGAAAAAGTCGTCGTTGTCGATGAAATAAATCTGCATCCTCGCCTTCTGGATGGAAGCCACCTTGATGATTAAGGGATGGTCCGTATCGTTGATGATGAGATTCATACCCGACAGGCGAATCACCTCGTGGAGTTGGTTGCGACGCTCGTTGATAACGCCATAACGGGGCATGAAAATCCTGATCTCCTTTCCGCTTTCTTGGGTGGCTTGGGGCAGATAACGGCCGATGAGGCTCATCGGGGTTTCCGGCAAATAAGGAGCGATTTCCTGATGGACGAATAGTATTCTTCTTTTGTCAACCATGGGCTTTTTCTTTCTTTGAAACTACAAAATTACGCATTTTTTTCGGAATAACGCAAAAAAAATTGCAAATTATTTAAAAATCAACATTTTAAATCATAAGCTTTATTTCAAAATAATTCCCTACCTTTGCCGAATCAAAACCGCAACCCGCCATGGAACACGAACACTTTGAAAACCAGGAGCACGAATGGGAGTCGAACCTCAAGGTCACCGAAGGCGTCGAGGGAGCCATTCAAGTCAACCCGAAGGCTTTGGAACGCCTCCGTCGCAACCAGCAGCAGCTGATGCCGCTGGAATGGTACATTGATGGTATCATGAATGGCGACCGCGTGGCACTCAGCAAGGCCATCACCTTGGTGGAGAGCGCCTTGCCGAAGCATCAGGAGCTGGCACAACAGATCATTGCGGCCTGCCTGCCCCATTCGGGAAAGGCGTTGCGACTGGGTATCACGGGCGTGCCAGGCGCGGGCAAGAGCACTTTTATCGAGGCCCTGGGCGTGCATCTCTGCGAACAGGGACAAAAACTGGCCGTCCTCGCCATCGACCCGTCGAGCCAACGCTCGAAGGGCAGCATCTTGGGCGACAAGACGCGCATGGAAACGCTCTCCGTACATCCCAATGCCTACATCCGCCCCTCGGCCTCGGCAGGCACTTTGGGCGGTGTGGCACGCAAGACACGCGAGACCATTATCCTCTGTGAAGCAGCGGGTTACGATACCATTTTTGTGGAAACCGTAGGCGTGGGCCAATCCGAAACGGCGGTGCATTCCATGGTCGATTTCTTCCTCCTTATATTAATCAGCGGCGCCGGCGACGAGCTGCAAGGCATCAAGCGCGGCATCATGGAGATGGCCGATGGCATCGCCGTGAACAAGGCCGACGGCGACAACGTGATGCGCGCCAACCGTGCCGCCGCCGAATGCCGCAACGCGCTGCACCTCTTCCCCTTGCCCGAGTCGGGACAAGAGCCCAAGGTGCTGACCTGCTCCGCCCTGACGGGCTTCAACATCGACGAAGTGTGGAAGATGGTGGCCGACCACGTGCAGGCCTTCCGCGACAACGGTTACCTCTACCGCAAACGCTCCGACCAAGACGTTCAGATGATGTTCGACACGATGGACAGCGCCCTGAAGAACGACTTCTACCAAAACCACCTCGTCACCGACCTCCTGCCCTTAATCGAAAACGACGTGCGCGGCCAGCGGATGAGCGCTTACATTGGGGCACAGAAGCTGCTGGATGCTTATTTTAATATGCTGAAGAAATAATTCTGGAATTTTGTGATATTTTCTTTTGTTTGGTTCGGAATTTTGTGATATTTTTGCCGAAAAATATTGGAATTTTGTGATTTATAGAATTAAATAGTTATGAACCAAATACTTAAAAGAAAAATCGATGATTTCTTGCAACATTGGAAACAAAACCCTCAAAGACTTCCGCTCATTATTAAAGGATCGAGGCAGGTAGGAAAGACTTTTTCGATAGAACAATTCGCCAAAACCTACGGCAACTTCATAGAAATCAATTTTGTAACCGAGCCACAATACAAAACCATTTTTGACACGGGTTTCAAAACCGACGACATCCTTAAACAAATCAGTTTTGTCAATCCCGATGCAAAGTTTGTAGCCAACGACACACTCATCCTCTTCGATGAATTGCAGGCCTACCCCAATTGTGCCACAAGCCTGAAATTCTTCAAGTTGGATGGACGCTTTGATGTCATTTGTTCGGGTTCACTCATGGGCATCAACTATCAGGAAATTGAGTCGAACAGCGTGGGCTACAAAGAAGAATATGAGATGAAGTCGCTTGATTTCGAGGAGTTTCTTTGGGCGAAAGGTTATTCTGAAGCACAAATTGAAGATATTTATTCCCATATTGCTGAACAAAAGCCGTTTTCACAACTTGAAATGGATATCATGTTCGGCCATTTCAAAGATTATATGCTCATCGGAGGTATGCCCGCCGTTGTTAGTGATTTTGTCAGCCAAAACAACTTTTCAGGTATCCTGAAGAAACAGCAGATGCTGCTCCTCGACTATGAGGAGGACATCACCAAATATGCCGTTGGCCTCGACAAGGGAAAAATCAAGAACATCTACCGCAACATTCCCAATTTTCTTGCCATGGAAAACAAGAAATTCCAAATCTCAAAGGTAGCAAAAGGCGCAAGGTCAAGGGAATACATCGGAACCGTCGACTGGTTGGCCGACGCGGGCATCGTAAATGTTTGCTATAACCTCAACCTGCCCGAACTGCCCATGAAAGGCAACGCCAATGCCAACGAATATAAGATCTATTTTCGTGACACAGGCTTGCTCATTGCTTCGCTCGATGACGAGTCGCAAACCGACCTGCGTCATAATCGCAACTTCAACACTTACAAGGGGGCGCTTTACGAGAACATCGCAGCAGACATGCTCGTCAAGGCTGGATACTCCCTGTATTATTATAGGAACGAGAAATCGACTATAGAAATGGACTTCTTCATCCGTGATGCTGAATCTCTGATTCCCGTTGAAGTAAAGGCCAAAGACAATGCCACGCCTTCGCTAAACAAGTTGATTACCGACACCAAATATAAAGACATTCGTTACGGCATCAAACTATGTTACAAGAACATAGGATTCAACGGGAAATTCTACACCCTTCCTTATTTTGTCACATTCTTGCTGAAAAGGTGGATTAATGAACAAATCGCAAAATAAAAACGATGTCCGCGGCCAACGGATGAGCGCTTACATCGGGGCACAAAAGTTGCTGGATGCTTATTTTAATATGCTGAAACGATAGGGGTTTGTGTATCTTGTCCCAATATACAACCGACTAACATCATGATGCTTCCCTGTTGATTTAATGGGGTTATATGGACGGCGGGGGATGTAACCAAATGATAATGGGATTACATTGACACTTTTAGGATTATTATGCAAAAACCATGATTAATTTGTATTAGAAACAGATTATTCTCTACCCGTTGGCGGAATTAAAAAAGTGTCAAAAGGCGATGGAATAAATGGATAAAAAGATGTACATATTATTGGTTTTCAGTAATGTTGTGGTTGAAATCAAAAGTAAACCACAAGAAAGCCCCATGTACAACTTTTGCGCAAAGTTCCGACAAATTCTTGACATCTGCAAGCGTCACTCCGAGAATTTGGTCAACTCGTTGGGGAATGTCCCCCGAGTAGGGGTCGTCCCTCGCTTTTCCGACCTTGAAGTCATCG
>JAFUAA010000057.1 GCA_017460915.1 Bacteroidales bacterium | reverse complement strand
TCCTCTTGGTCAAACAATGTCGTGTTGCCTGTCGTCTTGTACTTTCTCATGACTGTCTCTTTTGTAGGTTTACTTAACAACGGCTTTCTTTACACTTTATTGTTTGATA
Organism: Bacteroidales bacterium; assembly: GCA_017460915.1. Taxonomy (GTDB): domain Bacteria; phylum Bacteroidota; class Bacteroidia; order Bacteroidales; family F082; genus Limimorpha. The sequence goes on along the minus strand of JAFUAA010000057.1, from coordinate 54,501 downwards.
CACAACATCTTGTCTATTTTTAGAAGTCCCCTTATATTATTGACTTTTCAAGAGTTAAGACATTTATCTTGCAAAGATAAAACTATTTTCCAATAAAAAACAAATATATGACTGAATATGATGAATATGATTGAAAAAAAATGAAAACGCCAGTTATTTTCAGGCTTCCGTACAAGGCACCCGAAATTTAATTTCAACAAGTTTTTGTATCTTTGCCGCAAATTTTCAGTGAAAACCGATGAAATACCCCAAACGCCTGATAACACAAACGCCTGATTGTCTGACAGAACCCGTCGGGCAAGCCCTCAATGTTATCATCTCGACCCTGTTCGCGCTGGTGTTTCTGACGGCCTATACCCCCTTCTCCGACACCTCGTGGTTCCAACTAGGCACCAACAACTACTTCCTCAACACGGTGGCTTTCGTCGGCTCGGGAACTTTCTTCCTGGCTTGCAGCCGCATGTTGATGATCTTCGCTGTCAAGCGGATGCGGCATTTCCCATTGTGGCTCTACATCCTTTGGCTGTTTGTTGAGATTCTCCTCATCGCAGCCTATCATTCCAGCATTTCCTATTTTCAAATCAAGGCGACGGACTACAGTTTGGGTTATATCTTCGCCAAAAGCCTGCTGATTACCTTTGTCGCCTTAGGCGTGCCTTACACCATCACCGACCTGATGCTGATGCTGCACGACACGCGCCAAAAACTGATGCTCACCAAGAGCGACACGGTGGAATCGGACGACGAGGTGATGCCCGAACACACCGAAATCATCAACCTGATGGACAACAACGGCAACCTGAAACTGAGCGTTAAACTCGACAACTTGTATTACATCAAGGCCGAGGACAACTACATCAACGTGTTCTACCAACGCAGCGGCGCCATAGCGAGCTACATGCTGCGCTGCAAGATGAAGACCATCGAGGACAACTGCGTGGATTCCAGCAGCTTGATGCGCTGCCACCGCTCTTACATCATTAATATTAAAAAGGTGAGCGTCCTCCACAACGAGACCGACGGCTTCGTCGTTGACTTCGAGCGCGAAGGATTGGAGTCGGTGCCCGTTTCAAAAACCTATTCGGCTAAGGTTCTGGAGGCGTTTAACAAGAAATAGTTTTCTTCCGCTTAGCAATCATTTTTCCGTTCATAGCCAGCTTAGAACCAAAAAAAATCTGGTTCTAAGCACGCTATAAACGGATTTTATTATAACTTTGCAACTTGAAACAAAGCACTTTTTACCATGTTAGTAGGCAGAATATCAGAAAGAAACGAATTAATGAAAGCGTATCACTCCGAGTATTCGGAATTTGTCGCCGTCACAGGGCGCAGGCGCGTTGGAAAGACTTTCTTGATTAGAGAGACTTTTGGGTATAAATTCGCCTTCCAACATTCGGGCTTGGCCAACCAAAAGACCAAGGAACAGTTGAAAGAATTCAGGCTTTCGCTCCTCAAAAGCGGAATGAAGAAATGTCGCGTCCCCACCGACTGGTTCGACGCGTTTTTCCTCCTTTCCGAGTTCCTCGACAGCAAAAGGAAAGGCAAAAAGGTGGTTTTCATCGACGAATTGCCGTGGATGGATGCGGCGCGATCCAATTTCGTTTCCGCACTTGAGCATTTTTGGAACAACTATGCCTCAGCCCGAAAAGATATCCTGCTTATCATTTGCGGGTCGGCCACATCATGGATCATCAACAATGTTTTCCGAAATCATGGCGGCTTGCACAATCGTGCGACTTACCGTATTCATCTCCAACCTTTTACGCTGAACGAATGTGAACAATACGCCAAAAACCGCCATCTGAAGATGAGTCGTTTCGAGCTATTGGAGACTTACATGGTGATGGGCGGTGTTCCCTTCTATTGGTCGCTTTTGGAGCAAGGGAAAAGTGCGGCACAAAACATTGACAACCTGATCTTTTCGCCTACGGGCAAATTGCATTACGAATACCAAGAGCTGTACGATTCCCTGTTCAAGAACCCCGAGCCATACCTGAATGTGGTTTCCGCCTTGGGCACCAAAAAGATGGGACTGACTCGCGAGGAATTAATCAAGGAAGGGCATATCACCAACAACGGACAACTGACCAAGGTGTTGCTGGATTTGGAGGCTTGCGGTTTTATCCGAAAATATAGTTACAAAGGCATCAAACGGAGCAACGCCATCTTCCAACTCATCGACAATTACACCTTGTTTTACTATCAGTTTTTGCATGATGCCCCAGCGACTGATGAAGCCTTTTGGAGCATCAGCACCAACACGCCCGTCCGAAACACTTGGGAAGGCTTGGCCTTTGAACGGGTCTGTTTTGAGCATATCCGGCAAATCAAGCAAGCCTTAGGCATTTCTGGCGTTTCAACGCATGTGTACTCCTGGCAGGTGTTGAAAGACCCCGTTTATGGTGCTGGAGCACAGGTCGATATGGTCATCGACCGCTCCGACCAAGTGACCAACCTTTGCGAGATGAAGTTTTCAACAAAAGAATACGCCATTGACAGCGAAGACGACGCCGACCTCCGACACAAGCGAGGCCGCTTCAGTGTATCGCAAAAGACCCATAAATCCCTTCACCTGACGATGATAACGCCTTTCGGAATAAAACCGAATATATATCAGCATAGTGTTCAAAGTGTAATTACATTAGAACATCTTTTTAAGGAATAGAATTTACTGATTAACAATATATTAAACAATAAAAATCAGTAATTTTACAACAAAAGTTTCCGTTTATAACCTGCTTAGAACATAAAAAAAATCGAGTTCTAAGCACGCTATAAACAGATTTTTACTATAGCAATACAGCAAGAAAAGCCTAACGAAAAAGCCCTGCCGCAAGGCAAGGCTTTTCCTTTTCTGCTATCGTTTTCAAAATGTTTTCCAAGCCTTCGGTGGCGAAGTCCCGCGTCCCGAAGTCTCGCGTCCCGTGTCAAAAAATCAGCAATTCATACCGCCACAGCAGTGAATCACCTGGCCCGTCACGTATGATGAGAGGTCGGAGGCGAGGAAGAGGGCCACATTGGCCACATCCTCGGGCGTGCCGCCGCGACGCAGCGGAATCAAGCTTTCCCAAGCCTTGCGGACATCCTCGGGAAGGGCGTCCGTCATGGCGGTGATGATGAAGCCAGGGGCGATGGCGTTGTGGCGGATGCCGCGCACGCCCATCTCCTTGGCCGCACTCTTGGTGAAGCCGATGATGCCGGCCTTCGAAGCGCTGTAGTTGCACTGGTTGGCATTGCCCGAAACGCCCACCACCGAGCTCATGTTGATGACGCTACCGCCAGCCTGTTTCCACATGACAGGTTGGACGGCCTTGGTGAAGTTGAATACCGACTTGAGGTTCACATTGATGACGGCGTCCCATTGCTCTTCGGTCATACGCTTCAATGCAGTATCCTTGGTGATACCGGCATTGTTGACGAGGATATCAATACGGCCGAAGTCCTTGACGATTTCGTCCACCACCTTGTGGGTTTCCTCAAAGTTGGCGGCGTTGGATGCGTAGGCCTTGGCTTCCACGCCCATGGCTTTCAGTTCTTTTTCGGTTTCCAAAACGACATCGTTCAAGGCGATATCGGTGAAGGCAATCTTGCAGCCTTCTTGGGCAAAGCGCATGGCGATGGCCTTGCCGATGCCACGACCGGCTCCCGTAATCAGAGCCACTTTATTTTCTAAGAGTTTCATTTTTATCTATTTTAAACTTATCCTTTTATTTCGGCTCTTCGACAGGTTCAGGGACCTTAACTTTTTCAGAAAGGAAAGGTGTCTGAGCCTGTCGAAGGCCCGTTGTTATTTGTTTGAATATTGTTCCATCAGCTGATACAAATCCCCGACGGTCTTCACGGCAGCCGTGTCGGCCTCGGTGAACTTCACATTGAACTCACGCTCCAACATCATGGAAATCTCCACGAAGTCGAGCGAATCGGCACCCAAATCGTTGAAAAGGTTCTTCTCGGGCGTGATCTCGCTCTCGCTGACTTTCAGCTTGGAAGCAATCAACGCCTTCGTCTTGTCTTGAATCGTTGCCATGGTTTGTTCAAATTACTTGTTCCTCGTATCGGGCAGCAGGGCAAAGGAAAGTTCGCCCTTAACGCACATCTTGCCGCCCACGCTCAACACGGCGGAGCAGATGTAGATGTTGGCACGATGATAGGTCAGCGTGGCTTCCACCTCAACGGTGTCGTCCGGCTTGACGCTGTTCTTGAAGCGCACCTTGTCGATGCCCGTGTAGAAGGTCAGCTTGCCGATGAGGTCGTCCTTCATCAGCAGGGCGCAACTTTGGGCCATAATCTCGCAAAGGATGACGCCTGGCACGACGGGTTCGCCCGGGAAATGGCCTTGCAGGAAGAACTCCTCGCCCGTCACGTGGTACTTGGAATGGGCCACATGGTTCTCGTCGAGGGTCATCTCATCGACCAGGAGCATAGGCTCGCGGTGCGGCAGGTAATGTTTGATTTCGTCTCTGTTCATTGTATGTTGTTTAAATGTTGATTGTTTAATCGTTGAATCGTTGTTGTAGGGACGCACGACGTGCGTCCATAGCGTGCTCCGTTTCCATGCGGACGCACGCAGTGCGTCCCTACAAACGTTATATTTTACGAATCGCCAAGCAAGCGTTATGTCCACCAAAGCCCAAGGAATTGGAAATGGCGATGTCCAAATCGACCTTGACGGGTGTGTTGGGCGTGTAGTCAAGGTCGCACTCGGGGTCGGGTTCGTCCAAGCCGATAGTGGGCGGGACGATGCCGTTGTTCAACGCCATCACGCTGATGATGAGTTCGATAGCACCGGCAGCACCGAGGGCGTGCCCCATCTCCGACTTGGTGGAGCTGATGTGCGCCTTGTGGGCTTCCTCCTCGCCCATCGCAATCTTGATGGCCTTGGTCTCGCCGCTGTCGTTCATCGGGGTACCCGTGCCATGGGCGTTGATGTAGATGCTTTCGCCTGCCTTGAACTGGGCCTCGTCCAAAGCCTGCTTGATGGCCAACGACTGGGTGGTGCCGTCGGGACGTGGAGCCGTGTTGTGGTAGGCGTCGCAAGAGTTGCCGTAGCCGCAAAGCTCGGCGTAAATCGTCGCGCCGCGTTGCTTGGCGTGTTCGTATTCTTCAAGGAGAACGATGCCCGAACCCTCGGCGATGACGAATCCTGCGCGGTTCTTGTTGAACGGCAAAGACGCATATTTCGGGTCTTCGGACTTGGTCAGAGCCTTGCAGTTGGCGAAGCCAGCGATGGCGACGGGATTGATGCCCGCCTCCGAGCCACCCGAAATGATGGCCTCGGCATAGCCATGCTTGATGGCACGATAGGCCTCACCAATGGAGTGCGTTCCAGTAGCGCAGGCCGTCACGATGGGCACGCAGGGACCTTGGGCGTTGTAGCGGATGGCCACACTGCCCGAAGCCATGTTGCCAATCATGGTGGGAATCATCAAAGGCGAAATCCAACGCGCGCCTTCTTCATAATACTTCTTCACCTCGCGCAAGATGGTGTCGAAACCACCAATGCCCGAGCCGACATAAGTGCCCAAGCGAGACGGATCCATCTGCATGTCTTCGTTGTCCTTCATGGCCTCATAAGCTGCGGCCAATGTGTAGATGGCAAAGCGGTCGTTGCGCTTGACAAAGCCTTTGTCCACGCCCAGCGCTTCGGGGTTGAAGTCCTTCAGCTCGGCGGCGATCTTCACGGGAAGGTCAGTGGTATCGAAGGATTTGATGAAATCGATGCCACAATAGCCGTCCATCAGGTTTTTCCATATCGTCGGCAGGTCGTTGCCAATGGGCGAAACGGCGCCCATGCCGGTGATTACTACTCTTCTGTTTTCCATATTCTGTTGATTTTTTCCTTTACTCAATATTATGCGGCTGCCACAATGTGACAGCCCTACAACTGTCAACTGTTAACTGACAACTATTAACTGATTAAAATTCCCATTCCCAAAGGCAGGCCGCCGAGACGAAACCCGCGCCGAAGGCACTCATCACTATCTTGTCGCCAGCCTTGATTTTGTTGTCGGCCAACATCTCATCGAGCATAATCGGGATGCTCGCTGACGAGGTGTTGCCGTATTTCTCAATGACGGTTGGATATTTCTCTTCGGGGCCACCCACAATCTTACGGATGCCTTCGATGATGCGTTTGTTGGCCTGATGCAACATGAACCAGTCGATGTTCTCATGCTGCAAGCCGTTGCGGTTCAGCAGGGTAATGATGTCCTTTGCCGACTCGGAGACGGCCGTGCGGAACAACTCCTTGCCTTTCATCACCAAGGGCTGCCCCTTGATGTATTCTTTCTCGAATGGCGTGGTTTCCATACCTCTTTCATAATACAGCACATCGCGGTCGCTGATCATGGTGAGCTTCACGTCCTTGAAGGCGTTGCCCTCGGTGAGCACCACGGCACCAGCACCGTCGCCGAAAAGGACGCTACAATCGCGTTCTTTCCAATCGCAGTATTTGGTGGGTTCCTCGGCGCAGAGGACGAGGATGTTCTTGGCGTGACCGGCCTTCATCATACCGTCGGCCAGCATCAAGGCGTTGACGAAGCCAGCGCAAGCCACGTTGATGTCGAGACCGGCGCAGCTGAGGCCGATGCGTTTCTGCACGATGCAGCTCAGCCCTGGGGTGACATGGCGGTTGGCCACATTCGAGACCAAGAGGAAATCGATTTGGTCGGGACGCAAGCCCGAGGCCGTGATGGCCTTGGTGGCGGCGTCGACAGACAAGTCGTACAAATCTTCAGTAGATAATAAGTGACGCGCCTGAATGCCCGTGCGGGTGATAATCCACTCATTGCTGGTGTCCAAAAACTTCGCCAAGTCGTCGTTGGTCACCTTAAGGGCGGGTAGTGCGCTTCCTGTTCCGATGATTTTCATTTCAGTAAAATTAGTTCGTTATCATTTCAAAAATCGACGGCAAAAGTACTGCCTTGCGCGATACGGTGTAAAAAAAAGTGCCGATTTCCGGACAAATGTGGCGAAAACCGGCATTTTGGGGTGAAATTCGATGTTTTTTTGTGGCGAAAAAACTACATTCCGCCCATCCCTTGTGGCGCACTTTGCGACTCACCCTCGCCTTGACGGGCGCGTTGTTCAAGCTCCATTTTGCCGAAACGGAAAGTCAAGCCGACCGAAACGCTGCGACTGTTGTACTTGTAGTTCGACGTGGACTGCACATACGGGCTGTCGTTGGTACGTCCCCAACTGTTCCAGTTGAAGATGTCGTTGGCGTTGACGTAAACCGAAAGCTTGCGATTGAAGAAGTCGGCGCGGAGGCCTGCGTTGATGCCGTAGTTGGCGTGACTTTTGCTGAACAGGGATTGCGTTGGCGAGCGATAATAACCCGAAGCCGTCACCTCTAATTTGTTCCAAAGTTTGGCCCACATATTCAGGCGGAAGCTGTAGGACCAGGTATCGAACTCGTAAGGCTTTCCGTTGTATTCTGTGTTGATGTAGGAATCGTAAAGGTTGGCGTAGAAACGTAGGTTGAAGAAGCCGCTCGGGCGGTACATCACATTGGCCTCCAAGCCCGTGCTGTGGCTTTGGCCCACGTTGACGGGATAGGAATATTGCACCACGCGGTTGTAAAGCCAATGATATTCAGAGAGTTGTATCTCGTTGACTTCGTTGGTCTTGCCGCGATAGTAGGCCGACAAGCCCACCGAGCCGAAGTTGTTCCAATATTTGGTCCAGCCCGCCTCGACAGAATGCGTATAGATACGTTCCAAATCGGGATTGCCCGTGCTGTATTCGTCCTCGTCATACATCGGGAAGCGGCTCAACTCCTCGGCTTCGGGAGCGGCAATGCGCATCGTGTAGCTCAACCTGAAGTTGTGCATCGACTTGGTGCGATACGACAGGTGCAGCGACGGCCTGACGCTGAAGAATGGCTTGCGGAAATCGTATTGCGACGAATCGGGATAGGCACCGCTGACTGTTTCGCTCACGAAACGCACACCCGGCTTCACCGTGAAACCGCCAAATTTGTGCTGCAAGGTGATGAAAGCCTCGTTGTTGAGGTTGGTAAATCGGGCGTTGTACGACCGATACAAGTCCCTGATGGTGTCACCATTGACAATCGAGTCGGTGATGAGATAGCGTGTCTCGGGGTCGTAACCCACGTTGTAGCCCACCGAGATTTCTCCGTTTTCCGAATAGGGCAGGTTATAGACGATTTCGCCTTCCGCGCCCATAGAGCCGTACTCTCCATACTGATGCATCACGCGAGTGCGTTCCGTAGGCAAGGTAAACTCCCTCGTAATCGTGCCGCCCTTGGCGCCTCCCCAGCCCATTCCATTGAGGCTGACAGAAAGGTTGTGGCCTTTGTTGTTGAACTTGTGCTGATAGTACAGGCCGCCGTTGGCGAAAAAGTTGCGGCTGGGCGCAGACGCACTTTCAGTAATGGCGGTGACAACGGAATCGGGCAAAAACTCTTCCCTGAACATATAAGTGTGGTTGACATTGTTGCCCCAACTCGGCCACGCGCTGAACCACAAATTCAGGCTGTTGGCCGTATCCATCTCATAATCAATGCTGAAGTAGCCGCCGGCACTGTAGCCTTTGTTGCTGTATCGTGCAGAATCGATTTCGTGGTTGGCCAAAAATCCGTCTTCGGTAAACAACGATTGATCCACGAAGTTGTTGCCTTTCCAATGGCTGTAACCGCCATTGATGTAGGCGTTGAAAGTCAGTTTCTCGTTCGACCAAACGTAGGATGCCCACGGGCTAACGAAAGGATTCGTGGAAGCGTTCACGCCAAAGCTGAAAAACTCGTTTTTCTGCACCTTGGCGTTGGTGACAATGTTGATGATGCCGTCGGCCTTGGAGCCATAGCGCGCCGAGGGGTTGGTGATGACTTCCACGCGGTCGAGGCTGTTGGCGGGCAGGGTCTGGATATAGGTCTTGAGGTTCTCGGCGGTCATGTGCGAGGGCTTGTCGTTGATCCACACCTCCACGCTCGAAGTGCCGCGCAGGGTGATGTTGCCTTCCACGTCCACCTCCACGCCCGGCGCGTTCTGCAAGGCATCCGACAGCGTTCCCGTCTGGATGCTATTGTCCTCAGCCACGTTGTACATCGTCTTTTCGCCCTCAACGGCAAACAGCGGACGCTTCTCGGTGATGGTCACTTCGTTGAGTTTGGTGGAGCCTTCCTTGAGTTTCAGGTTTCCAAGGTCTTGATTGCCTTTCACTTGCAGTTCCTGATCATAAGTCTGGAAACCGATGGCCGAGATTTGCAGGCGGTAGTCACCATTGGGAGCCAACAGTTCGAAGCGGCCTTTATCGTCGGAGGCGGCAGCGCTGACGAAGACGCTGTCCGTCTGCCGAAACAGCCCCACGTTGACGAAGGGAATGCTCTTGCCGTTGGCTTCCTCGACAATGGTTCCCGTGATTTTGCTCTGTGCCCAACCCTGATAAATGAAGCACATACAGAGTGCCAGAAGCGTGAAAATGCGTTTGTTCATAATTGTAGGTTTTGAATGATTTTGAGTTGTTTGCCTTGATAACGGCGACACCTTATTAATATTGCCGTCCGTGTGGGTTTTGCAGATGTTTGCCATAACAATTTTGTTTTTACTTGTTTAGTGTATTAGTTTAATATCACTCTGCAAAAGTACGGCTTTTTTTGATACTGTCAAGGAAAAAGTGAGATTTTTTTTGCAGGCCGTTTGTAGAGAAGTTGCGCGCAACGTCTTCAGTTCCGCTGGATTTGCAATCCAGCGGCATCGGAATGGGGATTTGAAATCCCCGTCTCAATGCTGTCGGATTGCAAATCCGCCAGAATCCGCGCAACGTCTCTACTGGCGGGCCAACCGCTCGCAGAAATCTTCCAATTCCTCTTTCGACGACCATTCCCTCATGATAAAGAAGCAGCCGTTGTCAAGGCCTTGCATGATTTTCCATTCCTGAATCACGACTCCGTCAACGGAAACCGCGCCTCTTTTACCTGTGAGGTAATTGGTAAACTGATACCAAAGATGGCTTGCATCGGGGGCAGATTCAACTTCGACGCCACAATCGTATAAGCCCAGACATCAAGGCAGAAGAAAGCGACAAACATGGCGATGAGGAACCTCTTCTGCTTCCTGTCGAAACCAGTTTTCTTGTTTTCAGATAGTCGATGAGACTGTCTGTCATCTCCATGAACTGCGATTCGCTGAAATCCTTGCAATCGAAGTCGAGGTCTTCTGAAAAACGGTCAATGCCGTAAACGAGGCGTAAGTTGGTGCCTCCGATGAAAGCCAAATGCGGCACATACGGCGAGCGAGAAAGGTATTCGAGCGACAACAATTCGACATATTCCTTCAGGATGTGTTTGCGGAATGCAGCATTGTTGGCGATTTGCGGCGGATAGAAGCCGAGTAAAGTTTTGAGTTCAATCATGGCGGTAGGTTTCTAGCATTATTTCGATTCTAATCTGCAAGGCTTTGCTGTTTGCCCTTTCTGAAAAAACACGCAATCGGTTGACATTCAGTTCCTCGTGCATCCAATAGTCGTCAAGGCGCAGTTCCAGCATTTCGTTTTCGGTGTCGTATTGCGGATAAAGGTAAAGCAAGTCGAGCAGGGCCTTTTCGGGCAAGGCCAAATGATAGGTGTAGCCCTGTGGCAAGGCTCTTGGCTCGTAACTGAAAAACAAATCCGGCTTGACGGTCTGGTAACTGAACTCGCCAAAGGCATTCTCGTAATGTGCAGTTCTGTTGGTACTTACACAAGTGATTCTCGTCACCGCTTCGGGGATGATGCCATAATAGGCCAAAGCCGAATGCAGGCTGATATAGGAAGGGGCGTAAATCCTTTGTGCGATATAGCGCGAGAACTCAGCCACTTGCAGCAAATCGGCAAAAGCATACCAATCCTGCAGCAAGCGCACCAAATAGCCCTTTTTAACCCAATGGCCGAAGTTGCCACGGTCGAAATGGGGGCAATCTGCCCTCACTTGATAGATGTTGAAGCAGCCCACCCGATGCCATTGTTCGCGAAATTGCAGATAGGTCATTTTGATTTTGTTCAAGAAACGCTGCAAAAACACTACTTTTCTTGAATAAAATAGAGAATTTCTTTTAAATCACCTTCAACCGCACCCCTAGCATCACACTCCTTGGCCGAATCGAATAAGCCGAATAATGTCCGTAAATTCCTGAATAATAGGAATAAACAAAACTATCTGTGTCAAGAATGTTGTTCACATCCAAAGTGAACTTGACCTTGCGGAAAGTATAACCGAGGCTGCAATCCAAAAGCACAAAATTGTCTGTTCGACCTTCGGAACGGGTGTGATAGAACTCCACCGAGGGCGTGACGGACAAACCAAAAGGCAACACGACACTCAAATTGGCATTGTCAATGATACTCACAATTGGCTGACTATCGGCATTAAAACCATCCAAAGAAGAAGTCATCCGACTAAAACTGCCTTTATTGTTGAAGTAGATGTAATCTGTGATTGCGATAGAAGCGGTCAGATTGACGTTCCAGGCTTGGTTGTAATAGGTGGCCACTTGGTTTTGGACCAAATGTGGCGAGCGACCCAATCCGTACGAACATTTCGCATTGATGTTCAACCGCTTCCAACTGAAGCCCTTACCCGCATATAGCGAAACGGACAGGTAATCGCCCCAACTCTGCTGCTCCACGGCATTGATAACCATGGTGTTGCCTTCAAAACTTTGCGCATACATCACTTCGTTGCGGTAGCGGTTGTAGTTCACCGAAAAATCGCCAAACGCATATTTCATCACGTTCTTGTACGAAAAAGTCAGCGATCCGTTGGTCCCATAAGTGTCGGCCAAAGGGCAATCGTAGCGTGACAAGGTTCTGTAATTCTGTAAGATGTAACCCGAATACAGCGTTCGCAAACTCGGGGTGTTGTTGTAGGTGGCAATTTTGGTGCTCACTTTCCATTTGTGGCTGAAATCATAACGGAACGAGAGCGAAGGCTGGGACAACACCTTGAATTGCTTGTCGGAAGCGGTCTCGATGCGGTCGTCCAATTGCAGGTAACGCAACTGTACGGGCACAACGAGCGTTACGCTCACGCGACGGCGGTCGTAAGTGAACCAGGCACCTGCGGCGGGCTGGTATTTGTGCCAACGGATGTCATTACTGAATAGGTTTCCGTCATTGCGAGGAGACACGACGAAGCATTCCAGACTTGAAGTTTCTTGTCTGGATTGCTTCGCTTCGCTCGCAATGACGCAAAGCGCGTCTGAATTAAGCGACTGCTCTTCCACGTTGAAATTGAAATACGGCATGATGCGCAACCGTTTCCAAACCATGCTGGTGAGGAAACGAAGGGAATTCTCGCTCTTAAAGGATTGAAAACCGATGTTTTGCATCGTCAGCGCATAATCTTCGCCACTGTTGAGGACTTCGGGAAAACAGCCTGGCTCGACTTGCATGCCGTAGGGCAAGGTGCCGTAACTCGTGGTGGAATTGATTTCCACGCCGCTTTCGGGGTCGCGGCGGCTCTTGCGAATCCAGTGGATATTGGCCTTGGCGCACAGCGATGGGTAGTCTTCCTCCGGACGAATCAGTTCGCCGTTGTCCACCAAGCCCTCGCCCCAGTTGCGGTGTCCCGAAGCGGTGAGGCTGATTTTCAAATAGTCCAAGTCCTTGTTCAGGTTGTAATTGATGCTGCCTTCGAGCATTTTAGCTGTTTCCATCGACTGCATCCGCTCGACGAGGTTGAGCGTGTCGTTGGGAAGGAGATAGAGCGTGCGCGACTCGCTCGACCTGCGGTTGCGGTCGCCGCCAAAGAGCAGGTTGTACGACAGTTCGGCCTCGTTTTTCAGTTTGTGGAGGCTGTTGAGGGTGACGCCTTGCGAGCGGTTCAGCGCATAGCGCGAACTGGAGATGCTTGGCGCACTCGGCTTGACCATCGAGGCCATCGGATAGACCGTGACATTCTCGTTGTCAACAAGGTTAATGCCTGAATTGTTGGCTTTCAAGGTGCCGAGAAACTGGTTCCGTTTCGCGAAGTACATCCCCGTGAGACCGCCTTCGTATTGCAGACTGTCGGCCCAGCCCGCGCCAAGGTCGGCCATCAAGGCGAAGGTGCCTTTGGCGTTTTCCTTCAACTTGATGTTGAGGGCCACATTGTCCGAAAACTGGATGTTTTGCAGCGCCCTCACCTCTTGGTGGTTCTCCATCACCTGCACCGAGGCCACATCGGAGGCGGCGATGCTGTTGGTGGCGAGGTTGTAGCGGCCTTGCAGCATGTCCATGTTCTCGATGTAGAACTTCGAGATGGGCTTGCCCTTGTATTCCACTTTGCCGTCGTCCTTCACCTCGATTCCAGGCATCTTCTTCAGCACATCGGCGATGACGATGTCGGTGGTGTCGCGGAAAGCATCCACCACATAGTTCACCGTGTCGTTGCCGCCCCAAATCTTTTCGGACTTCACGCTCACCTCGCGAATCTGAATTGCTTGTTCAGCCACATTAAAATCAACGACTTGAGATTTATTCTCGATTATTTTTGATTGCCGCCCGATGTTGAAGCCATATACAGTGAGGAGCCATTTCTCCTCTTTGTTTTCAGTGATGAGTTTGTAATGCCCCTTGTCGTCGGTGAAAGTGTAGCTCAATGGCAAGCTGTCGGTCACACGCATCAGCACCACCGAGGCATTGAAAACAGGCTCTTTCTTCTCGTTGAGCACATGGCCCGTAAGGATGGTTTGCGACAGCGCCTCACAAGTGAAAAGCGCAAACAAGATAACAAAGGCAAATGGTTTTCTCATGGCACAAAGCTATTGATTATTATGGTTTTTGTCAAATACTCCAAAATAGTATCTTCCCAACATCCACGAGAGCAGTGGCACTTTCCCCAAGTGGAAGATCGTGATGGTTGAATCGAGGTTCAGGTTGTTGTTTTTTCCTTCCAATTCAATGAGGGTGACAGGATTACCATCTTCATCGTTCCCGATTTCCGTGGCACGAAGAAGCTGCAACCCGTCTTTTTGCCGATTGATTCCGACCTCGGAAAAAGCCTTTGGAAAAGTGTTGTACAACTCGCTTGGGACAACCGCAGACACGACTTGCGAGGAATCGGAGCAGAGTGTTTGTTTGGCCACGACGGGAAGTTGGGGACGATAGGGCATCACAGCAAAAACAAGGCAGGTCATCAGCAGGCTTCCTACGATTACCGCAATGCCATAACGAGCCAGCATAGGCGGCATTTGGCCTACAATTTCCCTCACTTTGGGACTCTTCCGCATATCAGATTCTTTCCAGTCCATAGTTACTTCCCTAATTCCAATTGATCTTTTACCAAAGTGTAGTATCGCCCCCGCAAGGCTGTCAACTCGTCGTGCGTGCCGCTTTCCACGATCTTGCCTTCATGCAACACCACAATACAGTCCGCGTGGCGCACTGTACTAAGCCTATGAGCCACCACAACCACGGTTTTATCGCCATAGAACTCCCGCAGATTATTTACAATCGTACGTTCGTTCTCTGCATCTAAAGCATTGGTGGCTTCATCAAGAAAGACAAAATCAGGGTTTTTATAGATTACTCTTGCCAACAGAACACGCTGTTTCTGACCTTGGCTCAATCCTTGTCCATTATGCCCGATTTTAGTTGACAACCCCATTGGAAGAGATTGAATATAATCCTTCAGGTTGACCATTTCTATGGCATATTCCAGTCTCTTTTTATCCGGTATATCACTTGAAACAGCGATGTTGTTCTCTATAGTATCTGAAAAAATGAAACCGTCTTGCATTACAGCTCCACATTTTGACCTCCACCATTGCAAGTCGACATTTTTCAAGTCCTTGTCTCCCAGCATGATTTGCCCAGACAAGGCCGGATAATAACCCAAGAGCAGCTTCACCAGCGTTGTTTTTCCGCTCCCGCTTGTCCCCACGATGGCCGTGGTTTTACCTTGGCGCAAAGTCAGGATGATATCGTCGAGCGTGTTGTTTTTCGCGTTGCCGTCATACTTGAAGCACATGTGCTCAATCACAATGTCGCGTTGCCGTGGCATGGCGCATATATCTCGATGGGCGTTTTCGTTTTCCACCTCATGGATTTCATTGATACGTTCCAGGCTGATGCTTACATCCTGCCAACGGTAGATGAACCCTACAATCTGGTCGATAGGGCTGTTCAGTTGTCCGATGATGTATTGTATGGAGAGCATCATGCCAAGGCTCAAATTGCCGTTTACCACGTTGGTTGCAGCCAAAACGGTAATGAATACATTTTTCAGTTCGTTAATCAGGATGCTGCCCGCCTCTTGGTTTTGTTGCAGGTTGAGTGATTCCAGATTAACCTTAAAAAGGTCTGCTTGCACATCTTCCCACTCCCAGCGTTTTCGTTGTTCGCAGCCTTGCAGCTTGATTTCGGGCAACCCCGTCAGCAGTTGATAAATCACATCCTGGTTGACACCATAACGGTCAAACAATTTGTAATCAAGGATACGACGCTTTTTGAGGAAAACACTGGCCCATACGGCATACAAAACGCTACCCGTCACAAACACAAGAAAAACGGGAATGCTGTAAATCGCCAAAACGACACTAAAAACAATAATCGAAAAAACTGAAAACAAGACATTTAGCGACTGTGCGGTAAGAAAGCTCTCCACGCGCCTATGGTCGTCGATGCGTTGCAGCAGGTCACCCGTGGTACGGGAATCATAGAACTGCATGGAAAGATTCATCAACTTGCAGATGAAATCGGAAATCAATGAGATGTTGATCCGTGTGCTCAAATGAAGCAACACCTTGCGTCT
Organism: Bacteroidales bacterium; assembly: GCA_017460915.1. Lineage (GTDB taxonomy): Bacteria > Bacteroidota > Bacteroidia > Bacteroidales > F082 > Limimorpha. Next base: position 38,771 of record JAFUAA010000057.1, on the reverse strand, counting down.
GACGAAGTCGATGGCCGTGCGGCTTAAAATCAGCATCATCTGGCCCAAGAGGATGAGCCATATCAAGTTCAAGTCCCTGAAACGGATGCCCTTATCGACAATGGCTTGGGTGAGGAATGGGAACAGCAATTGCAACAAGCTTCCCGCAAGCAATCCAAATGCCAATTGGAAGAATGCACCCTTATAACGCATGACATGCTGACTGATGAGGGCAAAACGTTTTCGTTGGGCTGTTTTACCATCTTCATGTTCAAAAAAAGCTGATGTGGGTTCCAAAACCATTACAATGCCCTGAGGTGGTTTAGTGTCATCGAACACACTGAGCCAATGCGCACAAAACTCATCTTTTGTATAACTGACCAATCCCACACCTGGATCTGCCACCTTGACAATCGTGCCATTCTTCCCACAACTAAAGCCATACACCACTACAAAATGGTTTTGATTCCAATGGGCTATACAAGGCAGTTTCTCCGTGTCCATCAGGTCTGCGAAAGAAATGGTGCCCGATTCCGTCTCGAAACCTATGCTCTCCGCAGCATGGGCGATGCCAGCCAAACTAACTCCTTGATTAGTGATATGGCTCTTGCCTCGCAGCCGTTCCAAGGAATATGATTTGCCATAGTATTTGGAAATCATACAAAGGCAGGCTGGTCCGCAGTCCATGGCATCATGTTGACGGATATGTGGAAAACGTTTGCTCATCATTCACGCATAGGTTGTACATGGCAAAGACTCTCTTTGCCGATTACGGTTTCATAATTACCCGACGAGGGACACAGATAACGGAAACGGCACCCCGAACACCGCGCCCCTTCCCTGATGCGTCTCCATGCCGTGTTGCGAGTCAGTTCCTCGTAAACCAATTCAAGGACATTCTTTTCAGGAAAGCGTCCGACGGCTTCCTTGTTCACGTCGGCTTTCACTTCCCCGTCGGCGAAGAAATGCAGCTTCCCGAAATAGTTCGTGTTCAGTTTCTGGTGGCAGAAAATCTCCCGCATACTAACCGGACCCGACATGATGTCGTCCTCATTAAGAAAGACGTTGTCCTCGAAGAACTTCAGGTTCTCACCGTTGAAAACCGGGACCCACTCACAACGCTCCGCCTCAATTCCGGCAATCAGTTGTTCTGCTTGCTCAACCTGCATCTCGCTTTCAACCAACAGATGAAACCAGACATTCGAATCGTGTTGAAAAGTCTCCGGCAACATCGTTTTTTCGAATGGAGCGGTCAATATGACCTCCGTTTTAACATGATCCAACGACAAGCCTTTTCCATTGATGATGTGCTGCCACAGGTGCCAACTGAATTGGGGATATTGCTCCACCAAGGCATGGAGTTGGCTCAAATGCGGATAGGTACGCAAGTCGCCGCCCACCAAGTCGATTACCTGCACTGAGGTAGTGGCCAATTGTCCGACCAACTCTTTTAGCCGCTCCACTGGCATGACCTGTGGCGGCTCAGTGGCGGTGCAGCAAAGCGTCTGCTTGTGAAATAGGCCGCAGTGCGGGCAATGCTTGCCGCATTTGCTGTTGAGGTGTATCACCGTGCGGGTGAGGTACGTACTGATGTTATCGCCAATCATGTGGTCTTCCCCGATTTCTTGCAGCCTTTCCACGTCGTTCTGCAGATTCAGGATGGGTAGAAAGCTGATAGGTTTGGGGGCGTCTTTTGTTTGTTCCTTTAGTTTGCACATGCCGGATTCAAGTAAACGATCCAAGAAAGCCTCAATATCACCATCTGGCAAATATTCGTTCAGGTTCACGACGCCCAAGTTCTTCGGATTGTAAACATCCTCCATAAGTTTTACGTTTTTGGGTAACCGGCTGTATGCATGACAGCTTTTTTCGGTATGATAAAGCAAAACCGAATCCGGCTCCTCAAACGAAATATAAACCGTTTTGGGTAAAGACAACCAACCATCTTTCATTTCCATTGTCTATTTGTATATGACATTCTTCATGATTTCCGAATAGGCTTCAGGATGGCGGGCAAAAAACGCCAGTTGCGTTTGGCGGTATCGCTCATATTGTTTCTCGTCCATGAAGCCATTGCAGTCGCATTTCCCTTTCTCCAGTCCATCGAGGTTGAACATGCATTGGATGCAATTGCGTTGGTTCTTGCACAAGCGGCATTGCTTCTCGAGCCGTGAGTAGTAATTGTTGTATTTTTCGGCTATTGCCTCGAAATCGAGCATCACGCCCTTGGAGTCAACTTGCCCGACACTGTACTGATGACCAATTCTCTCGCATGGCAGAATCTTGCCGTTCACCGTGACGAACGCCTTGCGTGAAAACGGTATGCAAGTGCCCGTGGGACAGAATGCTATGTCCTCGTTTTTCCCGAACAACAACTCGTTGTAGTTTTCATACTTGAAGGGTGAGTTCTGCATGAGAAAGATGGTGGCCGAATGGTAAGTAGGACTTGAAAGGAACATTTCCTTCTCAATTTCATCGTAGTTCTCGTTCTGTAGGAGGCTTTCATACGAATTGCGATACATTCGCTTGAACTCTTCCTTCATGTCCTCACGTATAGCCGAATCGTTGATGTCACCGATACGAGGCGTTTTCCCATAGCGTTCCTTGATGAAGCCGCGTATGCTGTCCACCGAGTTGCGGTTGTGCAGCACGGCGTTGAAATTCACTTTCTTGGCAAAATAATCGGGATAGGCAGCGCGCAGCATATCGACATTCTTTACCACTTGCTCAAACGACGGCTTCCCGTCGGCCTTGACGCGGTATGAATCGTTTTCGGCGTTGCCGTCCAAGCTGATGAGCAGGCTGAAGTCGTGTTCAACGAGGAAATCCATGTGGCGGTCGAGCAACATGGCGTTGGTGGTCATGTTGTAGGCGAAGCGCTTGGCATGACCACCCGCTTTCAAATAGCCTACAATCTCCTTAATGAAAGGCATATTGAGTAGAGGCTCACCGCCGTAGAAGCCAACATAAAGGTTGTTGTTCACAGAATGGTTGTCGGGCGAAGCCCAAAGGGCGCCAATGTAGTCGATAAATCGTTTGGCGGTTTCCGTAGGCAGCATCCTGTCTTCTCGATTGTCGTAGTCGGAGTACAACTTTCCATAGGCGCAATACTCGCAACGCAAGTTGCATGCATCCGTAACTTCGAAAGTGATTTGTGGCGTGTTGGCCAAAGCCGACTTGATTTGCCCCGCAGTAAGATAAGCGTTCATGGTTTACTCCAATTCGATGGGATTGTAGGGTATAGTTTTTTTCACATCGAGCGGTACTTCCATAAAGGTCACTTTGCCGTTTTCATCCCGTTTTCCTACTTCCAAGTGTCCGCCATTAAGAAAACGCAAATAAGCATACCAATCCGAATAAATCGTGGTCAGTTCTTCGTACATCTGTTCCCGTGTTGTTTGCGTGTAGTAATACTTGTCATAGACAACTATCGGAGAACCCTTGGCTTTTTGGACACTCTCACAGGTGAATGAATAGTGTGCTTTGTCATCCTCCACCTTGAGAATGAGCCCAGGCAGCCCACAAAACTTCCACGGACCATCGTGCAAAGGTATCTCTTCGCTGTACCATGCCGTCCACAAACGGCCTCGAAAGTAGCACTGCGCCTTGTGGCAAGTATAGCCCAGTATTTCTCTCGTTTCGTCACACATTTGCCATTGCCAATTTGGGACTTCCTCTTCATATTGATAGATGTATTTTTGGGGCATCCTATGGTTAACTATCAATTTCGCTTCTGGAAAGCACTTCAACACTTCCTCAGGAAAATGGACACCCCTTGCAATTGGATAGGCGTTTTTCCCTTGTCTCACACTTGCCGTAAAACTGGAATCATACAAAAACAAGTTTTGGTTATAGCATCTTGATAGGTTTTCTCCTATTTCCAGCACCAAAAAATCAGAAACCTTTGATTCTTCATTATCAACATCATCCACAACACTGACTGAATAATGAATTTCGTACACACTTTTACCAATGAAGACAGTGTCATCCAGAAATATAGGCTTTTGGGCTATCATGGAAACTGTGATGAAAAAGAGTGCGATTATAAAGGTAAATTTAGTTTTCATGCGACATAAAAGATTGTTGCAGGCTCCACAAAACAAGGAGCCTGCAATGAGTTTACATTTCTGGTACTACTACATACTCGTCACATTTCGTGTGCAGACAGCCATTGAAATTGGCAATCTTATTGTCTTCGAAACTCGATCCGCCTTGATTTACATAACAGCAACCGCAAGTGCAATACTCTTGAGGCTGTTCTCCGCCTTTAACGGCATTCTTCATTTCCTCGCTGATTCGGTTCAGCTTGTTCAGTTTCAAGTCTTTCATGACATTCATAATTTAAAGGTTCGTACTTCATTTGAAAACATCCGTCGGCTTTGAATTGCCAACTTTATGGCGCAGCCAAAAACAGCTTTCCTGTTTGCTTGCCCATCCAGGGCCTCCCTCAAGGCGGATGGACCGCCACCCTTGCCGGAGCCGCCGCCTGAAAAGATTCAGGCAACGGAGACCACAACTCGAATGAACCTGTTCTTGCCCAAAACCCAGATGAAAGGCCGTTTTCCACCCCGGCTTCCGCTTACGGCAACAGGCAGGGCATACGTCTTAACCTCATCAGAAGATAATGCTTGTAAACACTTGACAATCAATGTATCGACGGAGAACGAAACGAACAACAAGCACCGCCCTGTCGCTTTGCCTATGAGCGATGTCAGCTGTTTTCCTATCGACAGATTGGGCTTCACGACCGTATCCTTTCAACAGGTTTGATGGTACAAAGATACACATTATTTTTCATTTGTCAAATGTTTTGGCTGTTTTTTTATCAAAAAAATGCAATTTATTTACAATCTGCATGTTTCAAAGGAAACAGTTGTGTAGGCATGAACGTCATAGCCGGCATACAGCTTGCCGTAGGCGCAGTATTCGCAACACAAATTGCAGGCATCCGTCACCTCAAAGGTGATTTGGGGCGTGTTGGCCAAGGCCGACCTGATTTGTTCGGCAGTAAGATAAGCGTTCTTGGTTCATTCCAATTCGATGGGGTTGTAGGGCTTGTTGAATCTCTCATTTACCTTTTCCGCTGGCATTTTGGTTCCATCGTCATATACAATATTTGGAGTTTTACCGTTATAGGTTGTCATGTAACCGTAAAAGTCGTTATGGGCTTTCTTCTCCAATTCAACTACTGCTGCTCTTGTGCTTTTCTCATAAAAGTAACTTTGCATGACCTCAATTGGCTTGCCTCCACCATTGATTTTGACGCAACGAAAAGTGTACTCGTTTTTGTCGTCTTCAACCTTCAGAATCAACCCTGGCAATCCGCAAAACTTCCATGGGCCTTCAGAACAGGGAACCTCTGAAGTGTACCATGCCGTCCATTCGCGTCCTCTGAATGTGCAGGCTGCCTTATTGCAGGAATGGCCCGCAATGGTTTCTTTTCCGCCAATTGGTATCCATCTCATTTCTTCCATTTTCTCTTCATAGCTGAATATGCCTCTCATTCGTGCGCGATAGAATACTTGCACGTTCTTTTCCGAATGGTTTTTGTAAATTTCAAAAGGATACAAGTTGCTATTGGCGGGAGGTATGCCTTGCCTCCCTTTTCTCAACGCTACCGTGTAAATGGAATCAAAGGTGACAAGGTGTTTGCTATGATAGCGAGATATTTGCCTTCCCACTTCAAGCAAGGCATAGTCGTAAACCTTTTCTGATGGATTTTGGGCATCGCGTGTTTGAAGCATTTCATAAACAACGACAAACCGGCTGGTATCAACAACCATATAATCTTCAAACGAAACCCCATCTATGCGGTCTTGGGCTGTAATGCAAAGCGAATGAAAAAGCAAAAGCACTAAAACTGTTGTTTTCTTATTCATATATCCATGTGTTGGGAAAGAGAGTGTTGCGATTTTATTCAACAACACTCTCTTATTGTAAAACCTTAAGATTAGTCTTGTGGACAAACAATATGCCACATATCTTCATATGCAGTGTCGCAATCAGAACCAACAATCGAGTGACACCCATATTTCTTGTTTTCATTTCCGTTTGCAGCCACCGACGACCCGCCGCTATTGGCGTAGCAGCATCCGGCATGAGCAGCAGGGTGCTTCGCCTCCCTTAACAGCGTTCTTCATTTCCTCGCTGATTCGGTTCAGCTTGTTCAGTTTCAGGTTTTTCATTTCAGTAAGGTTTAAGTTTGTAAAAGTCTTGTTTGTTTTCGGCATTGTTGCGCTCCCCGCTTCCGTTTTGCCTTTCGTTGCGGGGGTGGGGTACGCCTTGGCCATGCATTCCCGCCGCCTATGGCGGTCAAGTCCCCGCAAACGGCAAGCGCTTCCATTGCGGGGACAAGGTTTGGACGAACTTGTTCTTCCCCATTTTGCGGAGTTCTGTGGCCATCCGCCAGGCTTGTTGTCCTTGCGTCTTGCCCAAAAATCCTCCGCTTTGGTTAGCACTCCGTAAATTACTAATGATTATCCAACACCTGACCAAGTTATTGGGTTCAAACGCCAAAACCTCTGCAACAAGCACTGGTTTCACGCTGGCGGCTCGGAGGAAACGGAGCATTATGTCATTCAGGAGTTTCATTGGTCATTATTGTTTTTCGGGTACAAAAATACAAATTTTTTGTAATTAGACTAGTATTTACTTATTTTGGGGTCTATTTTAGAATAGTCCTATACAATATTTGACCAATATTATTCCAACTCAACAGGGTTATAAGGCAGCACTTTCTTTTCATCCGCAGGAGCCTCCACCGGCCTTCGTTTGCCCGAAGCGTCCGTTTTTGCGACATATAACTTGATACCAGGATTTGCCATCCGAATGTAAGCATACCAATCCGCATGATAATCCTCCTCTTGCTTCATGACATCGGCACGAATGCAACGCTGATAATCTTCAAAACGAGGCCCATCAAACCAAACTATCGGCCTTTTCTGCGTCTCGATACCGATACAGCGGAAAGCATAATGCCCTCGCGACTCCTCCATTTCGAGGATCAGTCCGGGCAAGCCGCAGAATTTCCACGGACCGTCTTGCACAGGAATCAGCATCGTGTACCAAGCCGTCCAATGCCGTCCACGAAAATCACATTCAGCCTTGAAGCATGGATAGCCAAGGATTTCCTTTGTTCCAAACGACATCTTCCAGTCCATCAAGTCCAAAGGCTCGTCATACAGAAAAATCGGCACCCGAGCCTCTCCCATACGATGCATGGCCGTCATCCGTTTTGAGCCAAAATACTTATACACATCGGGGTTCCAAACGCCGCCAGAGTCCCCAACAAAATGGCTCATGTTTTGGCAAGCATCCCTTCCTTTGTGTACACACCATTCCGTATAAGCGGAATCATAACGGTACATAGTATTGCTGTAACATCGTGAAATGGAATCACCCACCATCAGGACGAGGCGGTCGTAGTTGTGTTCCGTGGGCTTCAGCGAGTCGTCGGTCATCATCGCTTCGTAGGTGATGATGAAACGGCTTTGGTCAATGACCTTGTACTCATCAATGTTGATGGGATTCTGCGAGAACGCCAAACGCGAAATGGCGAGCAGCAGCAAAAGAAAACAAGTTTGTTTTTGCATAACGATACGATTTTGAATTTGCCTGCAAAACTATCGCGTTTGTCAAGCAGTCCAAACGCATAGTCCAAACTTTTTTGGTTTCTGAGAATCGTAAATCGTTAATAATGAAATAGTTGATTTCTTGTTGATTCCAAACTTTTTGTTGGGGGGAGTCCAAAGATTTTGGGGCTTCGTTCATCTTTTTTCGCACCCGACAATACAAAAATGTCAATCTCCGTCCGCATTAAAACTCGTTTTCCAAATCAAGGAAAAAATAATTCGTTTTGGAACTTGAGTTTGAGATTCTTTTCCAAGTCGTGATTGAACACATGTACGACGACGATGTTGACCTCGTGGGCTGGGAATTGCTCAAGACTTTGCGGCTGTTCCAGAAGTCCAACCCTTCGCTGATGGAATGGCTTCACTCCCCAATCATCTATCGAGCCGACGAGGATTTCTTGTCGCGCATGAGGGCATTGGAACCAGCTTATTTCACCCCCATCAAGACCATGTACCACTATGGCAGCATCTATATCAAACACGACAAACGCTACCTGCATAATGCGGCCTATCCGCTGAAGCGCTTCCTTTATTATCTGCGCGGCATTCTTGCCTGCCGCTGGATTGAGGCACGGCAAACCATGCCGCCCGTGCTATTCAGCGAATTGGTGCAAGCCACTGTTGCCGAAGAACCCATCCGCCAGAAAATCGACGAGTTGCTTGCGCTAAAGAGGCAAAGCAAGGAAAACGACCTAAAGGAAGTGGACTCTATCCTTGTCGAATACGCCCGCCATTGGGCCGAGCATTTTGAGCAGACTATTGCGAGTTTCCGACCAGAACACGAAAAGACTTCCTCGGAGGCATTGGATGCCATCTTGTTTGACATGGTGGTGTCGCACGGGGAAAGATGAACTACAGACCTTGGTGGGGTTTGGGTAGGCTTTATTGGCCATGTCGCATTTTCCTGCTGGAAAAGTATTTTTCTTACGGTGATTATTAATACTCTCCGTTCAAAAGTAACGAAATAATGGTAAAGCTATGCCCGAAGGAACGCAACCCCAGCCGCCTTTCTGGTTTCACTGAACAGAACTCTACATCTTTTGGAATAGTGAATCTTCAACATACTTGTCATCGCTATTGGGTTCTTAAAAACATGAATTCAACAATTGGCAATAGCGAAAAACAGAAATTTTCATTACGCTTCCTTGCATCTTTCAGAAAAGCCGTATATTTGCAGCAGAAAAAAAATGCATTATGATCTATAACGAAAATGACAAACAACACCTGGAAGAAATTAAAAGCGGGACTTCAAAATTATTCCCCGTTATTCCTAATGAAATTGGGAATGTTGTCTTTTGTGCAACTGATAGTTTAGCACTTAGTAAAAGCAAAACAGAACTAATATTATCCAAAACGATAAAATTGATAGTTACCACTTTGATTGTAGCTGCGGTTGTCGGTTTTTTATCGCTTTCAGGAACTCTTTTTCTTCCTATTGCCGCTGGGGTGATAGGAGTTGCTATTATTGTTTTAATGGCCATAAGAAAAGCCAGATTTGAAGGTAGTAATGAAATACTTGGCACCGAAGGCTTTGTAAAACAATGGTTTGAAAATAGCAGAGATAATATCACCGTATCGAATATTTATAAGTTTTCTGATATGTATGATATTATTGTTGAAGCTAAAGACACTTATTTGAATGGAGCTTTTTATGAAAAGTCAGATAGAAAATATCATTACTGGAATTTGGTCGATAGGAAATCCAAAAGGCCGACACTCGATAGAGAAGTGACTTATATTAAGGATAGCACACTCGATGATTTTGAGGTTGCAACAATAAACATTGAAGAGTTATGGACTTCTTATCGTCTTAGGATGATTAGACAAGCTTTTGATAATAACGACTTAGTTTATTTTAATTATTTTTATGGACAAGGCACCTATGAAGTCTTTGATAAATATATAGGAATTAGTAAGAGTTTGTTAATTATTGACGGAAAACAATGTAACAAAGAAAACATTAAAGACATTAAATTACATAACGGAGATATTACAATAAAAACAGACCAAGGTAACATTCATATAGAAGTAAGAGCTATCGGTAGTTTTAGGGCGTTCCACACATTACTTCTCGAATTTGTCAAAGACAACTTGCCGATTAAATTTTATGCAGCAGTAGGTGGTAACGCAGCAGCGATTTTGAAAGAATCACTAAGAGAGCAAGGTTTAAGTATTTAATAATTCCAAGGTAATGCATTTAAAAGGTTTTATTGTATATGCTTTTTGTATATTGTCCATATTCATATACTTGATTATTCGGTATGTGATTTGTGCGAACAAAAACATCAATCCTAAATATAAAAAGATAATAGGTTATTCGGCCTTGTTAGCTTTAATTGTGGGATTCATAATTGGAAGAAGCGTTTTGTGGTTCTCCCCAAGAATTCTTGTTGTTGAAGTTGATAAAAGCCATCACTATGAATATGCCATTTTTGATTTCAAAAATGAATTGGGTATTAGAACAAAGTACTTGGAAAATAGAACAAATACAATTCTGTACGCAAAAAAACATGTTTACACAGCAGGACGGCCAAAAGCAGGAGAGACCTATGATGAATCTGAAATTCTTTTATGCCCAAGCCATGACATGGTAAAAATTGGAGATTTGCCAGGCTACATTTTCAAAGAAGCCCCTTCGGTTATGAGGATTAAAGGTTATGTAAAACAAGAAATCATTTGGGAAATAAACGACCACTAAAATCATTGTTCTATGATTATTTATAAGCCGAACTATTATCACGATTCCAAGTGTCATTTTTGCAAAAAGAACCGGATTGAAGTTGGTTCTGAATTGAAAGTTCACATTGAAGACACGAACGATGAAGAATATGTCATTTGCGTTCCTCGGTGTAACAAATGTAGAAATAGACATAAAAAAACGACAAGATTTTCCGTGTTTGGTATCGTTTCAGCTCTTTTAGTTAATATTATGCTTATTGGTGCTGCTGCATCTATTAGCGGCATTGCCGCTGTTCTTGCTGCGTTTGTTGGAATAGGTTTGGGATACCTCGTTTATTATATTTGTCACAGCTTGGAGGAGGTAATTGTTAATGGTGGAGATAATGAAGCAAATGGGAAATCAATGATTGCCGTGGATGAATTAAAAGTGTTATGCGGTTCGGTCTTTGGAGTAAATGATGAGCATAAAGCAGCCGAAGATGATGTTTATTATTGTGTCAATCAGCTCTCTAAGGAAAATTTGGATAAACTAGAAACGCAATATAATTATCTGAAAAGTGAAGAATAAGGGATGATTAAAGCGATGGAATTTGAATAAGAGTATAGTGTTTAATTGAACTTTGTATGACAATAAACGAATTGAATGCAAGAATAAGCAGAGGTGAGTCTTTCGTCGTTGCAAACGATGGACAGTTTTTGGGGAAATTATGTTTGAACATTTATGATTCAGAATCCATATTGAATGCATATGGGCAATATGGAAATCCATATTCTTATACATCTATTAATAATAAGTTCTCCATATATGGAAGTCAGTATTCCTCATTAAGTCCTTATAATCCGTACACATCTACACCACCAACTATATATTTACGGGGAAACAAGTTCGGTTTTTTGACTGTAAACCAATTCTTATATATAAGTGTCAATCCAACACAAATAAGAGAATGGATGAAGTTTAACAATTTATTTTATTGATTATGAAATGGATTGAATATTTTAAGTTAGCATCAGCTTTTTTTGTATCTGTTGGAGGTTCTGGCGTTATTATCATTGCATTAGCGAAATGGTTTGGCGGCTTTTTGTCTAATCGATTGCTTGATTCCTATAATAACAAGCATGAAAGCGAATTAGAAACATTAAAAAACAGATATGCTAATGAATTAGAAAGAACAAAAAATGAATTAGAGAAAGCAAAATTGCAATTTGCAAGGTATTCAGAAAAACAATTTGAATTATATAATGATTTATGGAGAGTATTGTTATATACCAAACAACAAGCAGATATGTTATGGCAAAAGGCTGATCCCTCTAAAATTCCATCGTTTAGTGAACAAATAAGACTTACAAGAAAAGCCATAAACGATAATCTCTTATTAATAGAAGAAGAACATTACAACAAATTAATCCAGTTAATCGAACAGTTTGAGCAGTTCCAATTTGGCAAATTAAAACTAATTGACATAAGAATTCAGATTGAGGAAGGAGAAACTGTTCAAACAATTACAGAAGAGGACACAAAGAACACAATTCAGCAAAACAAAGCAACAAAAGACAGATATGATGAACTAATTATGGATATTGGGAAATCATTCAGGAATCAAATTAAAGGATAATTTGAGAAGGAAGGGATGTCGCAGGGATAATATTACACAATAACAACATACATAATCAATATGGAATCCCAAACAACAGAATACAAGCAGCAATGGTCTGACAAATACCTCGCCTACATCAGCGGCTTTGCCAATGCGCAGGGAGGTACGCTCTATATCGGAATAAATGATGCTGGCGAAGTCGTTGGCATTGACAATGCCGAATACCTTTTGGAAGCCCTTCCCAACAAAGCCATACAAGCCACAGGCATCATTCCCGACATTGAAATTCTCACCAAAGACGGCAAAGCATATATCGCCATTCACATCAAGCCGTCCGACCAGCCTGTTTCTTGCAACGGCAAGTATTATATGCGTAGTGGCAGCGCACTTACTGACTTTCTGATGAGGCAAACCCGTGTCACTTGGGACATGCACATCGAACCCAACGCAACACTTGACGACATCGACCCCGAAGCGGTCAAGTATTTCGTCAATTTCGCCATTGATGCCAAACGGTTGAACGAAAGCGCAAAACACGAAAATTTGGAGCATATTCTTCGCATCCTCAAACTCATCAACAAGCAAGGGCAACTCACTTTTGCCGCTCTGAAGCTATTTGGGAAAGACATTGAAGAATACTGTCTTTCTGCATCTTTCCGTATTGGCAGGTTCGGTGCCACCCAAGCCGATTTGATTTTTGACGACACCATTGTTTGTCCGCTTATCCGAATGCCAGAGCGGGTGATACAAACCTTGCGCAGTCGCTATTTGGTTGCGCCCATCAAATACGAGGGTTTACATCGTATCGAGCCATTGGAAATTCCTGAAGACGCACTTAGGGAAATTATTTGCAATGCCATCGTTCACAAGGATTATCGTGGCACATTCATCCAAATGCGCGTTTGGGATGATCACATCGACCTTTGGAACAGTGGCGAGTTTCCGCCAGAGATAACAGCCGACAACCTAATGACAACACACGAATCGCATCCTCGCAACAGTCTCATCGCCAAAGTGTTCTATTTGGTTGGTTTCATCGAGAGTTGGGGGCGCGGTTATGAGAAAATAAGCAATGCGTTCAAGAAAGAGCAACTTCAAATCCCTTTGTTTGAGCAAGTCCGTGGCGGTGTATTGGCGACCATACAACGAGAAGTTTTTGTCGCCCTCAACAAACAAAATGGCGGTAATGTCGGTGATAGTGTCGGTGGTTTGTCGGTAATGGAACTTACTGAAAGACAACGAAAAATCATTGATTTGATAAGGATGGATCCCACCATTACCGTCACACAGATGTCGGTGATAATGTCGGTAATCAAACGCACTATCGAACGGGAACTGGCCATCCTTAAAAAAGAGGGTGTGATTGCCCGTGAAGGCAGTGCAAGATTTGGTCGATGGATTATCCTAAAGCCATAAAGCTTTTGGCATGGTACCTTTTTTTTCAAATACATCAAACAAAGTTGACCAAGTAAATTCTCTACAACTTTTCGCAAAAATGCTTCTGCAAGCCTTGCAATAACAAAAGAACCTACACGTCCTCCAACGAAAGCCCCTCCATTTGAATCTGATACGATGAAAACTCCGAAGGCAAGGCCAACACTCTTTCCTGCAAGTCTTTTAGGCTGATTCTATCCTTGTTGCGCTTGATTTCGGCCACAAGACAGGTTTTGTCAAATTCGTTTAGGGCCACCATGTCGATTTCGTTCTTGCCTTTGCGGTCCCACCAGTTGCCCACTTTCGTGAACTTGCCGCTTTGCATCGCCTTTTCTTGGAAATAGCGTTCCAAAGTGCGTCCCGTGAATTGCGCATAGTTGTCTGTCACATACTGTTTTAGCAGACCAAGTTGGTTGCTTTCAATCAAGCCTTGGTAGGGATAGACGAAACGGAACCAAAAACGCAGGAAACAGTCGTCAATCTGCCAGCGGATGTTCCTCGCGCCAGGTTTGCTCAACAAAGGCGTGTTCTTGCTGATGAAAAGGTAATCCTCGGTCATATTATTCAGATAGGCGCCCGTGTTCTTCCCGATGACGCTGTCAATCTCGCTTTGAGTGGTCATTCCGCCGGCGATGAGTTGGAGGATGGAAAAATAAGTACCATAATCGCGACCAAACTCTGAAATCAGCAGTTCAGTACCTTCGGTCAGGAATGGCGAGTCAGGCGATAGGGCGAAGTTGAGCATCCTCTGCTTGGTCGTAGCGCGTGCATCCATCAGCAGGGCGACATATTTGGCCACGCCGCCCGTAAGCATGTAGAGACAAAGCAAATCATCGGGCTTGTAATCGGGGTTATGGTCGGCAAGAATGTTTTTCATTGTCCCGATGCTGAAAGGAAGCAGGCGCAGATGCGAGTCGCGACGGCCAAAAAGCGGCTGGTCGCTATGGTCGAAAATGCGTTTCATCATGGAATAGATGGAGCCGCAAAGGATAAGGTTGACCCGGCTTTTGTCCTTGTTGCGATCCCAAATGTCCTGTATCTCACTCGGAATGGCGGCATTAATACCCAACAGATTCTGGAATTCGTCGATGATGAGCGTATAATGGTGGCTCTCTCCGTATTTCATCAGTTCCTTGAAAAGGCTGCCAAAACTTTCCACTTGTCCGTAGAGTTGCAAGTCGAGCGCATCCTGTGCCTGTTGCTGGAATTTGCGGCAAAGCACCTGCTCATTGTCTTTTGACACATACAGATAAAGAAAAGGCGTGTTTTCCACACTTTTCAACAACAAAGCAGTCTTTCCAATGCGTCGTCTTCCGATGAGCGTAGTCATTATGGAGTGATTGGCCGACTGTTGCCAATTCTTTTCAAGTACCTGTAATTCAGTTGTTCTATCGTAGAATCTCATACTCTATTAGACTTAATTTAACCGTCGTTAATTTAACTACCATTAAATTAATTGCGGTTGCAAAGATAGAAACTTTTCTTGAAACAACCACAATTTATCACATTATTTCTTTTGCTCGGCATCCATTTTCTTCCGCACCCTCCCGCGCAGTTTGTCCACCATATTCACGGAGGTGCCGAGGGAATCCGCTTCCTCCTGCCGCGACAGTTTGAAGTGAGAAAGGATGTAAGACTTCCGCTCGTCGTCGGTCAGGTCGGGGTGTTTTTGCTGGAGGGTGTCCCAAAGTCCGGGATATTTCTTCTCCACCACGGCGAGCATCGCCGCCCAGTGGTCGTCGTTTTGGTCGAAGACGGTGGATTCCAAGTCGTTGAGTAGGTTGGCCTTCTTGTCTTTCAGGTAGATGTCGAGGCGCAGCATGGTCTGTTGTTCCTTGTCGAAGGCATTCGAAAGGCGCTCAGCATAGTCCTGTCGCACCTGTTCGTGTTCAGCATCCTTTTGCGCCAAGACCGCGTTCTGCTGCTTGAAGTGGAACAACTCGGCGTTGATGTCGGCCTCCACCTTCCGCCGCCGCGCCAACTTGACCTGCGACACCAAGAAAGCCGCCAAAATCAAGGCTGCCAAAACACTAACAAAAATAATCCACCGCTGGCGGGCGAAATTTTCTGGTTCATCTCGTTCTGCAAGACCTCGAAATCGTATTTCCGCTGGACGGCGTAAAGATTGTCACTCTCATCCTTGCGATTGTGCCTCGAATAACCCCTGACGAATTTGTTGTAATACTCCAAAGCTGATTTGTAGTCGCCTTGCTCCTCGGCATACACCGACAACTCATAGTAATTCCAGTAGCCAAAGGCGTCTTTTTCCGTATCCATTTCTGGCAGCATTTTCTCCAAAAACCTACAATAATAATTTGCGGAATCCGAATTGCCCGCCGCTCGGTAGTTGTTGATCAAGCTACTGTAATAATACCGCAAGGTTTCATCGTCATTCAGCCCGTCCCTCGCCTTGAACCGCCAAAGGTATTCGGAGGCCTTGTCGAATTGGCCTTGGTCGAAATATAGGACGAAATAATTGATAATCAGCGTGGAAACGACATCGTGAGGCACATCCTTTGTAGAGACGTTGCGCGCAACGTCTTTACAAGCGTAATCCAATCCCCGTTCCAAACACATTTGCGCACTGTCAAATTCTTCAAAGGCCATATACGCGGAAGCCATCAGGTTCCACAGCTTGGCCCGCTCGCCGTAATGCGTCCCGAAGCCCGCATCGGCAGCCTTCAGCCGCCCGATGTATTCCTCTTTCGTCTCGCCTTTGCGATACATCATGTCACCGATTTCGTATCGGGCACGGGACACCGTAAGCGAATCGTCGCACCTCAAGCCGTAATGCTCAGCAGCCTTGAAGGCTTCCATGGCAGCAGCCTCATTTTCAACCTCTTGCATGGCATAACCTTGCTCAAGCGCCTTCGTTGCCTTGCCGCGGTAATTTTGCTGGCAGCGGAAAATGCCAGAACTATCAGAATTCCAATGATGTTATGCAATATCTTCATTTTTCCAACATTGTGATGTTCAACTCAAAAACGCCGCCGCATGAACCGCTGTCACATTTGGGGACAATTGTTTGGTTTCCACGTCGTTGGACAAAACAAAGGAATGAAGTACTGGCTTGTCGAGGATGGCATCCAAATCCATAAGATGCCTTGCGTCGGTCTTGGCCACATGCTCCGCCATCTTGATTTCGAAGGCGATATAGCCGTCCTGTAGCTCGACGAGTAGGTCCACTTCCTTGCCGTCGTGGGTGCGCAGGTGGTAGAACGCAGCGTCCGAGAGCACATTTTGCGCCTGCTTGTAAAGTTCCGTGACGATGAGGCTCTCGAACTCGGCTCCCGTCATGCCGCCGCGCTTCTGCAACACGGCCTGAAGCAACCCGTAATCCATATAATGGATTTTCGGGGTCTTCACCAAGCGCTTGTTCAAGTTGCGTTGCCACGGCTGGAGCGTGACGGTCTGGTAACTCAAGCGCAGGTATTCCAAATAGCGGCTCACCGTTTTCGACGAAATGCCCAACGCCGTGGCCAAACCCAAAATGTTGACCGTCTGTCCGGTCTGCAAAGCCAAGGCACGTTGCAACTTGACGTATGGCTCCAAGTCGCGGAAGGAGGCCAAGTCGCGCACATCGCGTTCAAGGTAGGTGCGCACGTAATCCTTTAGCCAAAGGTATCGTTCGTCGTCGGTCATTTCCTCATCGACCAAGGCGGGATATCCTCCGAAACGCTGATAATACGTCCAAGCCTTGGCTTTCTTCGGCATAGCTGGATCCAAGACAAAGGAAGGCCAAAACGAAGGTTTTTGGTCGGGTTGCTGCAACAAGCGTTGCCATGCCGAAAGTTGTATTTCGTCGTCCCAACCGTTGGTGAGCAGTTCGGGCAATGTGAGCGGATAAAGAGTGAAAATGCTGCACCGACCGGCCAAACTTTCCCTCACTTTCTGCAAAAGCAACAACTGGCTCGACCCCAACAAAGCGTAACGCACATCGGGGAATTGGTCGTAGGTAGCCTTAATGCTTTCCACCAATTCGGGCAACTTCTGCACCTCGTCAAGCACGGCTTTGGGATAGAGTTCGTGCCACTGTCCGGCGGTGAGTTGAAGATAAGTGGGACCGGTCACGGGGTCTTCGATGGAGAGATAGACGTAATCGTCGAGCACCTGTCGCACCAATGTGGTCTTCCCCACCTGTCTTGCTCCGGTGAACACCATAATCCGTCCCGTTTTGCGGTCTTTCATCTTCTCGACCTGCACTTCCATTTGTCGCTTTTTGTCCATATCGTTTCTTGTTTTACGGCTGCAAAAATACAACATTTTTCAGTATAGTTCCCAATTTTACGCCAAATTTATCTCTTTAAGTCATAAATTTACGCTAAAATTATCCATTATAGTCCTAAATTTACGCCAAAATCAGAAAACCACCAACGCCTCACTCCCCACTCCAAACTAATTGAAAACTTTTCCCTACCTTTGCAGCCCGAAAATACCTATTTAATATGATCACCCAAGACCAACTTAAAGAATTATGTAAGAGGATTGATGCCTTGAGGAGGTATCTTTGACGTCGACAGACGTACCATCGAAGCACAAGAACTAGACGAAAAGACGCAAGACCCGCAGTTTTGGGCCGACCCCAGGGCCGCCGAAGCCACGATGAAGAAAGTGCGCGAAGTGAAAAGCTGGCTCAACGGCTACAAGGAAGCCGCGCAAGCCTACGACGACCTTGCCGTGCTCTTCGACTTCGCCAAGGAAGGCGAAGCCACCGAGGAAGAGGTGGATGCGCAATATGCCACCGCCATCGAAATCGTGGAGAACCTGGAATTCAAGAACATGCTGCGTGAAGAGGCCGACCCGATGAGCGCCGTGCTGAAAATCAACTCGGGCGCGGGCGGCACCGAAGCGCAAGATTGGGCTTCGATGCTGATGCGTATGTATATGCGCTACGCCGAGAACCACAAATACAAACTCACCATCAGCGACCTGCTGGAAGCCGACGACGCCGGCATCAAGTCGGTGACGATGAAGATCGAAGGCGACTATGCCTACGGCTACCTGAAAGGTGAAAACGGCGTGCATCGTCTGGTGCGCGTCAGCCCCTACAACGCCCAAGGCAAACGCATGACGTCGTTCGCCTCGGTGTTCGTCACCCCGCTCGTCGACGACACGATTGAAATCGTCGTGGAGCAGTCGCGCCTCTCGTGGGACACCTTCCGCAGCGGCGGCGCCGGCGGCCAAAACGTGAACAAGGTTGAGTCGGGCGTGCGCCTGCGTTACCAATATAAGGACCCCTACACGGGCGAGGAAGAGGAAATCCTCATCGAGAACACCGAGACCCGCGACCAACCCAAGAACCGCGAGAACGCCTTGCGCATCCTGAAGTCGCAACTCTACGACCGCGAGATGCGCCACCGCATGGAGGAACAGAACAAGATTGAGGCAGGCAAGCTGAAAATCGAGTGGGGCAGCCAAATCCGCAGCTACGTCTTCGACGACCGCCGCGTGAAGGACCACCGCACCAACTACCAGACCTCCAACGTGCAGGCTGTGATGGATGGCGACATCGATGCGTTCCTCAAGGCATATTTGATGGAATTTGGAGGGAAGAAGGAATGACACGCTTTGCGTCATCGCGAGGCACGAAGCGATCCAGGAAAAGCCAAATGAAACTCTAGGTTGCTTCGTCGTTCCTCCTCGCAATGACGCGAAGCGACGATTGAGAAAACATAAATTTGAACCTAATATGATCACTTTTTTCATCGCATTAGCCGTCCTGATTCTCGGCTATATCATTTACGGAAAGTTTGTTGAACGCCTCTTCGGTGCCGACCCGCAGCGTACCACCCCCGCCACCACCATGGCCGACGGTGTCGATTACGTGCCGATGAAGCCTTGGCGCATCTTTCTCATCCAGTTCCTTAACATCGCTGGTGTGGGGCCCATCATCGGAGCCATCATGGGCGCGCAGTTCGGCACAGCCTCATTCCTGTGGATTGTGTTGGGCAGCATCTTCGCAGGTGCCGTCCACGATTATTTGGCAGGCATGATTTCCTTGCGCGACAAAGGCGCAAGCCTGCCCGAAATCCACGGCACCTACCTCGGCAACGGCGCCAAACAAGTGATGCGCGGCTTCACCGTCCTACTGATGATTTTGGTCGGCGTGGTGTTCGTCAACACGCCCGCAACCTTGCTCAACGCGCACTTCACACCAGGCTGGAACAAATACATCTGGATTGTCGTCATCTTGGCCTACTATCTGATTGCCACGCTTTTGCCCATCGACAAGCTCATCGGCAAAATCTATCCCATCTTCGGCATTCTGCTGTTGGGTATGGCTGTGGCCATCTTCATTGCCTTCATCATCTACAAGCCTGAGATTCCCGAATTGTGGAGCGGACTGCAAAACCGCCATCCCGACGCGGCCAACAACCCCATCTTCCCGATGATGTTCATCAGCATCGCCTGCGGTGCCATTTCGGGCTTCCATGCCACGCAGTCGCCACTGATGGCGCGTTGCATGGTGAACGAGCGACAAGGTCGTCCGATTTTCTACGGTGCCATGATTACTGAAGGCGTCGTCGCCCTGATTTGGGCCGCTGCCGCCGCTTATTTCTTCGGTCCCGACAGCGTGGTTGACATGACGGGAAAAAGCGGAGCCGCCATCGTGGGCGTCATCGCCGACACGTGGTTCACACCCGTCATCGCCGTCATCACCATCTTGGGCGTCATCAGCGCGGCGGTCACTTCGGGCGACACGGCTTTGCGCTCGGCCCGACTCATCATCGCCGACTTCATGCACTACGACCAAAAGCCCATCAAGAACCGCCTGCTCATCGCCATCCCGATGTTCGTCATCACGGCCATCATCTTGGTTTACAGCATCGCCGACGACAAAGGCTTCCAACTCATCTGGCGCTACTTCGCTTGGGCCAACCAAGTCCTTGCCACGGTGACTCTTTGGGCCATCTCGGTCTATCTGGCCAAAAACAAAGGCAAAATGTGGTATTTGGTCACCCTCATCCCTGCCCTCTTCATGACGATGGTGACGGGCTCGTTCCTCTTCGTGGCCAAGGCCGCCGATGGAGGTTTGGGCTCCATCCTGCCACGCCTGGTGGGTTACGGCATCGGCGCTGCCATCACCGTATTGGGATTGGTGCTGTTTGTCATTTTCATCAAGAGAAACAAGAAAACGATGTAACAAACGGAACCAATAAAAATGCCCGACTGGAACCTCCAATCGGGCTTTTTTTCATTTTACAGGCGGGGGTTACTTCGCCGCCTCAGCATAACCAGCACGCACGGCCTGGATATTAAGGTCGACCACCTCTTGGCCTTTCTTGCCGAAAATGTGGACGATGGCCTCTTCCACCTTCTCCATCTCGATGCCGAGGTAAGGCACCGTGGCACCCAGCAGCACCATGTTGGAACGAGCCTTCAGTTGCTTGGCGATTTCGTTGGCATTGAAGGAAACCACATGGTCGAGTTTGGCCAACTCGCCGTTAATCAGCTCCATATCAGGATAGTTGCCGATATTGATGAACGGGTCGTTGTTGGTGATGACCCAGCCTTCCTTGCTCAGCCAAGGCAGGTAGCGCAAAGCTTCCATAGGCTCGGACGAAAGGATGATGTCGGCATGGCCTTCAGGGATGACATCGGCGAAGATTTCGTCATCAGAGATGCGGAGGTGCGAGAACACCGAACCGCCGCGCTGCGACATGCCGTGGATTTCGGACTGTTTCAGGTTCATGCCCATATTGAGAGCGGCATCAGAGATAATCTTGGCCACCGAAACGATGCCGTCGCCACCCACGCCGCATAGGACTATATCTTTTTTCATTTTCCTAAGATTTAAAATTAAACTTCAATATTCTATAGTTGCTTCATCAACTATGGTTCATGGCCTATGGCTTACCTTTACGTTGAGGTAGCCATAGACCATTGGCTATAGGCCATAGTTACTTCTTCATGTGTTTCTTCAATTCGACGATGCAGGTGCGATGCGGGATGATGACCGAAACACCGTTGTAGTTCACCTCTTCCTCCATGATCTTGACATTCTCCTCGTGGTTCTTCGGCAGCGGGATGATGTCACGGATGTGCTCGGGTTCCACGCCAAGACCTTCGCAGATGCGACGGATCTTGTTGTGGGCCGACGAGGGCTGACCACCCGTCATGGCAGTGATGTCATTGTCGAGAATCATGACCACGACGTTGGCCTTCTCGTTGACGCAGTCCATGAGGCCCGTCATGCCGCTGTGACCGAAAGTACCGTCACCGATGACGGCCACGCTCGGGAAGATGCCCACCTCGCTGGCGCCCTTGGCCATGGTGATGGAAGCACCCATGCAAACGGTGGTCTGGATGGCACCCATATTGAAGCCCAAAGTGTAGCAACCGATGTCGCCAAACACCTTGCCACCTTTGTGGTTAGCCATGACGGCGTTTAAAGCGGTGTAGCTATCGGTGTGGGGACAACCCTGGCACAGCGCGGGCGGACGGTTGGTGACCACCTCCGGCACCTTGAACATCGTAGGCACATCCATACCAAGTGCCTTGGCCACCTTTTCGGCGTTAAGTTCGCCATCGCGGCGGATGGTCTCGTCGAGACGACCCATCACATTCTTACCCTTGCCAAGGAAGCCTTTGATTTGCTCCTCAACAAACGGCTGACCATCTTCGAGGACGAGGATTTCGTCGCACTCGTCGTACAACTTGTTGATCATGTCGTAAGGCAAAGGATACTGCGTGATTTTCACAACAGGATACGGGCAGTTGCCATCGGGGAAGTTCTCCATCAGGTAGTTGTAGGCGATACCCGTGGTGATGATGCCCAGTTTCTTGTTCGTGCCTTCGAAATACTTGTTGTAGCCTGAAGTCTCCGAAGCCTCGGTGAAAGCGGGCTGCTTGTCGATGAGGTTACGATAGAGACGTTTGGCGTTGGCTGGCAGCAGCACGAACGACTTGGCATCGGCAGGCTCGGTGAGCTCGTTTTGCGGGCGGACGGGTTTGCGTACCACGCCAGCACGGCTGTGGGCCAAACGGGTCGGGATGCGGTAGAGCACCGGCGTGCCCAATTGTTCACTCAATTCGTAGCCGTAATGCACCATGTCGTAGGCTTCCTGTTGGTTGGAAGGTTCCAGCATGGGAATCATGGCCCAGTGACCGTAGAAGCGGCTGTCCTGCTCGTCTTGCGACGAAAACATGCTCGGGTCGTCGGCCACCACAACGAGGACGCCCTTCGTACCGATGATGGCTGCGTTCATAAACGGGTCGCCACACACGTTGAGACCCACGTGCTTCATGCAAGTCATGGCACGCTTGCCGGCATAGGCCACTCCGATGGAGGCCTCAAGGGCCGTCTTCTCGTTAGCGCACCAGTTGGCAATCACGCCTTGCTCCTTGGCTTGCTTCGAGTTGATGACATACTCCGTGATTTGGGTTGAAGGCGTGCCCGGGTAGCTATTGATAGCCGAGCCGCCAGCGTCGATGAAGCCCTGTGCAATGGCCTCATCGCCTAAAAGCAATAATTTCTCCATATCTTTCTTAATATCTTGTACCAAATATTGATTCCCCCTTTCAAATGGGGGGGGCAGGGTGATGTGGCAAAGATACGGAAAAAAAAGACACAAACAAGAAAATTGTTCAGAAATCAAAGATTCGACCTGGTCAGCACACCGTTGAGGTACACGATTTGCTCCAAAAGCGCTTCATCTTCGTCGTCATTCTCATGTTCTATGACGTAATCGGCACGAGACATTTTTTCGGATTCGGGCCATTGTTTGGCCATACGTTGCCTGATGACCTCGGCATCGCAGCGGTCGCGCAACATGGCACGACGCAGGCGTGTTTCCTCAGTGGCCGTCACCAGCACGATGGCATCGAAACGGTCTTCCAAACGCTTCTCGAAAACCAAAGCCGACTCAAATAGCACGTAATCAGAATCCTGGCCATCAGCCCAACGCTCGAAATCGTCGAATAAGGCGGGATATAGGATGGCCTCCAAATCATGCTGCGCGGTCTCGTCGTTGAAAATGACCTCGGCGATGTGTTTCCGGTTCAGAAGCGTGTCGGAAATATAGAAATCGGTGCCGAAACGCTTTTCCAGTCGCTGCCTAACCTCTGGCAAGAAATACATCTTCTTCGCCATCTCATCGCTATTGTACACAGGGATGCCCAAACAATGCTCGAAAAGTGAGCAAATCCACGACTTACCGCTACCAATATTCCCAGTAATCGCAATCTTTTTCATTGGACAATAAGGTATTCCACCTTGTCGGGGGCGGTGTTCAAAATCTGGACATAGTTGGGCCACGACTCAAGGCGAATATCCAACAAAGGCTGCAAATTCCTCAACTGACTCGTATCGACCGCCACGCCGAAATCTTCAGGTCTGACAGAAGCATAATCCTTGATGGCCACCATGCATTTCACTGTCATCGTCTCAGGGAAGAAACGCACTTTGACGCTATCCGTCACCTGAATTGGCACCGCAACATCCATTTCGGTGAATTTCTCCACTTGCACCTCGACTTTCACTTCCTTAACGTTGGATTGAATCTGTCCATTCAGCAAATCAAGAGAAACAGATTCCGTAAAACACTGGTTTACACTAATCTTCGACAGCTTTTCCGTTTTCACTGTTTTTATCGTATCGATGATTTCCCTTGGCCCGAAAATCGTCACTGAAGCGGGGTCAAGGGTCGGGATGCCGTAAACTTCATATTGCCGCTGCGCCCTGATGTTGGACCGAAGCTCAATCGGCACTACCTTCGACTGTAAGGATTCCATATTGAAGTATACTTTGGCTTCGTTCATCGTGATGTCCGACACGTTGATGTCCAATCGGTCAGCGATTTGCTCGGCCACATATTGGCTACTGAACGAATACGTACTGCCATTCTCCTGCCGGTATGGCACTTGATCCAAGGCGACAGTCACAAAACGGTTCTGTTCACGAATCATCTTGTAACGCAAGGTATGGAAACCATCGATGTTCAACGACATCTTGGCTGACTGTTCAGGCGACGAAATCCATTTGTCGGCAGGGACCTCTGACAATTGGACGCCAAAAGTCGTTTGGGTGGTATAGTTCTCGGAAAGCTTGGTCAAAAGCCACAGTGTTGCCGACAGCAACAAAAAGACAAGAAAAGTCCCGATGGAGCGCTTGTTCTTGCGCTCCACCTTGCTTTTGATGCTATCGAACTTTCCTGTCATATCCATTAGGCCTGGCCGACTTTGGTGCCAGTCTGGACAAGGGCCGTCTTTTCCACTTCCACCTCCATGTTAGGTGCCAGTGAAATCATGACAGTGGTATCCTTCACCTCCGTCACCTTGCCGTGGAAGCCACCGATGGTGACCACCTTGTCGCCTTTTTGCAGACCTTCGCGGAACTTCTGTTCCTCCTTGGCCTTCTTCGACTGTGGACGTATAAAGAACAGCCAAAAAACGACTATAAGCAAAAGAATGAAAATGAGACTTGACCACATGGAACCACCTTGCGGTTGAACTTGGTCTTGCAAAAGAATAAATAAGTTGTTCATATTCTGTGATTTAAGATTTAATACTCAAAATTGAAATTGGAGCGGACCTTCGACAGGCTCAGGGAGCAGAGACCTCAGATTAATATTGGTCTGGGGTTTGAACCTTGCCTTTGATGACTAGGGTGTTTTTGGCCGGAATGGTGTTCGACATCACGGTCAGCGTGCGACTTTGGAAGCCATGGTGACCCGCGCTGTCGTAGGTTGCCTTAACGCTGCCGCTTTTGCCTGGGGCGATGGGCTCACGAGGATAGTCGCCAACAGTGCAACCGCAGGTTGAGGTCACTTGGCTGATAATCAGTGGCACGTTGCCCGTATTGGTGAAATGGAAGGAATAACTCACCACTTCGCCTTGCAGCAAAGTGCCAAAATCGTGTTCTTCCTTGTCGAATTCTATGGCGGCTTGTTTGTCGGACTTTTCAGTGGCCGACTTGGGGTTGGTCACCAAATCCGTTGAGAGACGGCCCTCGTTGCCATTGCCGCCGCATGAGACGAGCAACCCGAGCGCCAAAACCAAAATGGGAAAAACATGTTTGCGTCGATTCATTGTCTTTGCGTTTTAATGATCATCACCGAGCCTTGGTAGGTGGCGTCCTGCTTCAGGCCATGACATTTCAGTACGTAGAAATAAGTGCCGTCGGGAAGGTCGCCGCCATCCCAATCGTTTTGATAGTCCTTGGAATGATAAACGATGCGTCCCCAACGGTTGAAAATGGTGAGTTCAGAAGCCTCGTAATAACGGTTCAAAGGCTCGTATCCCTCATATTCAAGCTGGTTGCCGCCGCCTTCGCCACGATTGCCCGAGGTGCCGCCACCCAAGTCGTTGCCGCCGTCAAGGGAGATGATGAAATAGTCGTTGGTGCCGTCGCCGTTGGGTGTAAACACGTTCGGGATTTTCAGCTTCACGGGTTCCACCTTGACCGTCTTATAATAAGAGGTATCGCAACCTTGCGGGTTGTAAATCTTCAATTCGGTGCTGTAATCTCCTGTTTCCACGTAGGTGAATCGGGGTTCGTTTTCAGTCGAAGTAATGTTATAAGTGCTGTTCAGAATCCAATAGAAATTGCTGATATCCAGCGTGTCATCCGACTTGTTCTCAAACGAATAGGTTACATGAGGGTTTTGCAGGTAGACCGTGTCGCCTGGGTTGGTTGCAATCTCCACCACGGGATTGGGATAGGCCTTCAGTTTGACGCTATCCAATTGGGTGCAGCCACGATTGTCGGTCACACGGATGTAGTAGTACTTATAGGCCTCCAAACCAATGGCCCATGTGGGGTCGTTGGGGGCAATATGCAACGGACTGAGCTCCCATTGGTAGGTGAACGGGGGGGCATACACTGCAGCCGTAGAGTCAACCCAAGCAACAACTTGAGCATTGCGACCATTCTCCTCCTCACGGTTGCTGCAAGTGAGTTTCAGTTGACGGAAATCCACCTCAAAACGAGGCTTCACCTCCACCCTGAGCTCTGGATGGCAAATCAAATTGCCCGTGGCTTCCTCACGAATCTCGACACTATACGTGGTCGTCTCATAAAGCTTCACCACGATGCTGTTGGTGGTCTGCCCGCCTGGCATCCAAGAATAGGTGTACAGATAATTATTTGGAACACTGAGCGTTACTGTTGTTTCACTACAAATGGGCATCTCCGCGCTACATATGATTTCGCAGGGCTCTTGCGCTTGCACAAAAACCGAAACGGCCAGTAGCACCATGAGCGACAAAGCCTTGAATATGACGGTATGATTTCTCATTTTTTCTGAAATAGGTTGCAAAAATAGGAAATTTCCAAAGAAAAACGCAACATATCTCCGATTATTGTTCAAACGGGGCTTTACAGCTTCACCAATTTGACCACCTTGCCGAGTTTGACTGGCTGTCCATAGTTGACCACATAAACGCCCGAAGCCCAATTGCTTGCGTCGATTTCAATCTCATTGACGAAACGTTCCGAAAACATCACGTTTCCATACACATCGAAAACCGTCATGTCGGTAAAGCCTTCTCGATCCGACTTGACGATGAACCAGTCACTGAAAGGATTGGGGAACACTCCTGACTCAATCGTGACTTCCGGAATAGGCACACTTGGAGTCAAGGCTTTCCACAAAGCTTCCCAACCCGCATCGGTAGTGAGGCAATCGGAGCGGAACTCGATGCACATCGTATTGCCCGAAGCTTTCACCACGCCTGGGCTTTGTGTGTTCCACCGCCCAATTTTCGGGGCATACACGTTGTCGCCATCATAAATCCACAGGAAATCGTAGTCGTCTTCCAAACTGAAACTGCTGAAATCCAGTTGGATGGTGGATTCTTCTGGGCCACGAATCACCCAAATCCTGCGCTCATCATCGCCATAGTTTTGGTAGTCGAGACGCCCCGAATCGCCTTCCAATGCGTCGACTGGCATCCCTTCGTTGATGAGCTTGTAGTAATAGTCCCAATCCCAATATGGGCCAGGGTCGGTGTGCGACTGGTCGGGATAATGCTGATGCCCACGGATTTTAGTGCAGGCATTTTCGCCGCCAAGGTCGTGGAGGCCGTTGTTGAGGCATGTGCCGTTGTCCAAGGTGTCGCGATAAAACGTGCGATGTCCGTCGATGACCGCATAGCGCGAGCAGATGTCGCGCACCAAATCGGCCGAGGATTGATACATTGCCTCAGTGTAATAACTCGGATTGTTGACATAGCCTTCGTGCTCTATGCCTATGGTGTAGCCATTGGCGGTGCGGGCATGCCAAGCCTTATCCTTCTCCCGCACCATTTGTGTGATTTGTCCATCGATGGATCGGATGACATAATGCGCCGAAACTTGTGCGTCGCAGTTCTTGAACCAACTGATGCTACCCGCATAGGAGCCTTCGGTGTCGTGAATGACCACCGCGCTCACTTCTTTGGTACGCTCCTCCCAATTGCATTCGGGGGCGGGATCCCAAATGGCTCCAGGATAGTCTCCCAAACGCGACATCTTGAGGCTCGGTGCCGCAAGTTTGTCGTAGCATTCGCAAAAGGTGGCTTTCAGGTCGATGTGGTATTTCGAAAAGCCAAATTCCGCAGCACGAACGCTGTCATTGAGGAACACACACACCGAATAAAGCATGCTTTGCATCGGGAAAACGTCCTTCTCCTCACCTATTGGCAACTCGGAAAGTTGTTGGATAACAGAAAGACAATCTTTGATTCCAGAAGTATGGCCTTCCCTGGCCTGGCTGTCGAAAGCCAAAGCATAAGCCATCACGTTCGCTTCGGGACTTTCCAAGATTTCCGCTTCAGGAATGTCCGAAAGCAGCGACACAAGATGCAGATTCTCACGAAAATAGTTCTTGCCGTCTTTCACCAAACCCATCATACCGTAGGCACGTGGCATGGCCTCGGGACTGTCGTGGAAATAGTCGGCATCGGTAAGATGACGGCAACGCGTATTGGTGAAGGAAATGGCTTCCAACAAGCCCTGGGGAATGCTGGGGCAAGCCTGATAGGCTTTATCGAACACATTCGAACGCATTGGGGGTTCTGTGGTTTGCGCAGCTGCCCAAAAAGGGAATGACAGTAGGAAAAGTAGCAGTAGAGCAGTTCGTTTCATGGGACAATGGTATTATAATTTCACAATGCAAAATTAAAGAAAAAAGCGGTGATTTTTATGAAATCCGTCAAAATTCCATCTCTTTGCTGTCCTAAATTACAGAAAAAGCCCACCCCCATGGCGTGAGGCGGGCTTTTTGAGTTTTTCGTGGCAGAGCTTCCTATAGTTTGATTTCGTCGCCATTGGCGTTGAGGAAGCTGTACTGCAGCATGTGGAACTCGGGCATCGACTCCACTTTGAACGACTTGCCGTATTTCTTGATCCACTTGCGGCGAATCGAAAACCATCCGTTGATGCAAAGGTAGGAATAAATGAACGGATGCACCTGCAAAGTGAGATGAGTCTCGTTTTGGTCGACGAGAAGGTACTTGAGGTGGTTTTCGATTTCGTCGACGAACAAGATAGCGGGCCTGATTTTGCCTTCGCCGGCGCAGACAGGACATTTTTCCTGCACCTGCACTTCCGTCTCGGGGCGCACGCGTTGACGCGTGATTTGGATAAGGCCGAACTGCGTGGCGGGCAGCACTTTATGTTTCGCCCTGTCGGGCCTCATGGCCTCCACAAGAGCTTCGTAGAGTTGCTTGCGGTGCTTGGATTCGTGCAAGTCGATGAAGTCGACGATGATGATGCCGCCCATGTCGCGCAGACGCAGCTGGCGCGCGATTTCCTTGGCGGCTTCGAGGTTGACCTGGAAGGCGTTCTCCTCGGGTGAGTTGTCCTTGTTCAGTTTGTGGCCACTGTTGACATCGATGACATGCATGGCCTCGGTGTGTTCAATGATGAGGTAGACACCGTTTTTGATGGTGACCACGCGACCAAAAAAGCCTTTGATTTGCTTGGCGACGTTGTAATAGTCAAAGATGGGTTCTTTGCCTACGTAAAGTTGCACGATTTCAGCCTTTTGCGGTGCAATGGTCTGGATGTAATTCCTGATTTCTTCATAGAGTTTCTCGTCGTTCACGCGAATGTTGTTGAACGACTCGTTCAGCAAATCGCGCAGCATGACGCTGGTCTGGTCCATCTCACTGACCATTTTGCCGAAGTTGGTCATCTTCTTCATCTCAATGGTGCATTGCTCCCATTTGGAAATCAGCGACTTGAGGTCGGCATCGAGTTCGGCCACCTTCTTGCTTTCAGCGATGGTACGGATAATGACGCCATAGTTGTTGGGGCGAATGCTTTGGATGAGACGGCGCAGGCGGTTGCGTTCTTCGCTGCTGCGGATTTTCTGCGACACCGAAATGCGGTTTGAGAAGGGCACAAGAACAAGGTAACGACCTGCAAATGAGATTTCTGCCGTGATTCTCGGTCCTTTGGTGTGGATAGGCTCTTTTGCGATTTGAACGGGAACCAGGTCGCCCACGTTGAGCATGTCAGCGATTTTCCCGTTTTTGGGAAGGTCAGGCTCAAGCTTGAACTTGTCCATCGCGACGTCTTCGCCTGCCACCACCATCTTCTTGTATTTCATGAGTGTATGTGCTTGCAGGCCCAAGTCGAGATAGTGAAGGAATGCCTCTTTGGGATAGCCCACATCGACGAAAGCCGCATTGAGGCCGGGCAAGATCTTCTTCACCCGACCCAAATACACATCTCCCACCGCAAACTGGTTGTTGGTCTTCTCTCTGTGAAGTTCGACAAGGATATTGTCTTCCAATAGTGCAATGTCAACCTCCGAAGCGTGCGAATTGATGACCAAGTCGCGCTCCACCGTCTTTTCTTCCACAATCTCGTTTTCAAGATTTTCTTCAGACATAGTGTGTTTTGCTTTTGGGGTTAACTATCTGATTGTTACTTACAAAACAATAACACAACAATGGTATGCGCCAATGCTGTGTTATCGTCATGTTTAGGCTCAAGAAGAGCTTATTTCTTCTTGTGTCTGTCCTTTCTCAAGCGTTTTTTGCGTTTGTGAGTCGACATCTTGTGTCTTTTGTGTTTTTTACCGTTTGGCATAATATTGTGTTTTTATTGTTGTTTCTTACTTGACTGCGTTCATGAAGGTCTTGGCAGGCTTGAAAGCCGGAATCTTGTGGGCCGGGATGGTGATGGCGATGTTCTTGCCAATGTTACGGCCAGTCTTCTCAGCTCTCGTCTTGATGATGAAGCTGCCGAAGCCTCTCAGATAAACGTTTTCACCCTTAGCCATGGCGTTCTTCACGACTTCCATGAAGTTTTCAACAACATTCTGGACAGCACCTTTTTCAATGCCGGTCTTGCTGGCGATTTCAGCAACGATTTCTGCTTTTGTCATTTTTTTCCTTATTTTATGGTTAATTATTATGTTTGTTGTAAATTTGCGGCAAAGGTACGAACAATTTCCATACAAAGGTGACTTTTGTTCATTTTTTTTCTTCTAATGAGTTATAAATAAAGAATTTCGCACTACACAAACGATGAACTTCACACACGACACCTTAATTAATTGGTTTGCTGAAAACCGCCGCGACCTCCCTTGGCGACAGCAGCCCACGCCCTATCAGGTGTGGCTTTCGGAGATCATTTTGCAACAAACGCGCGTCAGTCAAGGCTTGGACTATTACCTCCGCTTCATCGAGCGCTGGCCTACGGTCATCGACCTCGCTGCTGCCACAGAAGAGGAAGTGCTGAAGATGTGGCAAGGGCTCGGTTATTATTCACGGGCGCGCAACTTGCACCATTGCGCCCAACAGGTCGTTGAGCAATACGACGGACAATTCCCTGCCGATTTCGAGAAACTCAAGCAACTCAAGGGTATCGGAGACTACACCGCTGCTGCCATCGCATCCATTGCCTTCAACCTGCCCCATGCCGTGGTCGACGGGAATGTCTACCGTGTGCTCGCCCGCCTCTACGACATTGGGACACCTATTAATATTAATGAGAGCCAAAATCTTTTTGCCCGACTTGCCGACGAACTCCTCAACCGCGAGCGACCCGGCCTCCACAACCAAGCGATGATGGAATTCGGTGCCCTGCACTGCACGCCCAAGAATCCCAACTGCCTCCATTGCCCGCTGCAAGCCCAATGCCTTGCCTTCGAACACCAAACCGTGATGCAACGCCCCGTGAAGCTTCAAAAACTGAAAGTGACAACCCGTTACTTCAACTATTTGGTGATCAGGATAAAAGACAAAATCTACCTCCGCAAACGCTGCTCCAACGACATTTGGCGCAATCTCTACGACTTTCCCTGCATCGAAAGCGAGAAGCCGATGACGATAGAAGAAGTGATTGGTTCCGAAAGGTTCATTCAACTCTTTGGGAACAAACCATTTACCCTTGCCAAAACGTCACCGGTTTTCACCCACAAACTGACCCATCGCACCATCATCGCGCAGTTCATCGAAATAAAACTTGAAGAAGAATTGTTGCAGATTGAAACAAAAGGTTTAATTTTGACCCGTGAAAAGGATTTAGAACACTATCCGATTCCACGCTTAATCGACCTATACTTAAACAATTAAAAACTCTACACCATGGCAAGCTTAAACAAAGTCATCCTGATAGGCCGTCTCGGAAAAGATCCCGAAGTAACCACTTTCGACAACGGCAACAGAAAAGTGACCGCCACACTGGCCACTTCCGAACGTTATCGCGACCGCGACCAGAACTGGGTGGAACAAACCGACTGGCACAACATCGTCATCTGGGGCAACCTGGCCAACGACATCGCCGATGGCCGACGCAACTACTCGAAGGGCGACCTGATGTATGTAGAAGGCAAGTTGCGCACCCGCCAATACACTGACCAGCAAGGCATTGTCCGCTACGTCACCGAGGTGATTGCCGACAAAATGATGCAGATGGCTCCCGCCCGTCCCGCCACGCAGTCGTCATTCGGCCAACCCTATGCGCCTGCCCCTGAGCCCACACCTGGCTATATGCCTCAAAACCAGAATGACGAAGGAAACGACTTGCCGTTTTAATGGAATTATGACGTGTATGTCAGATTAATTTTCTACTTTTGCCGCGCTAATCATAAAACACACAGCTTTGGAAACACCCGACCCTGACCCTCTCATAGGACTTTTGACCGTTGTTTCAAACAACTTTTTCACTGGATTTACCGTCAATGCCGTCATTGGAATGGTTGTGCTTTGTCTACTCCTCATCGCTTCGGCCTTGATTTCGAGTAGCGAGACAGCGTTTTTCTCGCTCCAGCCCGCCGACATCGACGACCTTGAGTCGCGCAGCGACACGAAAAGCAAACTCGTGCTCAAGTTGCGCGAAAAACCCAAAACATTGCTGGCTACCATCTTGATAGGCAACAACTTCGTCAATGTGACCATCACGTTGCTGTCGACCTACATCATGGCGCAACTCTTCGACATGAAGCACCATCTTTTGGCAGCTTTCCTCCTCGAAGTGGTCATTGTGACATCATTGATCCTCATCGTAGGCGAAATCACGCCGAAAATCTATGCCAGCAAACGCCCCGTGAAAGTGGCCCGATTCATGGCCCGCACCTTGAACTTCCTCAATGGGCTGTTCAAACCGCTAAGCAAGCCCTTGGTCAGCTCCACATCGTTCATGGACAAGCACTTAGAGAAGAAGAAAGGCGAAATCTCGATGGAAGACCTCTCGACCGCCGTCGACATCGCCACCGAAGAGTCGACCGCCCCGATTGAAGAGAAACAGATGCTGAAAGGCATCGCCTCGTTCAGCGAGAAAGAAGTGAGCGGCGTGATGATTCCTCGCGTCGACATCATAGGAGTGGAAAAAGGAATGGAGTTCACCGAAATGCTGGCCATCGTCATCAAGAGCGGATTCTCGAGGATTCCCGTCTACGACGAGACCCTAGACCAAGTGGAAGGCATCCTCTACGTGAAAGACCTGCTTCCCTACCTCGACGCCGAGTCATACGAATGGCGCAAGCTCATCCGTCCCGCCTTCTTCGTGCCCGAAAACCGCAAGATCAACGACCTGTTCCAGGACTTCCGCGAGAAGAAAATCCATATCGCCATCGTCGTCGACGAATACGGCGGCACCTCGGGTCTCATCACGATGGAAGACGTCATCGAGGAAATCGTGGGCGAAATCAACGACGAGTTTGACGAAGCCAACATGGAAGAGCATTACAAGAAACTCAACGACGGAACTTATCTCTTTAAGGCTCAAACCAGTATCGTCGACTTCTGCAAAGTGTTTGGCGTCGACGAAGACTATTTTGAGCCCATGCAAGGCGAAGCCGACACCTTGGCCGGCCTGATTCTTGAAATCGAAGGGCGCATCCCTGAAATCGGGTTCAAGTTCAATTTCGAGAAGTTCCACATGGAAATCACCGATGCCGACACGAAACGCATCAAAGAAGTAAAGGTTGTTTTTGATGAAGAATAAAGTATCCATACTATTGGCAATCCTTGTCATCGCTTGCATCGCCATTTCGTGCGAGCGCAACAACAATTATTTGCCCAAGCCGCGCGGCTATTTCCGCATCGACCTGCCCGAAAAAGCCTATGTCAAAGTCGACACAATCGAAAAATACAGCTTCGAGTGCCCACAACACGCCCTCATCACCCACGACCCCTATTCTCCTGACGAAAAGAACTGGGTCAACATTGAAATGCCACAGTTCAAGGGCTCCATCCACTTGACCCACAAACATGTGAACGGCAATTTGGGCGAATACTTGGAGGACGTCCACACGATGGTCACCAAGCACCTGCAAAAGGCCAATGGCGTGCACGACAGCTTGATTGTCAACGAAGAACATCATGTCTACGGCCTCTTCATCGAGATGGACGGCAAAGGCGTGGCTACCCCGATGCAATTCTACCTCACCGACAGCACCAAGAACTTCGTCAGAGGCGCGTTATACTTCAACTTCCTGCCCAACAATGACTCGATGCAGCCGGTCATCAAATACATCAGACAGGATATCGACCACATGATCAACACCTTTGAGTGGAAATAATTTTCCCGTTTTTTTCCTTCTTTCAACAAAAAACCGTATTTTCGCGGCGCGAATTGTGCCACGCTTCGCTCGCAATGACGATTTTGCGCCGATGTAAACTGAGTATTCACTTAAAAAGAAAGGGGAATGGCCTATGATGAACAGCTTGAAAATCGGGGACTTGACTTGGCGTCATCTCAACAACCCAACGGAAGAAGATTTTGAGTTTCTGAAAGACAGATTCCATTTTCACCCCTTAGACATTGAAGACTGCAAATCGGTCAACCAACGCCCGAAAATCGACATTTACGATGATTATTATTTCCTCATCCTGCATTTCCCTAACTTCGACCGCCAGAACAAGTTCGTGAAAATCAAGGAAGTGAAGATTTTCTGGGGCAAGGAATACATCATCTCCATCGAGAAAAACCCTTGGGGCGTGGCCGAACTCTTTGAGGAATATGAAGAACGCATCCAAAACGAGGAGGAGATGAACATCAAAAACTCCGACCTGCTGCTTTATCGCATCCTTGAGAAGCTGATGACCGAATCGGTCTATCTGCTTCGCAAGGTCGGATTGGATGTGGAACTCATCAACCGCGAACTGCTCCAGGAAAAACAAGTGAAAATCATCGAGCGCATCAGCGTCACCCGCAAGAACCTCATCCTCATCAACACCATCTTCAAGCCGCAGCTGAGGCTCTTCCATCTTTTCGAGACAGGTAAGGTACGGGGCTTCACCGACGATGTGGAGTACATGGAAGACTACTGGGGCAACATCCTTGACTACTTGCAAAAAGTGTGGGACATGACCGAGGACTACGAGGAACTGATTGAAGGCCTCTCCATGACCTTCGACTCGATGCAGACCAACAAGACCAACGAAACGATGAAAATCCTGACCCTCGTGTCGACCATCATCCTGCCTTTGACCTTCATCACAGGTCTTTACGGAATGAACGTTGGGCTACCCTTCCAAGACAAGGCTTGGGCCTTCTGGGGCATCATGGGATTCATGGTCGTGGTGGCCGTGGCGTTCTATATCTATTTCAGGCATAAGAAGATGATGTAGGGACACACCGTGTGTGTCCGATGACAATGTGTGGACGCATTCGATGCGTCCCTACAAGGTTATTTCACAAGGAGTTTCTGGTATTTCACAGCAGCATCGCCACGCATCAGCTTGACGATGTAACATCCTCTGGCGATACCATTAGGCAAGGTAATGGCGGAATCACCGACCTGATTTCCCGTGGCTTTCAGCATTGTGCGACCGCTCAAGTCGCAGATGATGATGGCGTCAAATGTATTGCTGCCACTGACGTAAAGCATCTGCCCTCTTTTCACCGGATTGGGAAACAAATAAACAGGCTCGCTATTTTCATCGACAGCACTCCAATTCGGGTCCCAAATCATGCGGGCGTATTCCGGATGGTCGACGAAAGGATTGCGATTGTGCTGGTAGTCGTCATAGATGGCGTTGTTGCGGTCGATTTCCTTCTGGCTGACTGGGTCTTGCTCATTCCAACGCAGCAACATGTCAATCGCCCACGGCTTGATTTCCGACTTGGTGGTCATGTCGCTGCTGCCCCAGTTGCTGTCCTCGCTGTAGTAGCGCACGCTCATGTACATGATGGCTCGGGCGAAGTCGCCTTTGTATTCATCAATAGGTTCAAACACCGTTCCCGAAAAACCAGGCGTCCTGCAAGCACCTAATTTCGAGCCATTCCTGGAAGTCCATGAGGCCGAACGCACCTCGCCGAAGGCGTAGTTGCTGCGGCGTCCGTTCACATAGCCATCGGTCGGGAAGATGTGGTGCAAGTCGGTGCGCGGCGTGGTTTGGTCGTTGAACCAACTCTGCGGCCAAGAATGTTCGCGGTTGTAGCAGTCGCCCTCGCCGCTGTAGTTGCCACCACATTGGTCCTGACCCAGATAATAGGTATATGGCGGAGTGCCGTTCGGATTGTCGGAATACATATCCCAAACGATGCCGTTGCCTTTGTTGTCGGTACTCCAGAAAGCGTTCCACAGCTGGGCATACGAAATCGAGGTGTGTCCTTTGATGATGTTGTGCAAAGCCACTTTCAGTTGGTTGCCCGTCAAGCCATCAGCAGAGCTGTAGTAATTGGAGGGTTGCGCCACGGCGAATACGGCCAGCGACAGCGCAAAGAACAGAGCAGTTATCTTTTTCATTTTCATTTCATTATATCCGAAAACAAATACAATATCGCGATGACCACCATAAATACCGAAGCGGAAAACTCGATGAAGCTCACCTTTTTGATGACGCCCGGCTTGAAATCGACGCGAACAGCGAAAAACGACCACAAAAAGCCTGCCACAATGACAAAAAGGAAGAACCAAAAACCAAAGGGCATGAAGGATGGTCCCATCAGCGACATCAGCAGGGTGTTCATGGCTGCCATGATGGAAAGCAGGAACAAATCCTTTTCAGAAGTGACCGTATAAAGCATCTTGCCTTTCAGCACCTTCATCGAATCGAGGAACATCTTGACCGCCACGACGAGCATCATGGCAAAGACCATATAATCGGCGATATACTCAATCAGGTGGGCAAACAGTCTTCCAAAAGTGTATCCAATGCCTGCGGCCAATCCCTGCGAGAGTGCGAACACAAGCGAAATCTTCCATTTCTGCGATGGCTTGTCGTCAGCCGTGACCAAACCCACCGAGCGCGTTGCCACGCTGGAAGTGAGGCAGACGACGAAGAGGATGTTGATGATGATTGCTGTAGCGGACATAAACTAATTATTTCACTGATTATCAATACTTCAAAACACCATTTACCGAATAAATCTTGCTCACCAACGACGTTGATTTACAATTCTTCATCGGCTGCTAGGCTAATTTGCCCATACAGAGTGTTCTTTTTGCTGCCGCAAAAATAAACAAATCAGGGGAACCTGCAATGCTAATCGTCTGACAATATGGTTGGCCGCTCCGCATCTGATTCCCATTATTCTATCCGCAGCCTCCTGTGCACTATCTTGTTCTCGCCAAGACCAGTGAGGCCCCAAAGGAACTCCCGCAATTCTTCCATCCCCTCATCCTCGCCTTCGCCTCGGAAAATGACATGGTACTTGCCGTCGATGTTAGCTTCGAGGATGTTTGTCTTTTTTGTTTTGTACAAATCATTCGGATTCTCCGTAGGCTTGGCTTCCCAAAACCGCATTTGTTTTACAATGTTTAGAAATATTGAAAGGTTTTCCTCATCAAGAGGCACAAGGTCACAATACAATTCTTTTCTTTCACACTCATCGTATCTTTCATAGCTGCAATACATGATCCACCGTCCTTTCCCTTGAGGCTCAATTCGAATGGCGTATGGCTCGTATGTGTAAAAATAGCTGTTGCTGACCATCGTGAATCGGTAAACGTCTTTCAAAGCGCCATTGCATAGTTCATCCTCTTTAATGCGAAGCAAATGCCATGAATACCATCCTATCAAATCTTCCGCCGTGCTAATGGACATGTTTTTTGCTAAAGTATCCAATTCCTGCTCTGTAGGATAGCGACCAAACTCATTATAGTAGTTCTGGAGGTAATAACTATTATGAATCCGTACTTTTTGGGCATCGATGTTCAACATGATTCCCGTTGGAAAAAACCATCGGACGGTATCGTAGAGCCGCATTTGCCCTTCGGGTGAAAAATCCAGCCACAGCTTTGTGCTGGGCTCGTAGGCAGTGTGAACTAGTTTTTTATTTACACTATCTAATTCTGTTCCTGAAACCATAACATCTTTTTTTAATGTAAGGCTTAAATCAGACAAAGAAACATTTTTTTGTTTTTTTAAATGATCAAACCGAACCCTCGATATGATGTCACCCTCTTGTTTTACTACAACATACGTTTCGTCCTCCTTGATACTTTCATCAAGGTAGAAGTCGGCAATACCATCGAAAGGCGATGCGTATCTTATCACGGTATCGTGTGTCATTAAATAAACATAGTTATTGTTGTTTTTCCATCTTGAAGAACTCACTTCAACATTAATTATCCGAAGTGATTGTGTGAAGGCAAGAATTGGCCATACACACAAAGCAATGCATAATTTTAATCTCATCGTTCTATTTTATAAAATTGTCCGGATTCGTAAAAATGTAGTATCCCTTGATTGACAAGTTGTCACGATTAATCCAACCTGCCCCATCAAAATTGTCTGGGTTTGAGATACGATACTCAACGCCCGATCCGACTTCTCGATACCCAGTTAGCACAACAGCATGAGAATCAACCCCGTCTGTCCCAAGGGTCATCATTATGGGATTGCCATTCTCAATATTTGCTGTTATTCTTCCATCTATCAAATCGCTAAAGCATTCGACATCAAAACCACATTGTGTAGCCATTAGTGTCCACTAAAAAATTGGACGGTTTTAATTTGAATGTTTAACTTAAAATAATAACAGTTCACTATTATCAATTTGTTCTTTGACATTGTTGAAGTTAGATAAGCCGAACAAGGTTTTCAGGACGGTAGTGTCTGT
>JAFUAA010000056.1 GCA_017460915.1 Bacteroidales bacterium | reverse complement strand
CGGGCAGCCTGTGCAGCACCTGCAGTACAAGCCCTTCGGTGGCGACTACATCGACCAGCAAGACCCGAACACGGAATACTCCGAGCGATTCCGCTTCACGGGCAAGGAACGCGATGCAGAGACGGGTTTTGACTACTTCGGCGCGCGCTACTATTCCTCTTCATTGGGTATATGGCTGAGTGTGGACCCGATGAGTGACAAGTATCCGAGCCTAAGCCCGTATGTTTATTGCGCGGATAATCCGATGAGGTTGGTGGATCCAAAGGGTGAAGAAATAGACTTGTCAAGGCTAAAAGAGAAACAACAAAATAGATTGGTTAGTTCTTTGTCTTTCATAACGGGATTGACACTTTCCGTTGATGCTAATGGTTTTTTGCGTTATGCGGAACCTACTGGTGATGAAAAAGGCTCTGCATCTGCGAGAGCGGATTTGATTTTTGCTATCAACCTGAAAGATGAAGAGGGGAATCCTGATAATATTATCGTCATGAATTATTCTAAGAGTGGGGGTAAGCAACTAGAAACGGGGGAGAGATTAATAAGGTTGTCTAATTCTTTGGATGAGAATGAAGACAATTCCACCAATGGCTTAGGGATGGTCTTTATGCATGAACTTGGACACGCTGCATTTGGAGATGAAGACCCCAAGAATAAAACCACGGAAGCATCATATGTAAAGATGGGCGATTTTGGATGGGTGCCAAAACCAGATGCAGAACTTGGAGAAGCTGTTACACGTGTTAACAACTATAGGAAAGAACTAAATATGCCATTGCGCATCGCATATCCCCGAAACCCAAAAAACAAAATGGTTCCCTTTAGTAATAATAATGGAAAGGATATTGAATGGAAAAACATGTATTGAAGAACATTGCAAGTCTGCTATTGCCAGTCTTGCTATTCATGGTTTCGTGTATCTCATTGAATGTTAATAAGGAACCGATAAAACAGCGTTCATATTGCACTATACTTCCCTCAGGAAAAGTGCTTTCGATAACATTCAGGACTGATTCCACGTTTGAAGAGACAAACTGTGTTGGGCGTTT
This sequence comes from Bacteroidales bacterium, assembly GCA_017460915.1. Taxonomy (GTDB): domain Bacteria; phylum Bacteroidota; class Bacteroidia; order Bacteroidales; family F082; genus Limimorpha. The sequence goes on along the minus strand of JAFUAA010000056.1, from coordinate 41,201 downwards.
TCAAGGAAAGTTTTTGTGTCAGGACTCCTTAGGGAATCCAAAAAAATATGCAAATAGTGAAGGAGGATTATTTATCCTTTGCCAGTCCAATTATATAGACTCATTAGATTTACTGGATGAGGATAATATGTATTGTCTATCATACAAATATTTGCCAATAAGTCATGATGATGAAAAACCAATAGTTAAACTATACGATAGAGACGAACATGAATTGGAGATCTTTTATCTTTGTTTTTATGGAAAGGATAACGAATTGCTTTATTATTATTCTCGGTATTCTAATCATAGTAGTGTTTTTAATAATCAAATACCAAAGGCGACAAAGAGAATCGTGATTGCAGGAGAAGGCATAGGAGGTTCTATTGGCGGTTGTAATTACAACGATAGTTTTGTGAACGTTAATTTCTATTTGATTCCGAACTATTCGAAATCGAGTTACTGGTTAAAAAATCCAGATTCTCTTTATTACATCCCATATGATGTAAAAGATGGTGATACGGCAAACTATTTGTATTTACGGAGAGTGAAATGATTCTTGGTTTTAGATATAGCAATACGACGAATATGGAATGAGGATGGAAAATGATAAAAAAGCCACTGGCTACACCAAGCACTATTTTGCCGGCACGGAGCGTCTTGCCTCTGCCATCGGCAACGGCGGCTTGGCCGACATTGGTATTGTCGGCAGCGAGGGGCTGGCCGACAAGCGCAGGGAGCGTGACACGGTGATGGAAAACTTATTCTGCATAACATTTGGGAAAAAACGCTATCTTTGCGCAAAATTATGAATAGATGACCAAGATACTCATCATTGACGACGAGGCACCCATCCGCCGCGTGCTGCGCGACATCCTCGAAAACGAAAGCTACCAAGTGGACGATGCCAGCAACGGCATGGAGGCCCTGCAACTCATTAAGGAACACGACTTTGACGCCGTTTTCTGCGACATCAAAATGCCCGAGATGGACGGCATTGAGGTGCTCGAAGCCATCCGAAAAGAGTCGGACGTGCCCGTCATCATGCTCTCGGGCCACGGCACCATCGAGACCGCCGTGGAAGCCATCAAGAAAGGCGCCTTCGACTTCATCCCCAAGCCGCCCGACCTCAACCGCATGCTCATCACCTTGCGCAACGCATTGGACAAGAAGAACTTGGCCACAGAGAACAAAGTGCTGAAAAAAGCCGTCAAGATCCAAAACCAGATGATTGGCGAATCGGCGCCCATGCTGGAAGTGAAGGACATGATCGAAAAGGTGGCTCCCACCAACGCCCGCGTGCTCATCACGGGCGAGAACGGCACGGGCAAGGAACTCGTGGCGCGACAGCTGCACGAACTCAGTCCACGAAGCCGCAATCCCTTCATCGAAGTAAACTGTGCTGCCATTCCTTCGGAACTAATTGAAAGCCAGTTGTTTGGCCACGAAAAAGGTGCCTTCACATCCGCCATCAAGCAGCGCAAGGGCGACTTCGAGTTGGCCGACGGCGGCACACTCTTCCTGGATGAAATCGGCGACATGAGCCTTTCGGCCCAAGCCAAGGTGTTGAGGGCTTTGCAGGAGAACAAAATCGTGCGCGTGGGCGGCGAGAAGGAAATCCCCGTCAACGTCAGGATTTTGGCCGCCACCAACAAGAACCTCAAATCCGAGATCGAGAAAGGCAATTTCCGTGAGGACTTGTACCATCGCTTGAGCGTCATCGTCATCCAAGTGCCGCCTTTGCGCGAGCGCAAGGACGACATCCCACTGCTGGTGGATAGTTTTGTCACATCGTTGGCCCAAGACATGGGCAAGCCAGCCCCGACGTTTGAGCCAGAGGCCATCAAGGCGTTGCAAAACTACCAGTGGACGGGTAACATCCGCGAGTTGCACAACATCGTGGAACGCTTGGTCATCCTTTGCGGCAACTGCATCACGAAAGACGACGTGGTGCGATTCGGCAATCCATTGAATTAGTTAGCAGTTGGCAGTTAGCAGTTGACAGTTAGCTGTCGTTTTGACAAAAAAAAATGCGATTCCCCCTTGCGGAGAAAGGAAAATAGCTGTAATTTTGCAGCCGCTTTTGAGGTTGACAAAACTGTCAACTGAACAATTGTTTTGGGGATGTATGGTTTTGACAGCAAGACGAATTGTCATGTAAGCATGCCGAGCCTCGCAGTGACGCTCGTAAATCTTGACTGCAAAAGAATAATTGGCGAGAATAACTACGCTTTCGCTGCCTGACCGAAGTACAGTAAGTCACTAGCTTAATCCGCTCACAAGGTGGGTGGACGAAACATCTCGCAGGTGGAGATTCCTGATTCCGGCCTGAGAACGAGGTGCTAAGCAATTTCGGGATAGTCCTGTCGGTGCTCCGACGGCAGGGCGAAACTCAGGAGATAAGGTCGCGTTGAGGGCGTTCGCTCCCTTGCACGGCACGAAAACCAACAGCGGAATAAGCATGTAGAAAGCCTGAGGGTTCCTTGTTTGGACGAGGGTTCGACTCCCTCCATCTCCACGAAAAGAAAATAAGCCATTGATTTTCAGTGGCTTATTTTAATTGTTACATCATGCAAGACACGAATAGGATTTGCTACATGATTCTGCCCGAAGGAATCAAAAAGGAGTTGCCGGATGGGTTGACAAGGCTGTCTGAACAATACGGCATTTCAATCGTTGTAGTAGAAAACGTCGACTGGAACGACGACCTCACGCCCTGGCCCGCCGCAGGCGTGTTCAAGAAAGCCAAACCCTTTGGCGGACAAGCCCAGCGTTTCCTCGAAAAACTGACCACCCAAGTCCTTCCCGAAACGGAAAGAAAACTTGGCATAACAAATCCCGAACGGATCCTACTCGGCGTTTCGTTATCAGGATTGTTCACCGTATGGGCGGGCTACCAGACGGATGCTTTCGCCCACCTTATTATTATTTCCGGCTCGTTGTGGTACGACGGCTTCACCGAATGGATGGCCGACCAAAAACTTTCGGAAAACATCAGTAGCGTTTGCCTCTTGCTCGGCGACCGTGAGAAAAACTCAAAGGAGAAACGTATGGCCACCGTGGAAGAAAAGACCCGCGCCTCCACCGACATCCTGGCCGCACAATGCAGCGGAAACGTCGCCTTCGAGCTGGTCGAAGGCACCCACTTCTCCCCCATCCTGCCAAGAATCGAGCGGGCGATGGAAAAAACGATGGGGATGTGACATATGGAATGACAAAAACTTATCTTGATGAAAATAATCCATACTGCCGATTTGCACTTTGGGCAAGTTCTTTACGACAACTACGACCGTGGCGACGAGCATCGCCATTTCTTCAAGCAACTGAAACAGTGGTGCAACGACGAACAACCCGACGCCCTTCTGTTGAGCGGTGACGTCTTCGACATCCAGCAGCCTTCCGCGGCCACGAAGAAGGCATTCAATGACTATTTCGCCGACTTGCACAAGGATTGCCCTGAGATGCACATCGTCATCACGGCCGGCAACCACGACTCGGCTTCGCGTCTGCAAGCCGACAGCGTGCTGTGGCAATTTGCCAACACGACACTCGTCGGCGTGTCGCCAGCGATGGAAGCGCCCGAAGGCTGGCAAGAGCACTATATCGTCCGCCTCAAGCCAGGCTACATTATTGCCATGCCTTATATGCTGGGCGAGCGCAAAGCGCAGCTGCAAAACATTTTGGACAAGGTCGCGGCCGAAAACATCGAGGGGAAACCCGTGGTGATGATGGGTCACTCCGCTGTGGCAGGCCTGGATGCTACGGGACATCGCTTCGACACAAAGAACGAGAATCTTGACGGCACTGCATACATTGGGAAACTGAAGACGCAGGAGGTGGCATCGTTCGGCCAAGGCTTCGACTATCTGGCCTTAGGCCATATCCATAAGCCACAAACCATTGGTCACCAAGAAGATGCATTGAAGCAAGAGGTTGAATATCCCGCTCCTGTCATCCGTTATTCGGGAAGCGCGCTCCATGTCAGTTGCGACGAGAAATATCCCCATTCGGTGAGCCTCGTCGACATTGACCGCCATGGCGGGACGGTACGGATCCGCCAGCTGACGATTGACGAGCTGCGCCATTTCTACGAGTTGCCGATGGAAGGCTCGGCCTTCCTTTCACGTGAGGATGCCTTGAACGGCATCAAGAAGTTCGTCGCAGAATACGGTTCGGGCTACATCAGGCTCCATGTTGACAACAAGGCTGTCTTGCCAGCCAACTTCATCCAAGAAGTCTACGACACACTTGCCACCTCCGCCGATGAGGTACGCTACAATCCCAGCATCATCTGGGAGGGACAAAACGATAGGCTCGAGGCCACAGAGAAGCCGGTCTTCGAGGTGGCCGAGTTGCAACAGATGACCGACCCCATGGCATTCATCGAAAAGACCATCAACCAATACCCCAACCTCGATTTGGACGAGTTGCGCGAGGCTTTCCGCGAGGTGGAAGAAGAAGTGCAACGCTTAAGCGAAGCCGGGGCAGCCAAAAAGGCAAAAGGCAGGAAGAAGAAAGCTAATGAAGAAACCGATGAGGAAGGAGAAGCAGTATGAAAATCAAGGAATTGCACATCAGGAACATCGCTTCCATCGAAAAGGCCGACATCGATTTTGAGCATGGTCTGAACGAATTGTACACAGGCCAACCCGCCCCCGTTTTCCTCATCACGGGCGTGACGGGGTCGGGCAAGTCGGCCCTGCTGGATGGCATCGCCTTGGCGCTTTACAAAAAGACGCCACGCATTGCCGACGTTGCGCGAAAAGTCAACAACAAGTTCACCAACGTCAACGGCGAGAGCATCAGCATCAACAGCATCGAGCAATACACCCGAATCGGGATTTCGGCCAACGACGAGTGCTATAGCGAAGTCGTGTTTGAGGGCAACGACGGACTGACCTACCGCGCCAAACTGGAACTCGGCATCTACTACGGCAACACCGACAAAACCACCGGGAAACGACCGCTGAAGTACCGCGACCCGAAATGGACCGTAAAGGTGGACACTGCCGATTGGGTAGCCGTGAAGTCGGAGCAATCGCAAGTCGTCCTCAATGCCATTGGCCTCACTTTTGAGCAATTTGAGCGCATGGCCATGCTCGCCCAAGGCCAGTTCGCCGAGTTCCTGACGGGCGACAAGACCGTGCGCGAAATCATCCTCGAGCGCTTGACCAACACCCAGCACTTCTCGAAATATGGCGAGGCCATAAAGAGCCTCCGAGACAAGGCAGAAAAGGCGAAGGACGAGGCAGAAATAGCCTACCAAACCGACAAACAACATATTATCGACTCCGAAACCCTCGACAAGCTCCGCAAGCAACTCGACGACCTCAAGACCGCCAAAACAGAATCGAAGAAACAACTCGCCGAGGTCGATAAACAACTGAAATCGGTGGAAACCATCGAAAGCAATCGCCATGTCAAGACCGAGGCGGAAAAAGAGACAAACAGGTTGCAAGCCATCAAAGAAGGTGAGGAATTCGGATCGAAAAAAAGCTTGGTGGCCCAATGGGATGCCACCGTCGACCAGCGAAAGCAGCTGACCGCGCTCAACACGGCACGCCAAACCAAACAGACTGCCGAAGCCGACCGAATCGCGTTGAAAACGGCATTCGTCAGCCTGTCGGCCGACCTTAAAGCCAAGTGCGACGCTTACCGAACCTTGTCTGATTCGGTGAAGTTGCAGAAGGAATGGCTCGACCAACGTCAGGACCGAGCCACGCTTTTCGATGTCGCAGGGAAAGTCGACCAACAATTGAAAAACCTCCACGATTCCCAAGCCGAAAAGGTCAAGGCCGAAACGGAAACCAAACGCTTGCAGGCCCTTGTGCCAAGTTTGAAGTCCGATGCCGAGCAAAAATCGCAAACCGCCGATGAAGCCCGAAAAAAAGCCAAAGACAAGCAAGACGAAATCGACAAGCTGATTGAAGAGCGCCGGTTGTTGAACCCGACCCAAGTCAACGACGACCTCACGGAAGCCAACAGCCGCAAGGGCAAACTCCAACTCATGGAGAACGACCTCGGCAGCCATGAAGAAGCAGCCAAGGAAACCGAGAATCTCAAGCACGAAATTGAGACCAAAGAGCTGGAAATCCAGGAACTGGACAAAGCAAGAGAAACGGCCGAAAACGCCTATGACAAAGCAAAAGCCGACGACGACGCGGCACAAAAGCTGCTGAGCACCATGCAGATGAGCCTGGAAGAGGTGCTTGTCAACCTAAGGAAGAAGCTGCATGAAGAGCACACCGAAACTTGCCCCTTATGCGGTCAGCACATACACGAGATGCACGTCGACGAGGAGTTCCAAGCCCAACTGACACCATTGCAGGAAGCTCAGCAAAAAACGGCACAAACGCTTCGGGAAACGGAGCAAGCCAAGGACGAGGCAAAACGCAAATTCGACACCGCCAAGGGAACACTCGACAGCAAGAAGGAACACCTTGCCAAAACCTTGGCGGCCCATCAAGACAAACTGAAAAAGTTGCAAGGCGACGCTGAGGCCTTAGGCTTGGATAAGGAACTGCCGCTGTTGCCTCAAGTGACCACCGAAGCAGAGAAAGCCAGCAAGCGCATCGAAGAATTGAAGCATCGTCAACAGCAAGCCGAAACCTTGCAAACACAAATCGAAGTGCTGGGCAAGGAAAAGAAACCTCTCGACGAAGCATTGACACAAGCCGACCGAGCCACACAGGAAGCACAAACGGCCATTGCCGACAACGCGAAGGAAATGGATCGGCAAGTGCAGAAGGCGAAAGAGGAAACGTCCGGAATCCGTCAGCTGCAAGAGGAACTAAAGCCCTTGCTTGACTCGATTTATGTCGACTGGACAAACCACATCGCCCAAACACGCGATTCGTTGAGGCAGGATGCACAAACCTATAAGGACAAGAAGAAAGCCTTTGACAACGCCAGCCAGTTGCAAGCCGAAAAAAAGTTGGAAATCAAGCAACTGAACGATATGAGAGAGGACATACTGAAGAACTTCTCCGAATGGAAAGACGAAACGTTTGCAGCGAAACCTTTCCTTTGTGCCGACATCCATGCTGAATGGACCCGACTTTATGGCCATTGCCTGACCAACAAGGAAAAACACGACAGCGCCGAACGGCAAATCAGCGAAATCGCACCAGTTTTGGAGGCTTTTTACCAGAATTCCGACATGACGGCAGAAACCCTGGAGGGAATTGAATCGAGACAAGACGAATTGGATGAAGCCCGACGTTTTGCCGATAGCGTTGAGACCCAGCTGAAGTCGCAAGCCGACGCCATCCTTCGAGCCGACCAAGCCATTGCCCAAATGCTGCAAGAGCTTGGTGCCACTACCGAGGCCGACTTGCCCGAAAAAGCCGCACTCGAAGAGCGGAGAAAGACCTGGTCAGCGACCCTTCAGGCTCAGGCCGAGCAAATGGGAGGAGTCAACACCCTGCTTGAGGCCAACGACACGAATTTGGACAAGCTGCAAAAATCGAAGGCTGCTTTCGATGTCGCTACGGGCAAATTCAACAAGTGGGAACGACTCAACAAGACTTTTGGAGGTTCGCGCTTCCGTACCCTCGTGCAGACCTATATCCTGCGGCCGTTGCTCAACAATGCCAACATCTATCTGAGCCAAATCACCGAGCGTTACAAACTGACATGCAGCGAGGACAACGAACAACTCTCAATCCTAGTCTTGGACAAGGAAAACAAAGACCAAGTGCGCAGCGCGACCGTCCTCTCGGGCGGTGAGAGGTTCATGATTTCGCTCGCGCTGTCGCTTGCCCTCTCGTCACTCAACCATCCCGACCTGAACACCAACATTCTCTTCATCGACGAGGGCTTTGGCACACTCGACGAGAAGAGCCTCGACTCCGTGATGTCGACCCTCGAAAAGCTGCAAGACATTCCCGGGCAGGGCAACCGCCGCATTGGCATCATTTCGCATCGTGAGGAACTTGAAGAGCGTATCCTCGTGAAAATCAAGGTTGAGAAGCATGGCAACGGACGGAGCCTTGTCAAGATAGAGAACGGCTGACAAGGAAGTTTTTTGCCCCAGTCGTCGAACCAATCAATTTTTTCCGTATTTTTGCCGATTAATAAACTCTAAACGCCATGTCATTTGATACCGAAAAAATCATTGGTGAAGGCCTGACCTACGACGACGTCCTCTTGGTGCCTTCCTACAGTAATGTCCTCCCGCGCGAAACCAGCCTGAAAACCAAGTTCTCGCGCCTTATCGACCTCAACATCCCCGTTGTTTCTGCCGGCATGGACACCGTGACGGAAAGCCGCATGGCCATCGCCATCGCCCAAGAAGGCGGCATCGGCGTGTTGCACAAGAACATGACCATCGGCAAGCAAGCCGCCGAAGTGCGCAAGGTGAAACGTGCCGAGAATGGCATGATCAGCGACCCCGTCACCATTCACGTCGACGCCACGGTGCGCGACGCCCTCAACCTGATGAGCGAATACCACATCGGTGGCATTCCCGTGGTCGACAGCCAAAACGTGCTGGTCGGCATCGTCACTAACCGCGACCTGCGTTTCGAGCGCGGCCTCGACCGCCCCATCGCCGAAGTGATGACCAAGGAGCACCTCATCACCACGACCGAAGTCTCCTTTGAGAAGGCCGCCGACATCCTGCAAGAGCACAAGATCGAGAAACTTCCCGTGGTCGACAAGGACAACCACCTCGTCGGCCTCATCACCTATAAGGACATCATCAAGGTGAAGGCGCGTCCCAACGCCTGCAAGGACTCGCGCGGTCGTCTGCGCGTAGCCGCTGCCGTGGGCATTGCCGCCAACACCCTTGAACGCGCCGCCGCCCTGGTCGATGCTGGCGTGGATGCCCTCGTCGTCGACACGGCTCACGGCCATTCGCAAGGCGTCATCGACATGGTGCGCAACCTGAAGAACAACTATCCCAACATCGACATCGTGGCGGGCAACATCGCCACGGGCGAAGCCGCCAAGGCCCTGGCCGAGGCGGGTGCCGACGCCATCAAGGTGGGCATCGGCCCCGGCTCCATCTGCACCACGCGCGTGGTGGCTGGCATCGGCGTGCCACAGCTCACCGCCGTCATGGAAGTCGCCAAGGCCCTCGAAGGCACGGGCATCCCTATCATCGCCGACGGTGGCATCCGCTACACGGGCGATATCGTGAAGGCACTGGCAGCCGGAGCTTCGTCTATCATGGCAGGCTCACTCTTCGCCGGCGTGGACGAATCGCCAGGCGACACGATTATTTACGAAGGCCGTAAGTTCAAGACCTACCGCGGCATGGGCTCTCTCGAAGCCATGCAGCAAGGCTCGAAGGACCGTTACTTCCAGGACAACGTGGAAGACGTGAAGAAACTCGTCCCCGAAGGCATCGCCGGTCGTGTGCCTTACAAAGGCACGCTCTCCGAAGTGGTCTACCAAATGGTGGGCGGCCTGCGCTCCGGCATGGGCTACACTGGCTCGCATACCATCGAGGAACTGAAGAAAGCCAAGTTCATCCGCATCACCAACTCAGGCATCCTTGAAAGCCATCCGCACGACGTGACCATCACCCAAGAAGCCCCCAACTATAGCAAGAGAAGTTGACATGAAAGCCTCCATTTCGTTCCCCGAGCTGCAAAACATCGTTGCCGAAAAGGCCAACCAAGCCTTATCGTTCGCTTTTGTTGACTCCAAAACGGTGAAAGTGACCTATCCGCTCAACTTGGGTTTCATCAAAAAAGACATCTCGGCCAACTTGATTATCAAGGAATTGACTGGCAGCGACTTGCTTGTGCAACTTGTCGCTGGCATGGGTACCGACACGATGCTTACGACCGTACTCAACCTATTGAAAAACAAGATTCCGGAAGGACTCATCGAAAAACGCCCCGACAGCCTCCTGTTGCTCCATCTCGGCGAAATCGAGCAGGTGAAGACGGTCTTTGAGAAGATTGACATCCGCGACCTGCACGTCACCGATGAAGGCCTCGAAGTGGAAGGCGCTTTAAGACAAATATAAAAACAAATAAAAATACCAGAACATGAAGATTAACTTATTGAAAACATTTGTGTTGGCCACCTTGATACTGCCAACAGCTTTCGCCAACGCCCAATCAAAACTCGACAAGGAAGTGTTGATGACCATCGGCGACCATGCGGTCACGGTGAAGGAATTTACCGATGTCTACTACAAAAACAACCTGAAGAGCGACGTCATAGAAAAGAAGTCGGTTGACGAATACCTCGACCTTTTCACCACCTTCCGCATGAAAGTGATGGAAGCCGAGAGCCTCAAACTCGACACCAGTGCCAAGTTCCAAAAAGAGCTGGCTGGCTATCGCAAACAACTGGCCAAGCCTTTCCTCAGCAGCGACGACATCACCGACGAGTTGTTGCAAGAAGCTTATCAACGCAAACTCAAGGACATCCGCGCCTCGCACATCCTCATCCGCTGCGACAAGAACGCCGTGCCGTCGGATACGTTGAAGGCTTACAACAAGGCCATGGACATCCGCAAGAAAGCCCTCAAGGGTGAAGATTTCGGTGAACTGGCCGTCAAGTACTCGGAAGACCCGTCGGCCAAGGACACGAAAGCCACCGAGCAGGCCCCAGCCCGTCCAGGCAACCATGGCGACCTCGGCTATTTCACCGTTTTCGACATGGTCTACCCTTTCGAAACTGGCGCCTACAACACCAAGCCTGACGAAATCTCGATGCCCGTGCGCAGCGATTTCGGCTACCACATTATTAAGGTGCAAAGCGTGACCGATGCCATGGGCAGCATCCAAGCCGCCCACATCTTCCTACAGCTGCCCTACGACGCTCCTGAAGAGGACGAAACAGAAACGAAACTGAAGGCCGACAACATCTACAACGAACTGATGGCCCAAAACGGCAAGAACTGGAACGAAATGGTCAAACAATACTCGGATGACAGAGGTACGGTGTCGAGCAACGGCACTTTGAGCACCTTCACGGTGAGCCGCATCGTCCCTGAATTCATTGAGGTTTGCAAATCATTGGAAATCAACGAAATCGCAAAGCCCGTCCGCACCATGTACGGCTACCACATCATCAAGATGTTGAACAAGTCGGGTGTCGGGAGCTTCGAGAAAGAATCCAAAGGCTTGGCCGAACGCATAGAGAAAGACATGCGCTCGAAGAAGTCGGAGGAAATCGTGCTCAAACAGGTGAAAAAGGAATACAAGTTCAAGCAAAACGACAAGAACGTGGAAACCTTCATCGCCACCGTCGACAGCACCATCCTGCGCAAAGCCTACCAGCCTTCGCCCGAGGCCGACATGAACGCCGTGCTGTTCACTCTGGAAGGCAAACCCACCAAGGTGAGCGACTTCGTGCAATATATCACTGACAACATGACGCAGCAAAAATACGTCACGCCAGGCACTTACGCCTACCAACTCTATGAAGCCTTCTCCAACGAAACCGCGATGAATTACGCCGACGCACATTTGGAGGACAAATACCCCGAGTTCAAGTCGTTGGTGCAAGAATACAAGGAAGGCATCATGCTCTTCGACCTGATGGACCGCGAAGTGTGGGACAAGGCCGTGAAAGACACCCTCGGCCTGCAAGAGTTCCACGAACGCAACGCCTCCAGATACATGTGGAGCGACCGCGTTTATGCCTCCATCATTACCGTGACGCGCACCGAATCGCTGCCCAAGGTGAAGGCCCTGCTCGACAGCGGCATTGAGCTCGACAGCCTTCGGAGTGCCATCCAGCGCGACTCCATCGGCTATGCTTTCGTGCGCAAGGGCTATTACCAAAAAGGCGATAACCAATATGTCGACCAAACCGAATGGAAAGTCGGCGAGAGGAACGAGATTCCTTCGTCAGTCGACCAAAGCACGGTCATCGTTTGCATCCGCGAACTGCGCAAGCCCGAACCCAAGACACTCAAGGAAGCTCGCGGCCTCGTCACCTCCGACTACCAAGTGGAGCTGGAGCAAAAATGGGTGAAGGCCTTGAAGGACAAGTATCCCGTCGTCATCAACGAGAAAGTGCTCGACAAGGTCAGAAAGATGTATAAATGAAGCGATTGAGCCTCGTCATCGGTGCCTATTTCCTGTTGTTGCTGACAGGCTGCGATTACTTTGAGAAAAGCTCAAAGGAAGTCGTGCTGGCGGAATGCTACGGCAAATATCTCTATGAGTCGGACCTCAAAGGGATTGTGCCCGAGAACGCCACCATCATGGACAGCATCCAACTCGTCAGCAACTTCATCGACTCGTGGGTCAAGCGGCAGGTGCTCATCCACCAAGCCGAAAACAACCTCAACAAAGAGGACCTCGACCTCAAGAAACAGATGGAGGAATACCGCAACTCGCTGGTCATCTATGCTTACGAGAGCCAACTCATCAACCAGAAGCTGGACACTATCGTCAGCGAGGACGAAATCGAGGTCTTTTACGAACAAAACAAAGAGAATTTCCAACTGCGCAATACGATGGTGAGGGTGGCTTACGTTATCCTCAACGAGGACTGCGAGCAAAAAGATCTTTTCTGGAAGCTGATGAGCGACCGCGACACGCTCATCTTGCAAAACATCGATGTTCAAGCGACTTACTACGCCGTAAAAAGCTATTTGGACGTGGATCATTGGATGCGCTTGGACGAACTGACCAACATCGTGCCCATCGAAATCTTCAATGCGGAGAGTTTCCTGAAGAAGAACAAGTTCGTTCGCTTCGACATGAACGACTACACCTACATGGTGCGCTTCGTGGATTACCTCTTGGAGGAAAGCATCTCGCCGCTGGAGATGGAACGCGACAACATCAAAAGCATCATTTTGGCGCAACGGAAACAAGCGCTCATCGAAAAGATGCGGAACTCGGTCTACGAGAAGGCGAAGAAGGAACGGGCTTTTGAAGTGTATGTGGGAGCACCTTCTTTGAATGCGGAATGAAGAATTGAGAATTTTGAATTTTAGATATGAAAAGAAACTGGATTGTCATAGCACTACTGCTTTTGGTTCTGCCGATGATGGCCCAAAACAGTCAGCCTCAGGTGGTTGACAAGGTGGTGGCCGTGGTCGGAAAGAACATCGTCCTGCAATCGGACATCGAAAACCAATACATCCAATACAGGCTGCAAGGCTTGACCGAAGGCACAGGGCAAGAAATGCGTGCCCACATCCTTGAAGAGCTGTTGCTCCAAAAACTCATGCTCAACCAAGCAGAGATGGACAGCATCACCGTCACCGACGAGCAAGTGGAGGCCGAACTGAACCGCAAGATCCAAATGATTGTGAGCCGTTACGGGTCGCAAGAAAAACTTGAGTCATTGTTCGGGAAGACCATGGCGGAAATCAAGGACGAGGTGCGCCAAGCCGCGAAAGACCAGATGCTGCAAGAACAAGTGCAAGCCAAAATCATGAAGAACGTGGTAGTGACGCCTAACGAAGTGAAGAACTTCTTCCGCGACATCCCGAAAGACAGCCTCCCGACCATCGACCCCGAGTTCGAGATCGTGCAAATCGTGAAGCGCCCGCCCGTCAGCCTCGACGAGAAGTTGCAGGTGAAAGAGCGCCTCTACCAAATGCGTAAGCGCATCCTCGAAGGCGAAAGCAGCTTTGCCACCATGGCCATCCTCTACTCCGAAGACCCAGGCTCAGCCCGTCAAGGTGGTGAACTCGGACTGACCGGAAGAGGCGTATGGGCCACCGAATTCGAAAACGTGGCCTTCAACCTCCGCGATGGCGAAATCTCCGACGTGGTGGAAACCCAGTTCGGTTTCCACATCATCCAACTCATTGAACGAAAAGACGAGACTGTCAACTGCCGCCACATCCTGCTCACAGCCAAGGTGCCCGTTGAAGCCTTGGAGAAAGCACAAAACCAACTCGACTCGGTGGCCCAGCTCATCCGCAACGGCGACATGACCTTCGAAGAGGCTTGCAAGAAATACAGCGACGACGACTCGAAGAGCAACGGCGGCTACCTCACCAATGCCGCAACGGGTGGCAACTGGATGAGCCTCAGGGATATGCAGGAATTTGAACAGAGCTATCCCGAATACAAGAACCTGGCATTCGTCATCAGCCGCCTCGAAGTGGACGAACTGAGCGACCCGCTCCCGATGACCACCAACGACAACACCGATGCCTTCCGCCTCATCATGGTCAAACGCAAGACGGAGGCCCATCAAGCCAACCTGAAGGACGACTACAACCTCATTCAAAACTGGGCCTTGGGCCAAAAACGCCAAGAAGCCATCGGCAAATGGGTGAGCAGCAAGGCTGCCAAAGCCTATATCCACCTTGACGACGCTTACAAGAACAGCAACTTTTATTACGATTGGAACATTCAATGACAAACTATGCATCAGATGTCGACGGTGCCAAGGCATTGGTCGAGAAATATGAAAGTCTCCGCAAGGAAATCGGGAAAGTGATTGTCGGACAACACGACATCATCCACGACACCCTATTGTCCATTTTCTGTCAAGGCCATGTGCTACTCGTAGGCGTACCTGGATTGGCCAAAACCTTGTTGGTCAACACCATAGGAAAGGCTTTGGGGTTGAGCTTCAGCCGCATCCAGTTCACCCCCGACCTGATGCCTTCCGACATCGTGGGCACGGAGATTCTGGATGAGTCGCGGCAGTTCAAGTTCATCAAGGGCCCCGTTTTCGCCAACATCGTCTTGGCCGACGAAATCAACCGCACGCCGCCCAAGACGCAGGCCGCCCTGCTCGAAGCCATGCAGGAAAAGAGCATCACCGTTTCGGGCAAGACCTACAAGCTGCAAGAGCCGTTTTTCGTGCTGGCCACGCAAAACCCCATCGAGCAGGAAGGCACCTATCCCCTGCCCGAGGCCCAGTTGGACCGTTTCATGTTCAACCTCATGCTCGACTACCCTTCCTATGACGAGGAAATCGACATCGTGAAGAACACCACCGCAGGAAAGGTGACCGAGGTCAACGCCGTGCTTTCGCCCGACGAAATCCTTTATTTCCAACAGCTGGTGTGCCGCGTGCCTGTGCCCGACAACGTCTACGAATATGCAGTGAACTTGGTGGCCAAGACCCGGCCGCACACCGCGAAAGCCCACGAGTGGGCCAACCGTTACCTCAGCTGGGGAGCAGGTCCGCGTGCCTCGCAATACCTCATCATTGGAGCCAAAGCCAACGCCCTGCTGACGGGCAAGTACTCGCCCGACATCGAGGACGTGCAACGCGTCGCCATCCCGATTTTGCGCCACCGCATCATCAGGAACTACACGGCTGAAGCGGAGGGCGTCAGCATTGAACAGATTATCGATACATTGAAATAATAGGCAACCAATTCATCATCTGAAACGTGCCCTCCTTCCACTCCATTCTGCGAGGCACCGTATTGCCGTCGGGAGTGCGCAATTCCTTATAGGTGAAGGCCAAACTGACATCGGATGAAGCCGCATTGATGGCCGGATGGAACAAAAAACGCCTCGAAACAGCGCCAATATACTGCTTCGAGAAGTTCAAGCCCAAACTCTGCACTTCAAAGCCTGCGTCGCCAACAAGGTCCGCATGCGTATTTATGGTTTGATTGGGGAAATCCACCTTCAAATCATAGATGTATTTCGTGTTCTTATCGTTAAGCGGCAGTCTTTCAGTCGTATAATACACCTTCTGCGAAGGCGCATAAAAAATCCCGTCAATCTTGTCATGGATAGTGAGGGTGTCAAGGACAATCTCGCGGACGAAATCGCCGTTGCAGTATTCGATGAGCCGAGCATCGTGTTTACCGGAATAGTTGCTCGAATCAAGATTAAGGGCCGATTCATATGGGTCGCCCTCCACATAAAAAGCGCGGGTAATCTTGATAAAATTAGAGTCGGCCCACGCATCAAGCACTCAGTAGATAACGGGAACCTCTTTGTAATCGGCGTAAAGGTCGACATCAGTGGAGCAAGCGTGGAACAAAAACGACAAGCAAATGCAATGCAAGACGGATATTCTTTTCATGGCAGACATATTTATATGCCGCAAAAATACAGAAGAAAATATTTCGAACAAGAAAACATTATCTAAACCGCATTTTTTTCGTTTCGGACAAATTGGCCATCATTCCTCATCCACGAGAAACACCGCCACCTGGCGTAGGCCACTGGCTCCGATGACCAAGGCTTGCTCAATGTCGGTAGTGCGGCTTGGCCCCGTGATGATGGTCATTTGCGAGGGTCGGTCCTTGGCATATTTCCGCTTGACGGTCTGGAAAGCCGTGCGCATCCCTGGGACGATTTGCTCCGTGGTGGCAAACACCAAGAGGATGTCGGGCAAGGCATAGGCTTCGCGGGTGCGCGTCATGGCATCGGAAAGGACAATGCTGCCTGTTTGCGCCACCAAGCACTCGCAACCAGTCAGGCTGACGAGTTTTTGCTTGGGCTCGCGTTCCTTGCTTTCGGTATACGGAATGCCGTATTTGTTCAGTAAAGTTTGCATTTCAGGGCTGGTGCACCACAAAGGTTCCCAACCGTTCTCGGGCGCCAGTTGCCTGATGCATTCGGCAAACTCGGCCTCGCTCTCCAAATAAACGAAGATGCCGCCATGCTCCTTGAAGTTCTGCACGAAGGTGATGGCTGTGCCGTCCTCCTCTTTGATGGGCACCCAAGTCTCGGTGCGCTGGTCGATGTCCTTAAACAAAGCCTCCTGCCGCTCGATGAGGGCATTGCGCACCTTGGCGAGCATCTGCTCCTTGAAAGTGGCATCCTTGTTTTCTCCTCTGTTGTCCCAAGCCATGGCTTTTATGCATTAGTTTCCGTTTCCTGTTCCGCTTCAGCCACTTGCGCGACGGGTTCCGCCTTGGGCAGTTCTTCCTTGCTACTCCACGGACGTTTGCCGAAGATGACTTCCAAATCCTCGCCAAAGATGACCTCTTCTTCTATCAACTTGTTGGCCAATTGGGTCAAGCCGTCACGATGCTCTGTGAGGATCTTGACGGCTTCCTGATAGGCCTGTTCCACCATCTTGCTGACTTCGCGGTCGATGGTTTCGGCGGTCTTTTCACTGTAAGGCTTAGTGAAGCTATAGTCCTGCTGCCCAGTCGAGTCATAATAACTCAAATTGCCGATTTCGTCGTCCAAGCCGTAATAGGTCACCATGGCATAGGCCTGCTTGGTCACCTTTTCGAGGTCGGAGAGGGCTCCCGTTGAGATTTGACCGAAAACCACCTGCTCGGCAGCACGACCGCCCAAGGTGGCAATCATTTCGTGGTACATCTGTTCCTTGGTCGTAATCTGACGCTCCTCGGGCAGATACCATGCCGCGCCTAACGACTTGCCGCGCGGCACGATGGTCACCTTGACCAGAGGATGGGCATATTGCAGCAGCCAACTCGTGGTGGCATGCCCCGCCTCGTGGAAGGCGATGACCTTCTTCTCCTCAGCGGTGATGATCTTGTTCTTCTTCTCCAGACCACCGATGATGCGGTCGACGGCATCGAGGAAGTCCTGCTTGCTGATGACTTCCTTGCCTTTGCGTGCGGCCATCAGCGCGGCTTCGTTACACACGTTGGCAATGTCGGCACCTGAGAAACCTGGCGTCTGCTTGGCCAAAAACTCCTTGTCGACATCGGCATCGAGCTTCAGGTTGCGCATGTGCACCTCGAAGATTTCCTTGCGACCCACGATGTCGGGCAACTCGACGTAAATCTGACGGTCGAAACGACCCGCACGCAGCAGGGCCTTGTCCAAAATGTCGGCGCGGTTGGTGGCAGCCAACACGATAACACCCGAGTTGGTGCCGAAGCCGTCCATCTCGGTGAGCAGTTGGTTCAGCGTGCTTTCGCGCTCGTCGTTGCCTCCCGTGATGGCGCTCTTGCCACGGGCACGACCGATGGCATCGATTTCGTCAATGAAAATGATGCACGGTGCCTTCGACTTGGCATTGTTGAACAGGTCGCGGACGCGCGAAGCGCCCACACCGACGAACATCTCCACGAAGTCGGAACCCGAGAGGCTGAAAAACGGTACATTGGCCTCACCAGCCACCGATTTGGCCAGCAAGGTCTTACCCGTTCCGGGAGGGCCCACCAGCAGCACGCCCTTCGGAATCTTGCCGCCCAGTTTGGTGTATTTTTCCGGATTCTTCAGGAAATCGACGACCTCCATAATCTCGACCTTGGCTTCTTCCAAGCCGGCCACGTCCTTGAAGGTGACGTTGACCGTGCCATTGTTCTTGTCGTAAAGCTGCGCCCGCGACTTCCCAATGTTGAAAATCGAACCTGCACCACCGCCCATGCTACGTCCCATGCTGCGCATCAGGATGATGTAGAACACGATGAGCAGGGCGAAAGGAACAATCCAAGCCAAAATGTCGGAAACCCAATTGTTGCGTCTCACGTTGGTGATGTACACGGGTTGGGATACATCCTGCTGCGCATCCTCCACCATCTCCTCGAAACGATCCAACGAGCCTATCTTATAGGTGTAATTGGGTGTGGAAGTGGAACCTCCAACAGTTTGCACCTCGGGAAAATAGTGGTGTAATCCCTTGGAATTGAGGTAAATCTCGGCATCCTCATGGTTGACGAGCTCGATTTTCTCCACTTCCTGGCTTTTCAGCAACTCCTTCAACTTACCTTGCGTAATTTCCTCCCGAGGAGACACGGAATCACGGCCAAAGAAATTGACCGCGATAAGGACGATTGCCAAAATGGCATACACCCACAGGAAATTGAAGCGTCTCTTGCCCTTCTGGTTCGGGTTCGGCTGATTGGGTTGGTTGGGATCAACTGGCTGGTTAGGTTGCTTTCCAGCCCCGTTAGTCTCTTGATTATTCATAAATAATTTACTGATTTTGAAATATTTAATCTTCCGTCTCTTTCACAATCCTTTCGGCATCGGCCCAAAGCTCTTCCAATTTGTAATAGCCACGAGCCGACTCGAGGAAGACGTGAACGACGACATCCACGAAGTCTATCAAAATCCATTCCGTATTGTCGCGCCCTTCCACATGGTAGGGTTTGTTGCGTGTTTTTTCAAAAACCAGTTCCTCCACCTTGTCGGCGATGGCATCCACCTGCGTCTTCGATGGCGCGTGGCAGATGACGAAATAGTCCGTCACGGCGGTGGTGATTTCCCTCAGGTCGAGGGTGACGATGTCCTTGCCTTTCACGGCTTCCATGGCCTCGATGGTGGCGGCCACAATCTCTTCAACGTTATCGTTTTGATGTCTGATTCTCATAATGGCATAAAATAGGGCGCAAATTTAAGCATTTTTGTGTTATCAAGCGGCATTTGGCAAAAAATACGTACTTTTGGGGCACGAAAAACGACCTTACCATGAGCGAAAACGACAATATTTTCACCCCTATCACGACTTTTATCTTCGACTTTGACGGCGTCATGACCGACGGCACGGTCTTTTGCGATTACGACGGCCATCCTCTGCGCGCCACCAACGTGAAAGACGGCTATGCCTTGCAGCTGGCCTCGAAATTAGGCTACAATGTGGCGGTGATTTCGGGCGCGGTATGCCCCTCTACCATCGTCAGGATGAACAGTCTGGGCGTGACCGACGTATTCACGGGCATCCCCGACAAAGTGTTGAAACTCAATGAGTATATGGAAGCCAAAGGCTTGAAGCCCGAGGAGATCATTTTCATGGGCGACGACATCCCCGACTTGCGCGTGATGCAGTGCGTGGGGTTGCCCGCCTGCCCTGCCGATGCCGTACCTGAGGTATTGGCCATCAGCAACTTCGTCAGCAGCAAAAACGGCGGCAAGGGCGCCGTGCGCGAGGTCATCGAGCGCGTCTTGAAGGTACAAGGCAAATGGATGACGGCGGAGGCGTATGCGTGGTGACGGCGGCCTCCAAACACGAAGAAAAGCGCTCAAGAAAATGGCTTTTTTGCGTTTTTTTCAAGCAAAAATACATATTATGGAATAAAAACATTATTTTTGCGCCACATAATAATCACAAAAGATGGAATTTGTTGATAGAGAAAACGAAATCAAGAGGCTACAACGTGTATTAAGCGCCAAAAAGCAACCACAATTCATCATTCTATACGGGCGACGACGTTTGGGGAAGTCCACCCTCATCCGACATGTGTTGACTGAAGACGACCTCTATTTCATGGCTGATCAAGCCGAGCAAAGCCAGCAACTCGCTTTGTTGGCGAGAACCATCAGTGCGAAGATTCCCGATTTCGACAAAGTCGCCTATCCCGATTGGGAAACCCTTATCATCTCCTTGTCGCATCGCACTGCCAAGCGTTTCACGCTCTGCCTGGACGAGTTCCCTTATTTAGTGAAATCATGTCCGAGTCTGCCCTCCATTCTGCAACGACATATCGACAGCAAGCAATTGCCTTTTGACCTCATCATCTGCGGCTCGTCGCAACAGATGATGCAAGGTTTAGTGCTCGATGCCACCTCACCCCTTTATGGGCGGGGCAATGTCATTATGAAGCTTGAGCCTATTCCTATCAGGTATTTGCAATGGATTCTCCACACCAACGCAGTCCAGACCATCGAGGAATCGGCGGTTTGGGGTGGCGTGCCGCGTTATTGGGAAATACGTGAGAACGAGCCTTCGCTGATGGAAGCCGTTGCCTACAACATCATCGACCCCAACGGCACCTTATATGACGAACCATCAAAGCTGTTTCTTGACGATTTCCAACACAGCGCCCAATCCTCAACACTACTATCCATCATAGGCAATGGCGTCAATCGGCTCTCAGAGATAGCAGGAAGAATGCAAAAGAACGCGACCGACCTCAGCGGCCCTCTTGCCAAGCTCGTCAATCTCGGCTATATTGAACGCGAAACGCCTTTCGGCGAAAGCCCGCGAAACAGCAAACGCAGTTACTATCAGCTTTGCGACCCGTTTATGCGCACCTACTACCGATATGTGGTACCCAACCGATCGCTCATCAACCTGCGAAGGAAAGATGCGGTTTTGCAAATCATCAGCGACACCTTCTCCGATTTTGTGGCCGCCCATTGGGAGCGTCTTTGCCGCAGCGCCGTCAGTGGCAACCAACTCCTCGACGCAACATGGGGCGTTGCTTCGCGATGGTGGGGAACCGTCGTCATAAACAAAGAACGGGTAAGTATCGAACTCGACATCGTTGCCGAGTCGTTAGACAAAAAGAAAATCCTCATCGGCGAATGCAAATGGACCGAGGGCGAACAAGCTGGAAAGCTTTTCCACGAACTTGAAACCAAAGCGCAATCCCTACCCTTCGCAAAAGACAGGGAAATTGTTTATGCGCTGTTCTTGAAGCGGTTAGCCACGGATGGCATTACCGAGCACGTGTTTTTGCCCCAGGACGTTATCGATGACTTCACGGCAAGTTAATATTATGGAACTACAACATAATGTATTGATAACATAATAAAATGGATGACGGCGGAGGCGTATGCCTGGTGAGGGCAAAAAAAGCGGGATAGCCGTGTCTCCCGACAGGGCTATCCCTAAGAATACAAATGAATCAAATGTCGTGTCCCATGCGGGACACGTTTTTTGTCCATATGGATTATTCCTCCTTCCTGCGTTTGCCGATCAGGTAGGCGCCAGCCAAGCCTGCGAGCACTGCGATGCCACTACCGACGGGCGCGTACCAGTCGTTACCCGAGTTGTACCATCCGGGAAGGTCCACGTCCAGGTCCATGGGGCTGATTTCCTCACGTTGGTTGTTGAACTCATCGTCGTTGATGAACACCTGGGCCGTGGCCGAAGCGGTGACTATCATCAGTGCGGCTGCGATTGCTATTAACTTCTTCATCGTATGTTCAATTTATTTGATATTTATAACTCTTGTTTTCGTATTTAGCCTGTTGTCACTCTGGCTTATGGCCTATGGTAGCGCCATCAGCTGACGTGGGCCATAGGCTATTGGCCATCGCTACTTCACCACGACTTTTTGAACCTTCACGCCGTTGCCGTTGGCCACGCGCATCAGGTAGACGCCGTTGGCGATGCCGTTGAGGCTGACACGGTTTTGGTCGTTGGTGAGGCGTTGGCTGACAAGCGTGCGGCCCATCACATCGACCACCTCAAGTTGGCCTTGGCCATTGATGACCCACTGCGAGCCGTCAAAGAAAGCGAAAGCTCCTGAGCCCGCTGAAAGGCTGTCCTCCTCTTCGATGCCTGTGAAGTGACCGACGACCACCTTGAAGCGCGACTTGTAGTCGGTGGTGAGGCCCTGGAACTCGTAGTGGTCGTGGGCGAGCATGTCGTACTTCACGCCCGTGATGTTGTCGATGAGCGTGAGGCTCGTGAAGTTGGCGTTGGCGGTGTTCCAGCTGAGGGTGAAGGTGCCGTTCTCCTCAGCTCTGAAGTAGAGCGGTTGGCTGCCTTCGGTCATCTCGCTGAAGAGGATGCCGTAGTCCTTGTTGTCGTGACGCAGCGAGATGCGGCCCTTTGCGGAACTGGTGCGCAACTTCTGTCCGCCGCCGTATTCGGGACGGCCTACCTCAAGGACGGCGATGTCGCGTTTGCCGTCGCCATCGGTAAGGATAAGGTTGACCAGCGGGTAGTTGGCTTTCTCGCCACGGAAGTGCGTTCCCGTAGCAGGTGTGTTCCTACGCATGTCATTGGTGAAGGTGGCTGTGCCGGGATTGCTCACGCGAACCATGAAGCCTTGGTGCATGCTGATGTCGCCAGTGGCAGCCAAGGCACCTTCAGAAGGTTGCTCGCCAGCCGTGCCTTGCACATAGTAGTCTCCCGACCCGGGATCGTAAATGGCATAGGTCATCTCGCTTCTAGTGTTCCACAAGCCGCTGTTAGCCGATGCAAAAGCGGTGAAATCGAGGTAGCTCTGGTAGGGGTTGCCCAGAAGGTTGTAGCCCGTGAGGCCGCTCCATTCGTTCTTAGTAGTGTAGGTGACGGGGATAGTGATGTCGCCGTTGTTCAGCGTGCCACGGTTCTGGAGGAATTGCTCATTCACTGGATCGGCCGCCTTGTGCACATCATCAAAATATTGAGGATAGATGGCCAGCAAATAACCCTTGGCGGGAATGAACTGGGTTTCGTTGCCATCGCGTACACCATTCAACTCATGGTAATAGTGAATCTTCTCCTCTGGGCTGTTCATGTGCCAGTGGCTGAGGCTGTTGCGCTTGAAGTTGATCCAATGGTATTCGGGCTCGAAGAAACAATAGAAGTCAATCGGATTGTGAGCACGCGTATCGGTGGGGAAAATGGCATGTTCGTCGTCAAAGAGTTCCAAACCGATTTCGCAGGGATTGCTATCCCAACTAAAGCCGACTTCACTCTCCACACCGTATGACCAACCGAATCGACTGTCCGCCAGCGAGGAACTGACGAAGTGCCAACGTTGACGTTCCGGCGTATAAAGGTTCGTTTCGTCCCACATGCCTGTTTCGGGATCCTGAGAGCAAGGAGCGCTGTAGCTGAGCATGGTTTGTCCGGTGTAGGCTTCAATAACAGAACCTGCATCCTGCAAGAGGCTGACGTTTTCGTCGATATAGACCACAGTGCCAACGCCATCCTTGCTTGCCGAGGCAGTGCTCTCGGTGACAGCATCATCGTTTTGGTAAAGATAGATGGCACCGCCATAGATGGCCGCATGCTGTGTTTTCTTGTAGCGGTCGTCCAACGTGGTTTGCCCGTTCACGCTACCAGTATTGTGACGCACGAGCATTTGGTCAAGCGATTTGGCATAGTCGATGCCGACGCCATCGGAGGAGGCCAAGCATTTGAAGTCGCCAATGGCCAGCACGGGATAGTCGCCATTGATGTTGCCTGAATGGGAAGCCTCGTTGTAGTTGCCTGCCGTGGTGCGTTTCCATGTGGCTTGCCCATCCGACACGCCTTCGTTCAGCTTCTTGAATAGCGGAGTGCCGCCTATAATCACACTATAGTCAGCCGCAGTGCCCCACTCGCCGCCCACCATGTTGTCGTTGCTTCGTGCCTCACGAATCAAGGAGGGATTGCGGGTGTTGGAGTAAGTGTTGGCTGACGCGCCCTGAACGGGAACCGTCGCATTCCAGGCGGTGTTTGTGGTGGTCACTTCGCCTTGGCTGGCGCTTTGCGGGGTGTAGCAACTTTCCGCCGTGAAGCTGCCCTGCCCCACCACCTGGCCGAAGCTGGCATGTTCAAGGCCGATGCTGGGACGTGAGAAACGCACATAGCAGTTCGCAATGCTGCCTGTGGGATTGCTGCCCGCGATGCCGCCAACCGGTTTCGTGCAGTTGTTGTAAAGGTAGTTGTACACACCATTGGTGAAACCATTGGCAAAGCTTCCTTCGTTTTGGCCAATCATGCCGCCCATGGTGTAGCCCGTAAGTGAGGCCATCGCCATCGCGGAGTGGATGATGCCGCCATTGTTGTAGCCCACCAAACCGCCAAGGATAATCTGCTGGTCTCTTTCAAGTTGTCCTTCGGTCTTCTTGTCGTTGTTGACGCTAAGCCTGCCCGCTGCCTCGCAGTTGAAGATTTGGCCGTCCGTCGACAAGGTGTCGGCGATGATGCCGAAGTGGATGAAATGGTTGTTCTCGTCGGCATGGTTGCGGGCACGGAAGTCGCTGTCCAAGACGAAGACGTTTTTCACCGTTCCCTTCACATTGGAGAACATGCCTGGATAGACCACTACGGTGTTGTTCATCTTGCAGTGTTTTGAGGCATTGTTCTTCAGGCCCGTGATGACATGGCCATTGCCGTCAAAAGTGCCTGCATATCCTGTGGTTCCCGCACCGATGGCCACCCAGTTGTGGGCGCTCATGTCGATGTCGGCCATCAGGATGGCGTTGGCACCGGGATGCGGGGTGCGGTTGTTTTCGTCTTCATTGGCATAGCCTTTACGGCCGTTCACGTAGCTGATGAACCAAGCCAAGTCTTCGGGAGTCCCAATCTCAATGGGATCTTGGTTTTCGTTGAAGGAGTCGGGCTTAGCGGTGACGATTTCCGTCCACACCGCGCCCATGACATTGGCCGTAGGCGTGTTGAACGGACCTATCGGTGTTGCGGTCTCGCCGTTGGGGAAAATGACCGACATGGGGCCATTGGTGGCGATTTCGTCGCCCCAAACGCCGCCCTCCACGACCAACGGTATCTTGAGCACCAGCCGGCGTCCGTGAGGGCTGTCATCCTCCAAACCACACCACATGGTCTTGAAGTTGAAGTTGGCGAACTGTACGGTCTTTCCATCGGGGCTCAAGCTGATGACGTTGCTGGGCAGCTTGTTTTCGCCACCGTTCACCACTACGCCGTCATCATTCAAGGAGAGCACACCATCGTCGTTGATGGCTTCGAAATCGCTTTCCTCAAAGGTGCCGTTGCCTATATATCTAGGGGCATAGGCCGTGATGTTGGAGCCAGCGCCCTCGGGCAGGGTGAAGCTTGTGGAAATGACATCCTGCACGATGGTTTCCTTGCCCAAGTCCACCGAGACCGACTCTTGCGAGATGCTACTGGCAATGGTGGTGAACACTTGCGACAAGCCCTCTGCATCACTGGCGGGGAGGTAATAGCCTTTGTTGTGGGCATTGATGTAATCGGCGTTTCCCATGTTCGCCTGTGTGGTCAGACCCGACCAAGTACTGGCTTCATCTGCGGTATAGTTGCTGGATATGTAATGCATGAGGCCGTTATGGGCACAAGGATAAGCAGGTCCCGAGTAAGCGTGCCAATTTTTGGGATAACTACTGCCTGGATCCTTGGTCCTATATGGATGTGAGGCATCGGCATTGGCAAATACGCCAACGGTGAATATGGTGGCATTGGCTTGCTTTAGCTTTTTTGCCTCCGCAACAGCGGCATCGGCTTCCGTCTGATTATTCCCAACATCAGAAGCAGCCGTAGTCTGCGTAAAATAATTGTCCTTGTCTGTGCCACCTGGGCTTCCGTCCGTAAAGAACACCACCACAAAAGGTCGTGTCATTGCCACGCCTTTGTCCATATAGGTGGCACCGTCCCTATTGTCCATGACACCCTTGGCCATCTCGAGGCCAAATTTCATATAGGTGGCGCCTTTGGCCGCAATGCTGTTTGCCGCCGTGGTCAAGGTCTGGTTATACTGATTCTCCTCTCCGGTCCTGTTGTTGACCTTCAGCAGTGCGGCTTTGTAACGGTCTTTGGCGGTTTGGGTGTTATTCGTAAGTTGACTATAGTTGACGGCTGAAGGTGTCAGCAATTCCGTCCCGGTGTAAGACGGTTCCCTGCCACCAAAGCCAATGATGGCCACCCTATGGCCGGTGCCGTAGGTTTCGGCCACGTGCTTGTCGACATCGTCTTGGTAAATCTGCGTCAGGAAGTTGCTGACAGCCGTCTTCAAGGCGGCAAGTCTCGTGGTAGAGCCAAATGGCGCCGTCATTGAGTTTGATTGGTCCACTACGATGGCAATATCCGTGGGTACGGAGATTTCCTGTGTCAGCGTCATGGATTCGCCGGTCACAAAAGTTTGCAATAGTAAGTAGCCTTCTGTGCCGTCTTCATTGGTGGGATACCACTCCTTGCTCATGTGCAAGCCATCGGGCGGCGGGGTCGGTTCCTGTGCCCAAGCACTCATGCTGCCAGCGCCCAGCGTCAGCATCCCTATAATAATAAAGGTGTGCCTGAGGGCGCGTTTCCATTTGCCGTGGCCGAGGGCGGCCAGACGTTTCGTTGTGTTGTCGTTGTGGTTCATTTGCATTTTACTGTGTTTGTTGTTACTATTATTTATTGTCTTCTTATTCGTTACCCGTTCGCATGCCCTGCCAACATTCGTTGCTCGAGGCCTTGGAGGAAGTGTGGGTCAATCGTTTCGCCCAGCCTCACGAAGAGCGCTGCCTCCATGTTGGCGCTGGCCAACAAAAGGCGTAGCTGTTCGGTCTCCATGCCCGTGCGTTCGGCCAGCCAACGGACGTCATGTCCATGCGCCTCAAGCTCAAGGCTCAGATAGTGGCCAACGTGCATATCCACAGGATTTTGCATGCTTTGTCGTTCACTTGTTTTGCCTTGGGACATCATATGCCCTCGGCTGTTTAGATTTCGGCGACAAAGGTCGGCATATTCTCCTTAATCAGCCGAGCGTCAATGTTTCGCAATACGCTACAATAGTGTGGATAAATTCGCTACGGTGTTTTTTGGCATGGGAGGACGGGAAATCAGATGTTGTCTTGAGTCCTGAGGTGGTTGGCGGCATCCTGGAAGAAGTTGTGGCCCAGCACCCGCGAGATGCGCAGAAGGAGTTCGGTGTCGATGTGACTGTTAGCGAAGATCTTATAGGCATTGGTGCGGTCGCAATGGATGGCATGGGCAAACCAGGTAACGGTGCGCCCCTGCCGCTTGATTTCGGCTTGTATCATATGCCCGAAGTGAAGATGTTCCATCGCGATTCCGTGTGTTCTACATAAAAGTCGTGAGCCCGCTACGAACTTGGAAGGCTCCGGAATTGCCCAGTACAACGATAACAAGACTCACGACAGAATCGCGAGCGTCTTGCCCTTTTTCCGTTGCACTCAGTCGATTTTCCGGATTTTCCAAGTTACAAAAGAAAGCTAAACGCTTTAATATCAATATGTTACAAATTATATATTATCCTATTTTCCTTCGATAAGAATGTTTTTAGGTTGCAAATATAATGAAATAATTAGAGTTAATGCACCATATATGGCGTTACATGTCGGCCATCGACTAACCAATTAACGCAACCGCGGTTACGGTAACCACGGTTGCGTTACGAACAAAGTGATTTGTTTTTGAAAACCTTGACCAAAACTCCGATTTTTTTGGAGTTTTGGTCAAAGTTCCATGAAAAACGCCATGCTATTATTCTTTTAAGCGGATTTTCATTGCACCACAACCTTCCTCAACAGCTCCACGCCGTCCTCATCGACGCAACGGAGCGTGTAGGTGCCTTTCTCCACGTCGATGGGCATCTGGTGGTTGAGGCGGGTTTGGCCCAAAAAATGCTCGTTCAAGGTCCAAAAAATCGTTTTCTGCGGGTTGCGGTGCGCGATTTCGAAAATCACCTGCTGGCGGTCGCCACGGATGCCGATAGGGATGCTCACCTTAGCATCGCTCTTGGGATAGACGAAGGCCATCACCTCGTCGGGATGCGCCGTGCCACAGCCAGGATAAAAGGCCGGCAGTGGTCGGAACAGCGGCGAATGCTTCTTGTAGAACCACTCCATCACGGGCGGCAGAACATAATACACCTCGTAGCATTTCTGGTCGACGGGATAGCAGTCGGGGCGCACCTGATACTGGCGCGAGGCATCGAGGAACACCTTTTTATGATAAGGGCACACGCCCGTTTGGTTCTCCAAATTGCAGACGCGGATTTTCTTGGTACTCGGGCAACACTCCGACTTGGGATAGCCTGACTCGGCACAGACCTCAATCTCCACACTTTCCGAAGTGTTGGCAGGATAGCGGTAACTGTCATTGAGTTTGCCGACCACATCAAAAAGAATTGGTGCCGCCACGCCCGCGCCGGTCAAGCCAGGGCGGCCTTCGCCGTCGGAGTTGCCCACCCAGACGCCCACCACATAACGGTCGGTGAGGCCCACTGCCCAAGCGTCCTTGAAGCCGAAGCTGGTGCCCGTTTTCCACGCCACCTGCGCCGAAGACGAGAAGCCCCCCCACCCTATCTGGCTCGTCGGGCGCGTCAAGCCTTTCATCACATGGAAAGTCTCGGCAATGGCCTCCGCCGAAAACGGCGAAATCCTATCGTCGACCTTCTCGTTGAACTGCTCGTTGACGTGCACCGACAACTTGCGCCCCATCTTGGCATAGGCGTTGGTGATGTCGAAAAGCGAAGCCTCTGCCCCTCCCACGATGAGCGACAAGCCGTAATGATCGGCATCGAAGACGAGGCCCTTCAGGGGCAGCTGCTTCAACAAAGCATGAAAACGCTGTTGACCATATTCACGCAACAAATGGACAAAAGGCGCGTTGAGCGAGTTTTGCAGGGCTTTGTCGGCAGGCACCGCGCCCCAGTACTCACCGCTGTAGTTCTTCGGTGTGAAGCCAGAGAGGCTCATCGGTATGTCAGGTAAGACCATCTGAGGAAGCAAAGTGCCCTCGTCAAGCATGGCCGCGAAGAGGAAAGGCTTGAGGATGCTGCCCGTGGAGCGTCGCGCCCGCACCATGTCGACCATTCGGGCGTCTTCGGCATCAGCGTTGTTGCCCACATAGGCAACGATTTCATCTTTCAGATAATCCACCACATAAACCGCCGCATTGTCGATGTTGTTCATCAGGTTCGTCTCGTGGTGACGATCCATGAGCTCCAAAATGGCATGTTGCAGATGATAGTCAAGGGTGGAAGAGATTTGCGTTCCATGGGCGGTTTTGTCCTCCTGGCTCAAGTAATGATAGGCCAGCACCGGCATGTCGAAAGGCTTGTCGGGAATGGACTCCATCATGGCCAATTCGGCATCTTCTTCAGCAAGTTTGGGGATAGCAAAGCGTTTGGGGATGAAAGTTTCGGAATGGGGCAAACGCTGAAGCAAGTCATTGCGTTTCTGCTCCAATCGGTCGCGGGAGCGGCCAGGATGAATCAAAGCGGGCGCATTGGGCAGCACCGCGAGGGTGGCCGCCTCGCCCCAGCTCAGCTCGTCGGGCGTGGTGTGGAAATAACGCCACGCCGCCGCATCGATGCCCACCACATTGCCGCCGAAAGGCGCATTGGCGGCATAAAGGTCGAGGATGGAGCATTTGGAATAATGCAGTTCGAGACGCATGGCGAGGATGACTTCCCATAGCTTCTCGGCATAGGTACGCGGCGGGTTGTCGCGCGACATCCTGACCACCTGCATCGAGATGGTGCTGCCGCCACGCACCACCTCGCCTGCTTTCACATTGTCGATGAACGACTTGACGAAGGAAACGGGATTGAAGCCCGGATGCAGGAAAAACCAGCGGTCTTCGTACTCCAGCAAGCAGGCGATGTACTTCGGGGAATAGCCGTTGGTGGCGGGAAAACGCCACTGCCCATCATCGGCAATCTTCGCGCCGAGCAGTTCGCCGTCTTTGGCGGTCAGAACGGTGGAATACGGCTCGTCGAACTTCGGGACGGGGATGCAGAGAAAGGCGATGAAAAGGCCCGCAAGAGCCAAAATCACGGTTTTCGTTTTCTTATGTCTTGCGAGCCATTTCATCGCCCCATCACTCTGGAAAATCTTTCAGCTTCTCTTCAATCTCCTTGATGGTAGGAATTGTGCCTTCCAACTTCTCGGGATAGAATTTTTCCAACTCGTATTCTGAAATACCAAGGGGCTGGCTGCTCGATTCCAAAGCATATTGCGCTTGGATACGGTCTTTCTCTTTGCAGATGAGCAAGCCAATGGTGGGATTATCGCGACCTTCTTTTCTCAGGATGTGATTGCACGAAACGACATAGCCACCTAATTGCCCCACATCGGCGAACTCGAACTTCCCGATTTTCACCTCAACGACCACATAGCAAGAGAGATTCAGGTTATAGAACAGCAAATCTATGAATTGCTCCCGCTCGCCCACTTGCAAACGATATTCTTTGCCCACGTATGCAAATCCAGTCCCAAGCTCAACCAAAAACCGTGTTATGTTGTTCAACAAGGCATCTTTCAACAAACGCTCGTTGTAGCGTCCCGTTATTCCCGTGAAGGCAAAGTCGTATGGGTCTTTTGTGAGTTCTTGTGCCAAGTCGCTCGTTTCTTCAGGCAGTGTCCTGTTGAAATTGGTCAGTGCCTTGCCTTGCCGCTCATAGAGATCGGTGTCGAGGAAGTTGAGCAACATGGAACGGCTCCACCCGTTTTCGACGGTCTGACGAACATAGAAAAGCGCTTTTTGCGAATCACCTTTGCACTTGTCAATGATGAAGCGATGATGCCCCCAAGGTATGGAAAACATATCATGCATTACTAGCTCTATGAATGTTGCCCCAACTTGAAGCGAAGACTCTCCTTTAGATTTGTCCACAAGTTGTGGACGAATTTCATTGGACAAACCGTCCGCAAGTTGTGGACGATTCCCCGTATCATTCAAATAAGATTGAAGGACTTCGTTATAAAGGCAAAAAAAGTACTTCGAATACTTCAGATTCGTCACCGAGAATCCACTTGCGCCGAGTTCGTTTTCCAAATCTTTGCTCAACGTGGCATAGAACCTTTTGCCATACTTGTTCTCCGCATCGCGCTCCACAATATCCCGCCCCAATTCCCAATAGAACCGAAGCATCTCCTCGTTCACCTTCACCGCCGCCTTGATCTGGCTTCTGCGGTAACGGCTGCTCAATTCCTTAATCCACTGAACATA
Source organism: Bacteroidales bacterium (assembly GCA_017460915.1). Classification (GTDB taxonomy): domain Bacteria; phylum Bacteroidota; class Bacteroidia; order Bacteroidales; family F082; genus Limimorpha. The sequence continues at coordinate 10,058 of JAFUAA010000056.1, read as the reverse complement.
GTCCTTGTCCAAAATGTTTATTGACTTGCTCATAACAATACCTTTTTCACCCTGCAATATTAAGCATTTTTCCTCTATTATGGCCCGAAAAAATTCCGCAGCCTCCCAAAACGGAAAGCTGCGGAATTGATTGCCATTTGTAAATCACAAATTGTTTACTTAACCACACAGCCCCGTGTAGGAATCTGATAATAAATCTCGGCGTTGTACATGTCCTCGCAACGCACGGCGGGAATCATGTAGTTGCCTTCGTAGGTGGCGTTGGCCTTCAAGGTGAAGGTCTTCTTCGAACGCGGCATGAGGTCGAAATAGAAATAGGCGCGGTCGTCGCGCAGGTCGATGTGCTTGGCGTCTTCGTTACCGGTCATGTCGCCGCTGAGGCGGTCGTTGACCAGCTCCCAACCCGAAGGCAGGTAGTATGACAGCGCCAGTTCCGTGACCTGCCACTCACTCGGGTTGCTGACCGTCACCTGCACATGCAAGTCGGTGCCTGCATTCAAGGCCGACAGGTTCACGGGGCTACCATTCTTGTCGAAATAGTTCACCGTCATCGAGATCAGGTTGCCGCTTTCGTTCATGTCGTATTCGGCCACCGAGGTCTTGGTGAAGAGGTTAGCCACCATCTTCTGTTCGGTGTTGTTCTTGATTTCAACCGTATTGCTGCCCAGTTGCGGCGCAAAGCCAAAGCCCACCGAAGCCATGTTGGTGTTCAAAGTGCGCTCCTCGCCGTTCACCTTGACGGTGGCCGACAGGTTGGCCTTGCCAACGTCCATCTTCTCGGCGTACTTGCCTAAGACGAAGAGCGAGAATGCGGTGGTCTGCGTATCCATCCAACGGTTGCTGCTCAGCATGCGGCACACCGAGTTGATGTTGTTCTGCACCGTTTGCTGGTCCACATCACACAGCATCTGCGTGTAGGTCAGCATGGCGAGGTCGCGGGTGCGCGAGCCAAACGAGGTGTAGTAGTCGGACATGGGCTGACCTTCCTCGACGTTGGGCAACAGGCCCTGGGCAATGCTCGTCTTACCCGTCTGGGCGAAGGCGGCGGCAGCCAAAGCCTTGGTCAGGTCGTAGTTCATCTCGATTTCCTTGAAGCGGTTCATCGCGCCCATCTCAGCCTTGCCAGCCAGAGCCAACACGAAGAGACGATAGGCTTGGATGGTCTCGCCTTGCTTGTAGTCGGGGTTGTTTCTCCACTCTTTGGCGCGGTTGGCCTGATAGCTCAACAGTGCATCGAGGAAGTATTGCGGCACGTTGTAGCCTTGCTTATTGGCCTCGACCAAGAAATGCAAGGCGTAGATTTCAGTCCATGGGTCGACATATCGGCCACCGACCCAGTTGGTCATCGAGTTGTCGGACTTCTGGTACGACTTCAGTTTGGTGATGGCCGACTCGATGTTGTTCCTCGTGTTCTCCTTGTCGTCGAGTTGGACGAAATAATTGAGATAAAGCTGCGGGAAGGCCTTGGAAGTCAGCTGTTCGAGGCAGCCGTGAGGATAATCCATCAGGTAATCGATGCGACCGAAGAGGTCGACGGGCAGCAACGACGACACGGTGATATTGCCTTGCTGCGTACCGTCCATACCAGCCAGATCGAACGGGATGCTCAGCGTCTGTCCAGCCTCGATTTCCTTGGTGATGGTGTTGCGACGTTCGGCGTAAGGCATACGGATCGGCATCTCCGTCGACGATTGGGCGGTGTAGCCTTCGCCCGTCACCGAAACATCGAGCACGGCATTGCCCAAAACCTTAGGAATACTGGTTCTGACAGCAACAATACCTTCACCGTTGCCGTCAATCTTCACCAAAGTGGGCAGCGCGCCGACGGGTTCGAGGTTCTTGTTGTTGAACTTCACCTCAAGGGTCTTGTTCTTCATCGTTGGGGCTTGCACTTGCACCTTCAGGTTCAGTTCATCGCCAGGTGCCACCACACGAGGTGCCGAGGCGAAAAGATTGATCGGATCGACCACGGTCATGCGCTTTTCGGCCGAGCCGAAAGCCTTGCCATTGCCTTTGGCCACCACCATAAAGCGCAAAGCGCCCGAACATTGCGGCACTTCGAAGCTATGGGTGTTGGTCTCGCCTGCCTTCAGTTCGAAAGGTCCAAGAGTGACGGCGAATGCCTTGAAGCGTTTGTCCAAAGTAATGTCTTGATTGAGCATGCCGTCACCACCGATGGCATAAACCGAACCCAGCTCGCCAGTGAACGCATCCACCACCGAGGCGTAGTTGTCCCACGTGCGCACGCTCAAGGCTTGTTTGCTGTTGAAGTAGCCGTAAGGATTCGGGGTCTTGAAGTTGGTCAGGCCAAGGATGCCTTCATCGACCACGGCCAAGGTGTAGGTCATGGCTTGCTTGCTGGCCTCCGTCACCTTCACGTCGATTTTCTTCTTCGTGTTGGCCGTCTCAGGCACGTTGATGTTGGGCTGCAGTTGCAGTTTCTTGTTCTCCACCTTCACCGGTGCCACGCCATAGAGGCGGATGGGCAGGTCGTTGGCGGCGTCATGCGGCTGAATCAGCGCCACGTAGACATACACATTCGGGATCATCTCTTCCGTGGCCGTGATTTCCACCTTACCTTCCTCACCGAGGTTTTCCACCAACATGGATTGCAGCACGCGGTCGTTGGCTTCCACCGTCACGAGGGCCTTGGCTTGGCTGTTGGCTGGGAACGTGACCACCATCTTATCGCCCACCTGATAACTCTCTGCCGAGGTCTTCATCGACAGTTGGGCCGGAGCGCCCGATGCCGACGACGAGTGGCCATAGCCCCAGTCGAAGCTGATGACCTTGGCGAATTGGTGACCGCCCTGCTTGTCGCTGACGACGAAGAGATAGCTGCCCCATTTGTCGTTCGGGATGTTGAAGGTGACAGAAGTCGTACCGTTGCAGGTCAAAGTGCCGTTTTGGGCGGGGGACTTATAGGTACCCGAAGCGTAACGCTGCAAGGAATAATAGTCCTCGCTCGACCACCACCAATAGGAATCCAACTTGTAGAGCGCGTAATTCAACGCCACCGACGACTTGCAGGCTGTCCCATCCTCATTGACCATGGCAATTTTAAACTTCCAGTCCTTGTTGGTGTCGTAATAACTGCCATATTTTGCAGTGCTTTCAGGCAGGTCGACACCCACATAACGCTCGTAAGGCGAGAGCTTCGAAGTGAACGAAGCAATACTGAAATCGCCACCTTGCTCGAAGACCTTCACCGTGAAGGTGCCGTTCATCATCCGGGAAGCATAGACATCTTTCAACGGGCCAAAACCAACACTGGCCACGCCCTCGGCGTTCAGTTGTCCACTAAAGATTGAGATTTCTTGCGGCTCAAAGCTTTGCGTTTCGTTGACAAAACTATAATTGGCGAAGTCCATGAACGTGGTCTCGCCGCCGCGCAACTTCACGTCAACCTCGGTATTCAGGTTATTGGCTTTCATGCCGTTGAGCCATTTCGAAGTCAGAGTCAAACGCTCATTCTTCGACAAGCTGACGACTTCCGGCAAACTGAAGTTGATTTCCAAGCGGTTGGGTTTCACTGTCTCCACGCGCAGGTTTTTCGTGATGGTGCTCGTGCCCACCTTGAAACGCGCTGTCCAAAGGCCAGTTTCGTCGGCCTCGTTGGTCGGCACGGTGAAACAGTAGATGTCGTTCACGGGTTTGGTATTCACTTGCTTGGCATAGAGACGACCAGTGGCATCAACCACTTCGAGAACGACGGGATAGTCATCCGGCACCGCCGACCCGAAATCATTGAGCATCAGGTTGAGTTGCAGCTCGTCGCCCGGACGCCACACGCCACGGTTGCTGTAAGCAAAAGCCGCAACGCCCTTCTCGACAGGCTCACCTGCCACATTGAAACGGCTATACGACAGTGCGTTGCCATCGTTCAACTTGATGACCGACTTGCTGCCTTTCTTGTCGGCAGCCACCACGAAAGCGGGACGATTCTCACATTGCAGTTGCACGTGCCCCATCGCATCCACCTTGCCTTTGGCCAACTCTTGCCTTTGGAAGTTGTAGGCCGTCACCTCTGCTCCCGAGGCTGGTTGGGCATTTGAAATCCGGTAGACGTAGACATCCACCACATCCTTGCGGCCCATCTTGGCCGTCACAGCGAGGTCGCTGACGACAATATTCTTCTTTTCTTCCACATAGTTATAGAAATAGAGTCCGTTGGGGTCGCCCCACTCGCCGTCGTAGCTATATTCCTTGTAATCATAAGCGTTGCCGTCCCAATAATCGGCCTCAAGCGAGGCGTTGTCTTTCACGGCATTCTTCATCTCGTCGGAGGCGAAAGTGTAGTCGGCAGGACCGAAATCAAGGCTCAACAGATACATCGCGCCAGGCTCCACCTTTATATAATCGGAAAGCACGATGGGGAAAGTCTTCCACTGCGTGGCGTAAGGATTGTCGATGGCCAAACGGACTTTCTTTTCCAAGCGGCCCGCCTTACGCACGCCGTAGGTCTCAGCCAAATCGTTGTCTTGCAGGAACGAAAGAATGTTATCGTCGAAGATGCGGACGATCCTCAGCGTCACCGAGTTAAGGCAAATGGCATCGAAATAGACTGTGGTTTCGTCCACATCGGGAATGATGACGCCGTCGTCGGTCCAGCGCACCTTGGGCACCACATCATTCAGGTCGAACGGGAATTCGTAACTCGTTTGCGACACAGCATTGTCGGCCGAACGCAATCCGCTTTCCACGGTCATCGTCAACTCCTCCATCTGGTAGTTATAGAGATTCGACTTATCGAAATAAAAATCAATCTGGTTGCCTTTGATGTCAGCCTTGTATCCAAGTTTATTCACGTTAAATTTCACGTAACCGTCAAGATTTTGGTTGGTCTTCAGCGGCTGCGAGAAAAACAATGTACCCTTGCTGCCCGACTTGTCGACGTCGAACATCACGGGGGCGAACATATCCTTGGCGTAAACGGTCAAGTCGCGCTCGATCTTGGTCTTCGCATCGACGGCTTTGCCGTTCAAGGTCAAGTGGAAGGTGTAGTCGGTATTTTTGCGCTTCAGGCCTGGCAATTCAATATCGTAGACGTTGTTACCGGCTGTGGTCACTTTCACATTGTTATTACCTTCAACCAATTGGGCCACATCGTCTTGGTCGACGGGAGTAGCAAAGGCCACGCGCAACAAGTAACTCATTTCGTCATTGCTGCTGCAAATCGGCAGGGCCGAAACGAGGCTGAGGTTCTGCCGGCGCACGCCAAATCCAAACTCAAGGTTCGAGTCGCCTCTGACATCGATAAAGTCCGACATCTTGAACTTGCAAACGTAGTTCTGGTCCTTGTCGATGTTGTCGTACTGGAAGCCGACGGTGTTTTCGTCAATCCAGACGGCCTTACCCTTCAGCGCAGGCGTGAAGTTGAAGGCATTGGAAGGGATCGTCTCGCCATATTTCACCTTCAGGTCGGCGGGGTTCTTGAAACTCACCACGATGGGCTCGCCAGCGGCAATGACGCCCGAAGTGTAGCTGTCCAGCAATGGCAGCAAAGTCTCGTTGACAGGCTGGATACGTTCCACGTAGACCTTCGAGGAGTTTGTGGAGGCTCCTTTCTTGCCGCACGAAGGCAGAAGGCCCAGCAGCATCGCTGCTAAAAACAGACTGATGCCGCTGATTCTTTTCATTTTTTGTTTTGTAGTCATATGGAGTAGAATTTGATGGTTTCGAGACTACAAAAATAGGAAACAACTTTGAAAAAACGTCGTTTTTCTTTTCGAAAAACGACGTTTTAGAGAAAAATAAGTAAATCCACTTACGTCCTTCTCAGTATTTTGCCTTGAACGTCAGGCCAAAATAGAATCGGTCGACGGGTTCTTTCACCTGCAAGTCGTTGTCCATACGGGCGAAAGCGGTCAGGTAATGCCGGCGCGAAAGGCGATATTCCACCGAAGCCACCGTGCGCAAGTTGTCGACATAGCTGCCCTTGGGGTCGTTGGTGAGCCAAAACAACTCGGTCGAGAGGGCATACTTGAAGCGGCTGTTCATTGGCTGATAGGTCACCTTCAGGCGGTTGCGCCAATACAATCGCGGATTGACGCGGTGCTCGCCCGTGCGCTCGTCGAAGAAGGTGCCGACGGCCTTGCTCCGCACCTGGAACCTGAAGCGGCGATATTCTTCCGTGTAGGTCACCTGAAGACCCAAACGGCCACGGTTCTCATAATAGCCACGGTCGTTGTGCCGACGGATGTAGTCGGCGGTGAGGCCGATGTTCATGCGGTTGTGCCAGCAGGTGTAGTCCACTCCAACGGAGTTGAGCCAGCGGTCGAATTGGACGCAGTTGTGGTCAAAACGCAACTCCTCCTCCACCGACAGGCCGAATTGGGCAGGCAAGCCCACCTCAAGCTCGGCCGAGGCGATACCGCCGAAGTCGGTCGTCCGCTCGCTTTGCGCGAAGGCAGCCATCGAAAGGGCAAGAGACCCTATGAGCAATCGTTTTCTCACTATTCTTCAAAGTTCTTCAGTTTCGTAATCGAGTCAATCGTATTCACCTCATCGTTGATGGGAGTGTAATACACCTTGACGAAAGCCACGTCGCGCAGGTAGTCGATATGCCCCACCTCCACCTTCGAGATGTCGAGGCCCGTGCGTTCCATCAGGTCGGCTTTCAGGTCGTCTTCCTTGCCGTACTTGGTGTTCTCGATGCGGTCGTAAAGGATGACCTTCGTGGCCGTATGCTTCAGCAACTTGGTGCCGTCAAGGACCCAAATGATGAGCACAATCAGCAGGTTGACCAAGATAAGCTCCGAATAACTCGTCGAGAGTGCCATGCCGTTGACGATGCTCAAGCCCATCACCACGAAGAGATAGGTCATTTCGCGGATTTTGATGGTCTCCGTTCGGTAGCGTATCATGCCGAAGATGGCAAACAGGCCAAGGGCGTAGGCGATGTTCATCTTCATGTTCTCCATCAGCGAGATGATGAGGAAGATGACCACGGCAAACATGATGAAGGTGAAGTAATAGTCCTTGCGGTTGGCCTTCTTGTAGTAGAAGAAATGGATGATGACCCAACAGACGATGCAGTTGAAGACAAACCGGATCAAGGTCGTCCAAAGGCTTTGCATGTCGAAGAGCGGCACGCCGAGGAAATCCATGCCCGAGGCACCACCTCCAAATTCGCGCGCAATGTCAGGATCGAAGTCCTGCATGTTGATTTGTAAGGGTAACATATTGTGTTATTTTGATTTGTCGTTTGGTAGAGACGCAAAATTTTGTGTCTCTACAGATTTCAATTTCTCTATTCTTCTCAATTTTTTCTTGAACCGGTTCTGCCTCAGGTCGGGACTGGTCATGCACGTGCCGATGCAGTATTTGCTCACCTTGAACGGCCTGATTCTCAAATCGAAAAGCACATCCTTCAAGCGCGATGTGGCGCGACCGTCTTGCTTGAGTTCCATCACGGCGAGCGGCGCCATCGAGGCGGTGTTGCCGTTGCGCAGGTTCTCGAAATGCAGGTTGCAGTCGATGGTGAGGCGCTCGGTCTTGTCGTAGTTCACCAAGGTGAAACGGTCAAAGATGGTAACCAAATGCGGACTCAGCGAGTTGACGGGATAAGGCTGTTTCTCCGTCAGGAATGCCGCCGCCACGGGGTTGTCGATGATGTTGGGGATGGGCCTCACCTCGATGCGTTTCTTCTTGGTGCGGCCTTTGTTGTTCTTGTGCTTCACCTCGCAGAAGGTCAGGTCGGAATCGACGTAGGTCCGCACACGCACCTTGTCGCGCACCAAATGGCGGTCGTGGTGGATGCGGAACATTGTCAGGTCGGGCGTGTCGTAATACACCGTGCTGTAGGGCGACAGCCGATTTCCTTCCACCTCTTGGGCGTAATAGGCATCGCAAATGCCGAGCAGGATGTCGCGCAACTGTTGTTCCGTCACCAGATATTTCGTATCGATGCGGTTCATCAGTTTCACGCCGCTCATTTCGTCCAACGTGATGGACTTCATGCCCTGCACTATGTTGAGGATTTCTTCCACAACAGCTTATTTTGGGACGTATTCGTAGGTCTTCACCGACTCCAGCTTGCCGTTCGGGTAATAGTTGAGTTGCTTCACCTTGGCGCCTTCCTCGTCATACTCGAACTTGCGGATGCGCACCACCTTGTCGCGGTCGTTGTACTCGATTTCGCGCACCACCTTGGCGGTGATGTCGCTGTTTTCGGGATACTCGCTCACAATGCGCCATTTCTGGCCGTAGCTCGCGTATTCGATTTCCTCCACCTTGCGGCCAAACTGGTCGTAAGTCGTCACACGGTCGAGGAAAGCGCGTTTGTCGCCCGCCGCCGTGTTCCACTCCTTCAGCACCATGCCTTTACGGTTCTCGCGCTTGGTGATGGTGCTTTCCGAAACGGACTGGGCAAACGTTCCAAAGCTGATGGCGAAGAATGCCAATACTAACACTAATCGTTTCATATTCTCTGATTTAAACATTGATTATCACTTCAAACCTTTCCTCCAACTCGTAAATCTGTCCCGGCTCGCCCACCTTGATGGTTTGGAAAAGGAAGTCGGGGACTTCGTTGGTGCTTTCGGTGACGGTATAAACCTCATATTCTCCTGGTTGCAGCTTTTGGAAGCCAAAATACCCATCGGGACCCACGCGGGTGTTGTCGAAAGGCAACTCCTCGCCCACCTTGCGGATGTAGACGCGATGTTCGTAGGCCCAGCCTTCGCCGCGCCAGCTGCCATTATGATAATAAGAAGCCCACACGCGCCCTTTCACGATGGAGGTGCCGTAGGCCTTGCCGTCGTGGATGTAGATCGTTGGCACCTGGGCCACCGCACCACGGGTGAGGGCGATCGTCTTGCTTTCGGCCACTCTCTCGCCCGAAGGCAAAGTGGAATAGGCATACACCGTATAGTCGCCAGGATTCAGGTACTCAAACTGATACATGCCATCGGGGCCCGTCTCCACGTCGTCGCCAAAATAAGGGTCGTCGCCATAGATGATGAAAACATCCGTCTTGGCCGCGACCATCGTGTCGGGCGTCAGGGTATAGTCGTCGTCGGGATGATGCACGAGTTTCACGAAGCCTTGAAGGGTGCCCGTGCCGCCCTTACCCTCGTTTTTGTTGCACGAAGCGAGCAACGAAAACACCAAAACGGCCAGGAAAAACTTTGTTATCTTGTTCATTTCATTGAAATTTTAAGGGTGCAAAAATAAAAAATACATATTTCCATACGGAAATTTTGCTTCAATTATTATGCCAATTGGCGAAAAATCACTAAAACGCCTCAAAGCTCCAGTTCTTCGGCATTCTTGCCGAAGTCGCTGATGTTGGCGCAAACCTTCTTCAGCACAGCCACGAAAGTCTGCAAATCAGCCTCGGCGATGCCTTCAAGAGCCTTGTTCATCGTCTCGATGGCCAACTGCTTGGTGGAGTCTTTGAGGGCCATGCCTTCGGCTGTGACGACGATGTTGTTGACGCGACGGTCTTCCTTGGCCACCGAGCGCGTGACGAGGCCTTTCTTTTCCAGGTTGTCGATGAACTGCGTCACCGAGTTCTTGTCCTTCTGGATGATGAAGGCAATGGCCTGCTGGGTCAAAGTGCCTTCGTTCCACAGCGTGTCCATGACGAGGTATTGTTCGCCCGTCAGGTTGACGTGGTTCTTCTTGAAGACCTCGGCTAAATACTTTTTGAGCCTGCAATTCAGGATGTTGACGTAGACACCGACTTGTTTCACGAGTATCATATTATCCTATTTTTGTGATTATCGCGTTTTTTGAAAGTGCAATAATACGAATAATTTTTGAATGGAACAAAAAAAAGTGCCGTCTTCCGACAGCACTTCTTCATGAATTGTAGTTCAGTAGGCTCAAAAGCCTTAGTTCTCGTTGCGCTTCTTGCCCACCAGGTAGGCCGCGCCGAGGCCCAGCAGCACGGCGATGCCGCTGCCGAGAGGCCCTGAGGCGTCTTCGTTCGTGATTGAGCCGTGGTTGGGCAGCATGGGCGTGTTGCCATCGCGATTGCCGTGGTACGCTTCATCGCTGACGGCACCGCGCTGGAACAAGCCGCCACCCTGAATCGGGTCGGCGATGGTCGG
>JAFUAA010000068.1 GCA_017460915.1 Bacteroidales bacterium | reverse complement strand
TATGGCATACATACATTACTATAACAACGACAGAATCAAGTTAAGACTAAAAGGAAAGAGTCCGGTGCAATTCCGAACTCTTTACCATGATAATTAATGTTTAACCGTCCAACTTCTGGGGGGCACATCACCTTGCGGTCGTTCTTTTTTTGTTTGTTGTTGGACTGGCAATCAAAGCAGCTTGATGCCCACGGTCACCATGAACATGTTTTGCTTGGTGTTGTCGATGTTGTTGAAATCGAAAGTCTTGCCCAGTGTCGTTTCGTTCAAGGCGCCAAAGACTTTGCTCAGGCCAAAGTTGTAATTGACATCAAACGTGATGCGCTTCAACACGTCGACGCCCAAACCAGCTTGCAGACCCCAAGAAATGGCTTTGGTGTCGAAATCTTGGTCGGTCGTGGCGGCCTCTTCAGGCATGTTGTGTGAAGTGCCATCGATGGAGTAGGTTTGGTCGAACAATGTCTTCGATTGCAAGGTGAAGTTGGCGGTCGGGCCCACCTGGGCGCGCAAGGTGACGACGTCCAAATCGATGATGTTGACACCAATCAGGATGGGCACTTGCAGGTTCATCGAATTAAGGGTCAAGTTGGCATTGGCGCCAGTGGGCAGGTTGAACAGGTTCTCGTTTTCATCCGTTCCAGTGACGCTGACATTGAAAACATTGGTAGTCTTGAAGTAGAGCACCTCGGGTTGTACGTAGACACGGCCAACGGTGACGCGGCCAAATACGCCAGCGGTGAAGTGGTTGGCGAAGCCCGATTTGATGTCGGCTTTGTCGTAGGAGAGTTTTGCGGTTTGGAAACCGACTTTCGGGCCGATGGCCAGGTCGAAGCCGCCACCAGCGAAGACAGTGCTGCCCATCATGAGCAGAGCTGCAATCAGTAAAAATGTCTTTTTCATTTTTAAGGGTTTTTGTGATGTTTAATGAGTTAATTTGCTGCAAAAGTAGGAATCATTTTTCAATTTTTCGGGAATGTCGGCAAAATAAATTATCTTTGTAGGTCAAAATTTTGTTTTTATGAGAAATAAACTGTTAATTGTCAGCTTTTTAGCAATTGTTGCTATGACTGGCCATGCCCAGACGAGAGAGATGAGGTATGGTATTAAAATGGGGCCTACGTTCGGTTGGGCCAGTTCGGGTTCCACTGTGGTTCACAACAAGGGGGCGCATTTGGGAGGTAATGTGGGCTTGGTGGTCGACCGTTATTTCACCAACAGCATTGCGTTTTCATCGGGCTTGAATTTCGATTTCATGCGGATGAAGTATGAGTTCGAAGACGCAAGGATGGTCGACGGTTTCTTGACCGAGGTTCAGCTTCCGGTGGAACGTCGGGTCAAGTCGCAAAACCTTGAGGTTCCGCTTAAGGTGAAGATTGGCGTCGAGGTTCTGCCCTCCATCAGGGCTTACGTTGAGGCTGGTGCCTCATTGGGCTTCAACCTGACGGATAACGTAAAGGATCGTTACGAGTTCTACAACTATTCCTATTTTGATGAGGTTTATGTCGACCGTTCAGAGCAGTATCGGATGCTTCAGGCTTCCCTCCTTTTTGGATTGGGTACCGAAATGGAGGTGAACCGTAACTTCTCGCTGTTTGCCCAATTCACGGTCAGTCATGGCCTGGCCAATGCTTTCATTAAGGAGCTGGAGAGAAAGACAGGTAGCATCCTCAGCACGAATTTCGTTGGCGTCGAGGTTGGCATCCTGTATTGATCCGAGTGTTTCGGAATCCACATGAAAAAAGCCTGGCGGAAATTCGTCAGGCTTTTTTGGTATGTGTTGTGCTTTTATTGTTTCGGAGCTTCCTTGATGAGCTCGATGAGCACGCGGCGGTCGTATTCCGTCGGGTCGAGTTCCTTCACGCCGCCCATCGGGACGAGGATGATTTGGTCTTCCGGAATGCCCATCTGCATCAGTTCGCCCATGATCTTGCGGCAGCGGTTCTCTGACAGCGTCTGGTTGTAGGCGGGAGTAGCGGTGGCGCTATCGCAGGAGCCTCTCAGGCGGAGCTTGTAGCCGTTGGCTTTGGCCACTTCGGCAATCTCGCGCAAGTTGACCAGGTCTCTTCTCGACATCAACTGGTAGGAGTCACGGTTGAAGAAGATGGAGAAAGGATAGCTGACGATGTCTTCAGTCTGGACGTTGACGAATTTCACAACGGTGTCGTGAATCGGGTCTGGAGCGGGCAGGTTCATCAAGCTGTCGAGCTTGCGGCGGGTGATATCCATTTCGTCGCAGCAGTTGTTGGGCAGGTCGTACTCTCTGCTGAAGTAGTAAATCACGCCGAGAGAAGCCGTGTACATGTTGTCGAATCTTTTAGGTCTGACACCTGCGACAGCGGAACCAGGGTTGCCACCGATTTCGTAAGTCCACGAGTCAATAGTCCATCTTTGGAATGTCCAGCCAAGGTCAAGGTTGAGATCCCAGTGCGTGCCCAAACGGAAATTGTTGGACAGACCTGCGCCGAGAGCCAGTTCAAAGTTACCTTTGATTTGATCGGCTTCCGGCTCTTCTTTCTGTTGTTTGCGGCTGTCAACAAGGGTCTTGATGGCGAAGAAATCGTTTGAAGTATAGGCACCACCCATGCTCACATAAAGGACGGGAGTCCAAATTCTGTTTTCGTTATAGTAGCCTTGGAAGAAATCAATGGGGCTGAACATGAAATCGCCTTGCAATCTGTGATAGCGCATCGAAGTCTTGTAGATTTCCATCCCATTGTACGCCTCGGCAAGTTGCGGATCATCGCCATAAAGCCATTGGATGGCATCATACTCGCTATGTCTTCCAAAGATATAGCTGTTGATTTTGGTGTTGCTGTAACCCAATCTAACGGCCACCTTGTGATTAATCCACTTGCCCACGTAGGCGTTGAATCCGAAAGTGGGCTTTCCCCACTCAACTGCTGTAAAGCTGTTGGCGAAACCATCGGGGGTTCTCATACTGCCTTGCCACCAATTTCCAGTAGCGCTGGCCGAAATGTACCAGTTTTTCCAGGCCTTGGTCGTAAGATAACGAACCGAGTCCACGTGTCCATTGGCCATCACAGAAGCGGAAACGGCCAAGACTGCCATAGTCGTGATAAATACTTTTTTCATTGCTTTTATTTGTACTATTTGTTGATTGATTTTTTCGAATTTTGCCGAATCAGGCGGCAAAAGTAGGCATTTTTTTCGTACCAACCTCATTTTTCTCAAAAAAGTCGCTTTTTTTGATGAACTCAGTTGGCCGAAATGCGCTCCAAAGTGTTCAAAACAAGCTTTTTTACAAAAGGATGGTAGTCGGTCGCGAATTGTTCCGTCACGCGGTTGGCGATGGCCACGCAAACGGTCAGGCAGTTGTGGCCCATCATCTTGCCGAGGCCGTAGAGCGCCGACGATTCCATCTCGAAGTTGCACACGCGCCAATCGTTGTAGTTGAAAGCCTCAATTTTGTGGTTGAGTTCGGGGTAGGAGAGATGCATCCTCAACGTGCGTCCTTGTGGGCCATAAAATCCTGGTGCAGTGGCAGTCACGCCTTGATAATAGCCTTGCGCCAGGCGGTCGAAGAGCGTTTTCGACCCTTCCACGACATAAGGCTTGGGCAGGTCGTGCGGATAGTTCATTTGCTCGATGAAGGCGTCGCGCATGGCGATTTCGTTCACTTCCCTATTCTTTTCGTAGAAATACAACAGGCCATCCAAGCCGATGGCATAGCGCGTGGCCACGTAGCTGTCGCCGACGGGAATGTCGGGCTGCAAGGCACCGCATGTGCCTAGGCGAATCAGGTTGAGCGTGCGGTGCTCCTCTTTGGGCATGCGGGTCTTCAAGTCGATGTTGGCCAAGGCATCGAGTTCGTTCATCACGATGTCGAGGTTGTCGGTGCCCATGCCGGTCGAGAGGGCGGTGATGCGCTTGCCGTTGAAGCAGCCCGTGCGGCTGATGAGTTCGCGGTTCTCGCGTTTCACCTCGATCTTGTCGAAAAAAGAGGCAATCATGTCGACGCGGTTGGGGTTGCCAACGAGGATGACATCGTCGGCCAGTTGGTCGGGATGCAGGTTCAAGTGGTATATCGCGCCCTCGTTGTTCAGCACAAGTTGCGATGCTGGAATGGGTTGATTCATGGTTTGAATGATTTGAAAGTGCAAAGATAGGAATAATTGTTGAATCAGTAATATTTTCTATTTTTGCGCAAATTTCTTGAAATATGGGCGGAATCATCATAAAAAACATCTCCATAGGCGATGAACTGCTTATCGGTCAGGTGATTAACACCAACGCGGCTTGGCTCGGCGAGCATCTTGCATCGGCGGGATACCAACTCGATTCTGCGCTGGCCATCGGCGACAGCGAAAAAGCCATCCTTGATGCGCTCCATGCCTGCATGGATGCCGACTTGGTACTCGTCACGGGCGGTTTGGGTCCCACGGCTGACGACATCACCAAACCTACTGTCTGCAAGTTTTTCGACACCGAATTGGAGTTTTGCCAAGCGGCCTACGACAACATGGTCTCGATTTTCAACCGTCGCGGCTTCCAGATGAGCGAGCGCAATCGGGGGCAGACGATGCTGCCCAAGTCGTGCCAATATATCCCAAATACCTACGGCACAGCACCTTGCATGTGGTTGGAGAAAGAAGGATCCGTTTTCGTTTTCATGCCTGGCGTGCCGTTCGAGATGAAGGGCATTTTCAATGACGAATTGCTGCCGCGCATCAAGGCTCGTTTCCATTCGGTGCCTTACGCCAAGCGCGTCGTGATGACCACAGGCATTGGCGAGTCGTTTTTGGCCGACCGAATCAAGGAATGGGAAGAGGCTTTGCCCGAATTCCTTTCGCTGGCCTATCTGCCCCAACACGGCATGGTGCGCTTGCGCCTGAGCGGACGGCATGAAGATGCCGACTTGCTCAACGCGACTTTGGACAACGAAATCGAAAAACTGAAACCTCTGATTTCGGACTACATTTTCGCTTTGCAGGATCAACTCATCGAGCGCACCGTTTTCGACCTATTAATTAATAAAGGTATGACTTTCGCCTCGGCAGAGAGCTGCACGGGCGGCAACATTGCCCATCGCATCACCTTGATTCCGGGAAGTTCCGAAGTCTTCAGAGGGACAACAGTCACCTACGCCACACCAGCGAAAACCAAAGTGCTGGGCGTGCCTGCCGAAACGATTGAAAAGCACACGGTGGTGAGTCAGCAAGTGGTTGATGCAATGGCCGTTGGTGTCCGCAACCTGATGGAATCCGATTTCGGTGTGGCCACCACGGGCATCGCCGGACCCAGCGGAGGAACCGAGGAAACACCCGTCGGCACGGTGTGGATTGGCGTGGCCTCGTCGCTTGGCGTGGTTTCCAAATGCTTCAACTTTGGCAAGGACTGCGAAAACGTCATCAACTGCGCCACCATCATGGCATACGAAATGCTTCGGCAAGCCATTTTGTCTCACACAGAAAACGCAACATCATGAGAATAAGTTCCATCCAGCCCCGTAGGGGCGACAGATTAGTAAACAGGCGACGTCAGTCCGTGCTCATAACGCAACTCGCACTCGTCATACTGACCCTCATAGCCGGCTCCTGCCAGCCGAAAGCACCTGCTTACAAAGCCCAAATTGACGTGAAAACTGAGCCGTACGACCTCGAATTCGACCGCTACGAAGAGGTGCTTTTTAACCTCGATACAGCTGATTTCCAGCAAGAACTGATGAAAATCCAAGACCGTTACCGCGTGTTCCTTAGCGGCGACCTCAACGACACGGATGCCGTGAAATACCTCAAGGATTTCGCCACCGACCCGTTCAGCATCACCTTATATCATAAGGTGAAGATCGCTTTCCCTGATTTGAAGCAAGTGAAGCCGATGGTGGAGGATGTGTTGGCACACTTCCATTATTATTACCCTGAAATACAGTTGCCTAAAGAGGCTTTTACATGCGTGACGGGTGTGATTATTGACGTGCCACCAGTGCAAATCATCGACGATGTGCTGGTGATTTCTTTGGATTGGTACCTTGACGTTGATGAGATTTATGATCAAATCGGGATGCCGCAATACATGTCGGTGCGTACCAATAAGGCAACTTTGGCAAAGGACTTGGCCAACGAGCTGTATATGAATTATTTGTACGAATGGCGCAAGCAGGGGCAGGTTGTCGACGAGATGGTGTTTAATGGAAGACGCGACTTTTTCGTTGAGGCGATGTGCCCCAAGATGGCCGATAGCGTTTTGCTTGGCTATTCTTCCAAGCAATGGCAATGGGTCGTGGAGAACGAAGGCCAAATTTGGGCCGATGTGGTGGGCAGCAAGCGCCTCTACGATGCGGGATTGGATGCTCACATGATGTTTTTCGGCGATGGTCCCTTCACGCAGGCCTACAGCAACGACGCGCCCTCGCGCCTCGGCGAGTTTTTCGGCTTGAACATCATCCGTGCCTATGTCTCCACCCACGATGATCTCAGCCTCCAGCAATTCATGCAGCGCAAGGATTTGCAGGACATCTTCCAGACTTCGGGCTACAAGCCGAGGAAGTAGTTAACAGTTGATAGTTGACAGTTACCAGTTTCCGAATAGAAAATTGGAAACTATTTATTTTATTGATTTTCAACTATAAATCCGACAGTAAACGACGACAAACGCTTACTGTAGACAACAAACGTTTAATCAACGGCTTTGTTTTGGCGAGTGTTGTTTCTTTGCAGCGAGAAACGAACAAGTTATGACAGACAAGAAGCCATTCGACAAAGATCCGACCAAGATTCCGTTTTCCGAATTGGTGGAGCTTATTGGAACCACTTGCGACTATAAGTTTTGCATTATCGATGAAAACATCGACGATGAACTCATCGAACTTGCCGCACGACACAACATATGAAGCCAAAGTTTTAGTGTATGAAAAGCGGATTGGGCCTGAATACTATTACGTTGAAGAAATCCGAACAGGCAAGAAAAGCCTTGCTTTCCACAGGTTGTACAAAAGACAAATAAAAGAACCCACACCTGAAAGGAGCAATGCTTAACCTTATCCGAGTGTGGGTTTATTTTGTTATCGCGGGGGGTACATCCTTTCGGCCGTCCCTTTACGTCTTGATAATCAATTCATTTTTCATTCCGTGTCCGCGACCAACTGCCTGTAAAATTACAACTTTTTCGTAATACAGCGCATTTTTCCACAAAATTCACTCCTTTTTCCTGCTGTTTCTCCAATCTGAGTAACATTTGAAGAAATCGTAATCCAGCAGGTCGCTGATTTTGAGCAGCAGGTCGGTGTAAATCCACGGGCGGTTGAAGATTTTGTAGGCGTTTTGCCGCGAATAGCCCAATTGCTTGGCGAGCCATGTGATGCTGCGCCCTTGCCGCTCCAATTCCTCCTTGATGAGGTTGCCGATGTGTGGTTCTTCGTTCATGCTGCCTTGCCTTTCGTGGAGCCTCGCTCTTCGGCAAGCAAACAAAATGGGCGGAACCGTTATTGCTTACCCGTCTTGTAGGCATCGGCAAACGCCCTGGCAGTGAATAAGCAAAATAGCCCACGCCCAAATGACGTGAGCCTTTCGCCAACTTACCCTTCACTGCCAAATTTTGCCGATTTTACAAGACAAAGAAAGGAAGTGTCAAAAGCACTTCTTTTCTTTGTCATTTTTACTTAGCTACAGTCTTACTGTTTATGGCATTTGAAGTATTCATCGTAGCCAGACTGCAATGCGTGCATTCTCAATTTGATTTCCAAATCGTTGCAGTTGGTTGCCCCCTATGATTCGGGGTCCATGGTTGTGCTACCGTAATAGTAATTATCGGTAGCGTCATACTCTTCACATTTGCAGGACGAGCTCTTTGAACATTGAGAAAAGAGCATCAGACCGAGGAATGCTACTGTAAGAATGATTACTTTTTTCATTGTTGTAACGATTATTGGTTGTCATTTGAGAAGTTAACCCATTCTTTTTCCATTTCTTCGGTCAACTCAAGACCATTACCGCCATACCAAGTATTTGTCTTCCAGTTATAGACCAAAGGATTCCCTCCTGAAGTACCTGCCGAATTTTCCGTGATAATGCCACAATAGACATAACCTTCAGAATTAGCCCACATTCCATAACTGAAAGATGCTGTTGTCGCAGTCCCCGACAAGGTCTGCAAATCAGCATAAACGCCACTATCAGGATTCCTCACTCTCAGATATGCAGTGGTTGGAGTTCCACAACCAGAAGTCGTAGGATTTGTCCATCGTAAAGTTATCTGATAACTTGTTGCAGTATGGCTTGTATAATGAACTGGGCATGGGGACAATTGACTGCTTGGATCGTGATTATACACAGCGTATGAACTATACGAACTCCCTCCTGCACTATTGAATGCTTTTACTTTATAATAGTTATATCCTTGTCTTGGATTGTTATCATAAAGAGTTGTATATGATGTTTCAGATCCAATTTGAGAATAACTGCCGCTTGCCGAAGTGCTTCTATACACCTTGTAACTTGTAGCATTGGAGACAGAATTCCATGAAATGCAAATGCTAGGATACTGGACGGGGCCTGTGTTCTCGGCTGTCACTCCCGTTGGAGCATCTGGAACGGTGACACTGCCACCTCCGCCGCCACCTCCGCCAGTGGAATAATAGCAGTAGGCATAATCACTCTTTTCACTTTCGGAACCATTGCTATTAACAGCAGTCACCTTGTAATAATTGTATGTATTTGGACTAGAATCATAATAATATGTACCATACGCAGTTTCTAACATCGAATATGAACCACTACTACTTGATGCACGATAAACTCTGTAATACGATGCATTTGAAACACTATTCCATGACACCCTAACTTGCGAGCCGCTTACATCGGCGGAAACACCAGTCGGAGCAGAAATGGACGAGGAACCGCCACCTCCGCCGTTACCACCAGACGAAAAATAACAGTGAGCTATAGAACTATATGGACTACTTCCGTAATTATTAAAAGCTTTGATTTTAAAATAATAGTCACCAGTCGAAAGAGTACCTTCAGAAGCACTAATATATATTTCCGTTTCCCTTACAATACCAATACTCTCGTATGATGGTCCTTCAGTCAAATACGAGTAGAATAATTCATAATAATTTGCGTTTGACACAGGATTCCAAGAAACACAAATCTGCGAACCACTCACTGTAGCAGATACTCCAGTTGGAGCAGATAGCGAAGATTCGCTACTGTTTCCTCCGCCATCAGACGGAGAAGGGGCTGGATCTTTTGAGCAAGCCACAATAATTAGTAAAAGAGATGCCAACATTGAGCCCACTGTTATCCATATCTTTTTCTCATTAGTGTCCACTAAAAAATTGGACGGTTTTAATTTGAATGTTTAACTTAAAATAATAACAGTTCACTATTATCAATTTGTTCTTTGACATTGTTGAAGTTAGATAAGCCGAACAAGGTTTTCAGGACGGTAGTGTCT
>JAFUAA010000007.1 GCA_017460915.1 Bacteroidales bacterium | reverse complement strand
GCATCTCTCTTTCCTGCTTTTTGGCATAAAAAAAGCAATTAGATGATAACGCTTTCATCTAACTGCTTTTTGTCGCTTTTATGCGTCTTGTTGTCAGTGATTTACATCTTACCTCACCAACCATTTCTGTCTATTATACCTAAAAAATCGGCGAGGCTTTTCGGCTTCGCCGATTTCGATTCACATGGTGACGAATTACCACGATCCCTTACCTTTGCAACTTTCGCTGGGCGAATGATAGTGATAGTCTGGAACGGTCTCCCTTTTTTCATCCGTATTGCTATTTCCCCAACGCACTCCTGATTCAAAACCTTAGGGAAAAGGGCTTGCTGCTCTGCATCGCCACTTAGATAACCGACCGAACACCTGATTTTCGCACTTCTATCTTGAACTTAGGGTGTTAGTATATACGAGGAACGTATAGACTATCATATGGGCGTTGGCTATTGCTTTATCATGCAGTAGGGTTGGAATTTGCGAGATTCTGATGACCGCGGATAAAGCGTTAGTACAACGCCTTTCTTCCAATATGTTTGCCGCTCAGCCTTTTTAAGCGAAACGACGGGGCAAAAATACAAACTTTTTGGGTTATGCAAGGAGAAAGAGGAAATTTTGCAGAAAATTTTTCACCAAAGGAGGAAACACCATCGATAATCCCCCATTTCTATCAAAAAAAAACGAGTTTTGGGGTTTTATCGATGCGATAACTCCCCATTTCTATCAAAAAAAATGAGTTTTGGGGAACTATCGAACATATTTTTTGTACCTTTGCGGCTGGATTTCAGACAAAAGACATGGACAAGAACTTCATCGGAAGGCAAGAGGAGATACGGCTCCTCCAAAAGCTGCAAGCATCGGGGAAAGCCGAATTCATTGCGGTTTACGGAAGAAGGCGTGTGGGCAAGACCTACCTCATCCAGCAATTCTTCGAGAACGATTTCGCCTTTTCGGCTACAGGCATCATCGACGGAAAAAAGGAGGACGAGTTGTTTGCCTTCACCAGCGCCTTAATCGTTGCCGGCTACCAAGGCCGAAAACCGAAAAACTGGCTCGAAGCCTTTGAAATGCTAAAGACAACTCTGGAAAGCCAAAACCATGAAGGCCGTTGCGTGGTTTACATCGACGAGTTGCCCTGCTTCGACACGCCGAAGTCGGGCTTCGTCAAGGCTTTGGGGCATTTTTGGAACACTTGGGCATCGTTGCGAAAAGAGGTCATCCTCATCGTTTGCGGCTCGGCCACCTCGTGGATGGTGGACAACATCATCAACAACCACGGCGGGCTGCACGACCGCATCACTCGCAGCATCTATTTGCAGCAATTCAATCTGGGCGAAACCGAAATCTATCTGAAAGCCAAAGGCATACAATGGCCACGACGGATGATTGTGGAGACCTATATGATGCTGGGCGGCATTCCTTATTATCTCAGCCTTTTGGACAAACAGGAAAGCCTGGCGCAAAACATCGACCGAATCTATTTCCGAAAAAACGCCGAACTCAACCAAGAATACAACCGCCTTTATGCCTCGCTTTTCAAGTCGCCAGAGCCTTACCTCCGCATTGTGGAGACCTTAGGAAAAAACAAGCAAGGCATAACGCGCTCCGAATTGGAGAAAGCGCTGAAGACCCCCTCGAGCGGCTCCTTGACCAAGCAACTCGACAATCTCGTCCATTGCGACCTCATCCGACGCCACATCTCCAAGGTGAACGGAAAACCCAAGATGAGGGATGCCTATTACCAATTGGTGGATTTCTTCTCGCTGTTTCACCTCACCTTTTCCAAGAAAATCACCACCGAGGACTATTGGGAGCAACATCTTAACACGCCCATTACCAACACTTGGCTGGGGCTGGCTTTCGAAAGGATTTGCATTGCGCACCAATACCAAATTCGCCATGCCTTGGGTCTGGACCGCATCGCCGTGGAATTCTATTCGTGGCGGAACGACACCGCACCTAAAGCACAAATCGACCTCATCATCGAACGCGCCGACCATTTGATCAACCTTTGCGAAATCAAATACACCCATTCTGAATATACCATTTCGGCAAGCGAGGACAGGAAACTGAATGCTCGCATCGCCGCTTTCGTCAATGCCTCGAAAACCAAGTGCGGCATCATTCCCACCTGGGTTACGCCTCACGGATTGGCCAAAAACGAATACTCCGCCACCGTGCAATACCAAGTGCAAATGAATGACCTTTTTTATAACTTCAACCGATGACCCTCCTCGACTGGCTACCGATTACCAAAAAAGAAACCGACCTGCGCGGCTGGGACGAGGTGGACATTGTCTTCGTCACGGGCGATGCATACATTGATCATCCGGCGTTTGGGGCGGCGGTCATTGGTAGGGTGTTGGAACACAACGGTTTCCGCGTGGCACTCATCCCACAACCCAACTGGAGAGACGATTTGCGCGACTTCAAGAAGTTCGGGAAACCGAGGCTGTTTTTCGGGGTTTCGGCGGGCTGCATGGACTCGATGGTGAACCACTACACCGCCAACAAACGCCTGCGGAGCAACGACGCCTACACCCCCGGCGGCGAGGCGGGCTACCGTCCCGACCGTGCCACCATCGTTTACAGCACGATCCTCAAGCAACTCTATCCCGAAGTGCCCGTCGTCATCGGCGGCATCGAGGCCTCGCTGCGCCGTGTGACACATTACGACTATTGGGACGACTGCCTGAAACCCAGCATCTTGGTCGATTCGAAGGCTGACATTGGAGTGTACGGTATGGGCGAACTCACTATGGTGGAAATCGCCAAAGCCATCCAAAACGGCAAGAAAATCAGCGAGTTGACCGACATCAAGCAGACTTTTTTCCTGCAAGACAAAAAATCTCCGCTTCCCGAATTCGACGGCAAGACCATTGAGCTCGTTTCGCACGAAGCCTGCCTGAAGGACAAGAAGAAATACGCCTCCAACTTCCGCCACGTCGAGGAGGAATCAAACAAGAAACATGCGGCGAGGCTTGTTCAAGACATTGGCCAACAACGACTTATCATCAACCCGCCCTTGCCGACTTTCACCACGGAGCAAATCGACGCCTCGTTTGACTTGCCCTACACCCGCCTGCCACATCCCAAATACGCCAAGCGCGGCACCATTCCGGCCTACGAGATGATTCGTCATTCGGTCAACCTGCATCGGGGCTGCTTTGGAGGTTGCGCATTCTGCACCATCTCGGCGCACCAGGGCAAATTTGTGGCCTCGCGCAGCAAGGAGTCCATCATGCGCGAGGTGGAGAAAGTCACGGAGATAGAGGACTTCAAGGGCTACATCAGCGACCTTGGCGGGCCGTCGGCCAACATGTACCGTATGCGCGGCAAGGACGAGCGCCTCTGCGAAAAATGCGCCCGCCCCACCTGCCTGCAACCCACGGTGTGCAAAAACCTCAACACCGACCACCATCCACTCATCGAGATATATAAAGAGGTGGACGCACACCCAAAAGTCAAGAAGGCGACCATCGGCTCGGGCATCCGTTATGATTTGTTTTTGCACGACAGCACGCCCGATGAAAATCGAGCGATGGGCTATGACGAATACTTCCGCCAATTGGTCACGAGGCACGTCAGCGGCCGACTGAAAGTGGCGCCCGAGCACACCAGCGATGCCGTGCTGAAACTGATGCGCAAGCCTAAGTTCGACATGTTCGTCAAACTGAAGAAGAAATTCGACCAAATCAACGAAAAGGGGCATCTGAACCAGCAACTCATCCCCTATTTCATCTCCAGCCACCCCGACTGCTATTTGGAAGACATGGCCGACCTCGCCGTGAAAACCAAGGAGTTAGGCTACCATTTGGAACAAGTGCAAGACTTCACGCCCACACCAATGACTTTGGCCACGGAAATCTACTATTCCGGCTACGACCCATACACCTTGGAGCCTGTTTTCGTGGCCAAAACCAAAGAGGAAAAGCTCGCCCAACAACGTTTTTTCTTCTGGTACAAACCCGAAAACCGCGAGTGGGTGAAGAACGCCTTGAGGCGAATTGGTCACCCAGATTGGGTAAAACGGCTTTTCAAATGAAAAATTCAGTATTTTTGCACCAAATTTCAAACACATAAGACTAATGAAGAAAAACCTCATCGGAGCCATCGTGCTCTTCGCCGCCCTTGTCCTCACAGGCTGCGGAAACAACAGCGAAACGGCTGACAAAAAGCAAAAGAAAGAACAAGAAAACACCGAGCAAGCAGACGCCAAAGTCAAGAAGCCACAACTTCCCAACCGTCTGCTCATCATCGTCGACCCGCAAGTCGACTTCACCACGGGTAGCCTAGCCACGGCCAATGGTCCCGCCGCCATGGATTACCTCGCCAACGCACTGAAAGAAGGGGCTTGGAAAAACTATGGTTGGATTGTGGTCACGCAAGACGAACACCCTGCCAACCACTGCTCTTTCGTCGAACAAGGTGGCGACTTCCCTCCCCACTGCGTGCAAGGCACAGAAGGCCAAAAGGTGTATCCCGCACTGCAGCAAGTGTTGATGGATATTTTGTCCGACATCCCTAACATCCACTTTATGCAAAAAGGCACCCTGCCTGAAAAAGAAGAGTTCAGCGTCTTCCAAAACGAACAATGTGGCGAAAAACTGCGTCGCACCATCGAAGAATTCGAACATTTTGAAGGCATAGACATCTGCGGCATCGCCACGGATTACTGCGTGTATGAAACCACCAAGGACCTGATTGCCTTCTATCCCGCCAAGCAGGTGCGCATCGTCACCAACTGCCTCGCCGCTGTTGATGAAAGCGACACCAAACTCGCCGACCTGATGAAGGAAAACGGCATTCAAGGCATTGCATTCTAAATAAAGCACGGCCCTTCGACAAGCTCAGGGACCGCAAAAAACCAAGGTCGTTGAGCTTGTCGAAACGCCGAAACCCATCATGAGCAAGTTCAAATCATTCCTGCAGCGCAAGGGCGTCGACATGACCTGGAAGGCCTATTTTGTCGACGCTCTTGGTGCTATGGCGTTAGGCCTTTTCGCCTCACTGCTCATCGGCACCATCTTCCAGACTTTGGGCGACAAGACGGGTTGGGAGGCTTTCGTCACCATCGCGAAATACGCCAAAGCCGCCACAGGTGCGGCCATCGCCGTGGCCATCGCCTATAAACTAGGCTGCGAGGGTCTGGTGTTGTTCAGTGCCATCGCCGTGGGTATTGCCGGCAACGAACTGGGCGGCCCGATGGGAGCTTACGTTGCTGTCATTGTGGCCACTGAGTTGGGCAAGATGGTTTACAAAGAGACCCAAGTCGATATTTTGGTGACGCCTGCCGTGGTCATCATCAGCGGGGTTTTGGTGGCTTTTGCCATCGGAGCGCCCATCCAAAAAGTAATGACCGCCCTCGGCACCTTCATCGAAAACGCCACCTTGATGCAGCCGTTCCTCATGGGTATCGTCGTCTCGGTGGTCATCGGCATGGTGCTCACCCTACCCATCAGTTCGGCAGCCATCTGCCTGGCCATCGGCTTGGGCGGCATCGCGGGCGGTGCGGCTACGGCCGGCTGCTGTGCCCAAATGATTGGCTTTGCCGTATTGAGTTTCAGGGAAAACCGTTGGGGCGGACTCATCGCGCAAGGCCTCGGCACCTCGATGCTGCAAATGGGCAACATCGTGAAAAACCCCAAAATCTGGGTTCCCGTCCTGCTCACTTCCGCCATCACGGGGCCTGTTTCGACCTGCATTTTCCACTTGGAGAACATCCCGATTGGCTCTGGCATGGGTACTTGCGGCCTCGTCGGACCCATCGGCATCTACACTGCCATGCCCGAAGGCGGAATGAACATGTGGATGGGTATGTTGCTGGTTTGCTTTGTGTTGCCCGCCGTGCTGACTTGGCTTTTCGGCCTCATTCTCCGCAAAATTGGCTGGATTCGCGAAAGCGACCTTAAAATCGACTGCTGATGCCGAAAAATCCCGCCAAACCGCTCACGCCCGACCAAGCGTTGGACAAAATGGCCAAATATTGCGCCTATCAGGAACGCTGCATGAAAGACGTGACCGATAAGTTGAAGACCTTCGACATCACGCAAGAAGCCAAAGACGAAATCCTTGATTATCTGTTGGATAACCGTTTCGTCAATGATGAACGCTTTGCGCGAAGTTTCGTCCGAGGCAAGGTCAACCAAAGCGGTTGGGGACTGAACAAAATCCGTTTCCACCTGATGCAGAAAGGCATTGACAAGGATATTATCGACGAAGCCTTGGAGCAGACCGACGAAGAAACCTACCGCCAAAGGCTAATTGACGTACTAAAACTCAAGGCCAAAAGCGTGAAAGCCGAAACCGAGTTCGAGAAAAAGCGCAAACTAGCCGCCTATGCCATGCAGAAGGGCTTTGAGGCCGGTTTAGTTTGGAAAGTGCTGAGAGAATTCCAAGTTGCTCAGAATGAGAACAAGTAGCACTTTGTGTATTGCCACCGGCGGTTCAGTAGGTCGTCCTTGGAAATCAAGAAGTTGACCATGCCGCAGTCATAGAATCTGAGGTTCCAGTCGTCATTCTCGTCGATTTGCAAAAGCGAAATCATGTCAGGCATGTCCTCGCGCACCTCATCGATGTAAGGCTCTCCCAAAAGGCGGGTGTCATATTCGGGTTCGGCATCGTAGGAAAACGCGATGCTCTCGGCAGGCAAGCCGAAAGGCGAACCGTCTTCAAAAACAATTTTGTGCGCGTGCAAGTCCTTGCAGGAAGGCGCGTAAAGCACCTTGAAATAAGGCGCGTCCCACTCTCCCATGCCCGGATTGGAAATCGCGTCCAAATTGCCCAAAAAATAGTCCAAGGCACCAAAGAAATAGAGCATTCCCTCATGCGGAAGCAGGTTCCCAACGTCGTAAGGCGCCAGCTCATCGCAACGAATCTGGCAAATGAACGTGAGCGGGTCGTCGTATTCTTCGCCTTCATCGTTGACGGGAATTTCCGGGTAGTCAAGGTCGTCGGGCATGTCGGGAAAGCCCCACCATTTGCTTCGGCCAAACAAGTCGGCATCGGTCTTTTGTGTCGTTATCTTTATCATGCTTTCAAAGTTTTGCCAAAATCACGGAAATATTGTCATAACCACCTGCTTCACAAGCTTTTTCCTTCAATTGATCGGCCAATCCATCAGTCATGACGTGTTCCACAAGGCCTTCGTTCAAGACGGCTTCGATTTCCTCGTCGGTCAGCATGTCGGTGAGGCCATCGGAGCAAATGAGAATCATGTCGTCCTCAACGATTTTTCCGGTGATGTTTTCCACCATGATTTTCCCGTCCAAGCCACCGCCCAAGCAATTGAGCAGGGACTTGCTTGCCTCTGGGTTGTTGGTATAGCCCCGCACGGTCTGGTCGGTGGTGAGTTGGCGCAACATACCATCGCGTAGGCGATAGGTGCGGCTGTCGCCTGCATTGATGAGATAAATCTCCCCATAGCTCCACACAACGCCCGTCAGGGTGCAGCCCATGGGCTTTTGTTGGCCTTGGTCGTGGGCGGCTTGGTTCAGCTTGAACGAGATGTAACGGCCGGCTTCCTGCATGTCATGCTCGAAGGTCTCGGGCTTGATGTCGAACAAGGCAAACTGCTCCTTCATTTCGTTCAAGGTAATCTCGCTGGCGGCTTCTCCCTTTTCGTGGCCACCCATGCCATCGGAGACGAGCAGGTAAAAATAACCGTTATCTTTCGCGTCCACTGAAAGTCGCATGGAATCATCGCGCAGGTAAACGCCGCCAATGGAAATGGCGTCTTCGTTGTTTTCGCGCACCATGCCTTTGTCGCAGAGGGCTTGTATTTGGATTTTCATGGTTGTAGTAGTTTTCCTCCGTTAATTCATAAGATATCAAATTCCACGGTCGCGACAATCAGTTTGTCGCCGATGCGGAGGGGAACGCCTACCCCAGGGGTCAATTTAAGCCCGTTGATGTAAGTACCGTTGGTCGAGCCGTTGTCGATGACCATCCAATTGGAGCCGGAACGTTCCAACCTGCCATGGTTTCCCGAAACGTATTTGCACGAGGCAAACTCGGGATAGATGCCAGAGGTTCGCCCAAACTGACCTTCGCGGAGGGGCAACGTCCATCCGTTGCCAACCATCTTCGTCGGCTCCGATGGAGTGGCTGTCGCCGTGGCCTGCGGTGCTAGTCGTGCTGGATGGACTGGTTGGGGTGCTTCCGCCGATTGCGGCTGCGGAGGATTGCCGTTCAGGTATTTCCTTCCTGGCACCAAGTCGGATCCGCATACAGGGCATTCGCGCCCACGGTTGGGTTTGGGGCGCTTGCAGTCGGGGCACCACATCAGTTCGGTGCCGCATTGGTCGCAAAAGGCGCTGTCGTCAGGAATCATCGCCCGACAGCTTGGACATTGTATCATATCACATCCTCCATCATTATGGTTTTTCTCTCTTCGGCCGTGTGTGGACCTTCGTCCTCGGCAAGACGGGCGGCAAGGTTGCTCTTTACCTCGTCGAAAAGGTTGCGGGCATCGCGCCCGTTGCCAAAGGTGCGACCGCGATTGTTGTATATCATGGTGAGTTTGCCGCGCACAGCGTTCTCGGCCATCGCGTCGAGAGTGTATCCGCCCTTTCGGGCATAAATCATGAAGATTTGGGACAATTCGGCTGGGGAATAGTCTTCGAAAGTGATGCGGTTGCGCTCAGGGAAGCGCGACTCGAAGCCACTGTTTTCGGCAAGGAAAGCCTGCATTTCATACGTGTAGCCTGCCGCAATGCAGACGAACTTGCCACGGTCGTTCTCAAGCCGCGCCACGAGGGTTTCGAGGGCGCTGCGGCCAAATTGGTCGGAAGCAAGCTGATAAGCCTCGTCAATGAAGAGGATGCCTCCCATGGCGGTGTCAATAACGTGCGAAGTAATCGCCTCAGTGTCGCCGACATATCTTCCGACAAGATCGGCCTTCCCAACCTCTACGACAGTTGGTGTCGGCAAGGCGCCCATCGAATAGAGTATCTTGCCCATCAGGCGCGCCACGGTGGTCTTGCCCGTGCCAGGGTTGCCGAGGAACAGGTAGTGTCCCAATGGAATCTCAGGCCTGCGGTTCTCGGCCTTGGCGCTCTCTATCTCATTGTTGATGGTGTGGGCGAGCTTGGTGAGCGAGGCCTTCACGCCGTCGAGACCGATAAGGTCATTCAGTTCCGCTAGGCAATCGTCCACCGAAACCTTCTCAGGCTCCTCAAACGGGATGTCCTCCAAGAAAGCCGAGTGTAACGCTTCGGGTGTCCATTGGTCGAATGGAAGTTTGCTGATGCGGTTGTTGATGTTGGTCTTGGTCTCGGCCACTTTCTTGATGGCCTCGCCTGCGTTGCCGAACTTTTCGTCTTTCATGGCCACCATGTTCTGAAACATTTTCAGGGCCTTCATGCGCACAGCATCGTCGGCAAGGGTGAAGTTGTATTTCTTGGCCTTGGCTGCGTTTTCAAAAATTCGAAGCATCTCCTCGGCCGTGTAGTCGTCGATGTGGATGGTGTGCGAGAAGCGTCGCTTGAGTCCGGGGTTGGAGTTCATGAACGTGGCCATTTCTTTGGGATAGCCGGCGCAAACCACCACGAACTTGCCTGCCTCGTTTTCCATCCGTGTCATGAGCATTTGCACGGCTTTCTTGCCTTCGGAACTGGTGCTGCGTCCAGCCTCGTCCATCGGCTCGATGTCGTAGGCCTCGTCGAGGAAGAGGATACCGCCCATTGCCTCGTTGATGGCGGCATTCATGTTCTTGTCGGATTCGTTGATATACATGCCGATGATGTCTGACGGCACTTTCTCCACCACGCGGTCGGTGGAAGTGACGCCCAAAGCCTTGAAGATTTTGCCGAAGGTACGCGCCACCGTACTTTTTCCCGTTCCGGGATTGCCCGTGAGGATAAAGTTGAACTTGGTCAGGCCCTCGGAAGCCTCTCCCATCTCTATCAGTTGTTTCTGCACGGCTATTTCCTGCGCGATGCGGCGTATGGCCTCCTTGACGGACTTCATGCCAACGAAACCGTCCAACTCCTTCATCACGTCCTCAACTGAAATCTCCTTCGTCTCCGCCTCGCCCACGAGATCGGCGTAGGTGAGCACGTCGTCAGCCGCCTTGCGCATGCGGTGACGCTTGATGGCGAGGTCGAAGAGATTGCGCACCTCGCGGGCGTTGCCGAAGGTGTCGCTGCGCTTGAGGTACATGCGGTCGAACACCTTCGGGAGCATTTCCTCCGCCCTTGCGTCGAGGGAGAAAACGGTGTCCTCGTCGTTGCGGGCAAGCATCATGCGGAAAAGCTGCTCCAACTCGCGTGCCGAGTAGTCGGGGAATTCTATCGTCACGTTGCAGCGCGACGGGATTCCGGGGTTCATCCGAACGAACTCGCCCATTTCCTTGGTGTAGCCTGCCATGATGCACACAAATTCGCCTTTGCGGTTTTCCAATAAATTCAAGAGCGTGTTGACGGCATCAAGGCCAAAGCCTCCTTTTCCGCCATTGCTACCCATCAGGGCGTAAGACTCGTCGATGAAAAGCACACCGCCCATGGCCTTGTTGACGTAGTTCTTTACGTTGGCCTCGGTGTCGCCCACAAACTGCCCGATGAAGTCCTTGCCCGAAATCTCCACGAACTGGCCCGTAGGCAGGGCACCGATGGCATTCAGCACTTCGCCGAACTTGCGGGCAAAAGTGGTCTTGCCCGTGCCCGGATTGCCCGTAAAGAGGTAATGGTCCTTCAACAACTTTTCCTTCAAGCCCTTCTCCTTGCGCATCTTGACGTTGCTCACGATGGCGCGAATCTCGTCCTTCACGCTTTGCAGGCCAATGTAGTTGTCGAGGTCGGCCAATATCTGCTCCTCGCTCTTGGGGAAGAAGCATTCCGCCATGTCAATATCCCTCTCCTCCACCGTTTTGCTGCCGCGATAGGCCGCTTTGACGGAAAGGTCTTCGGCGGTCTTCTCCGCAAGATGCCCATTGGTATAGCCCACTTCCTTCTGGCGCATGCACCATGCGAAATGGGCTTCAAGCAACTCTTCGACTCCTGCCGAAATCGGGGCATGGTATTTATCTTTCAGCAGCATTTGTGTCAATGCCGAAAGGTCGGCCATCTTGAAGGCCTCCAACCTGAATTCCAACTCGAATAGGCGATGCACGTCCTTGTTGTTTTCGAGGAAACCGGTCATATCGTTGAGGGTGCCACAAAGCAGCACCACGGGTGCGCCCTCGGTGATGCGCATCCGCGTGAAGAGCTTGTCGAGTTGGTTCACCTCGCTCGACTTGGAGGTGGGCAGCAACTTTTGCGCATTGGTAATGAGGAGAATGCCGTCCTTGAGGGCGGCCATGTTCTTGTCGAAGTCGTTGAAGAAGTCGGCCCAATCGGCGGCATCGACTTCCTTCGGTGGCTGTTTTGCCACGCCAGCCGCGGCCATCTTGTCGGCTACAAGGTGTGCCAAAAAACGCTTTCCCGTGCCCGAATCGCCAAGGATGAGGCAGTCGAGACCGATTTTGGTGCCGCTTTGGGCGAAAGTCTTCGCCACTTGGAGCTTCTTGTCCAATTCGTCGAGTTGGGGCTGTATCCCCAACTTGCCTATAAGCTCCTTTTGGGAAAACGCTTGGGCGAGTGTCCCACCACAGAAGCGGCAATACTTTGCCTCGGCGCGATTGTCTTTATTGCATTTCCCGCATGTATTCATGCCATAATCGATTTGATTTCACGTTAGGTTATTTTGTCACCGGGGCTGTCGCCCCTATCGCCTCGGGCGAGAACATCTTCTCCATGGTTTTCTCGCCCACGACGCCATCCACTTTCAACTTGTTGGCTTTCTGGAAGGCCTTCACGGCTTTTCGAGTGGACTCATCGAAATTGTCGGTGATTTCCTCATCATAGAAGCCTAATTGCTTGAGGCGTTTCTGCATCGCTGTCACGGCTTCGCCTTTGCTGCCTTTTTGGAGGTTTCCTGTCAACACAGGCATGGCAATGCTATCATCGGCCGCCTCTTCTTCGACTTTGTCCCAGCCTAACGTGTGCGCTATCTTTTGCACGAACGGGTTCTGCGTTTCGGTGCCGCCACGCAGAAAGAGCATGCTGAAGCTCCATAGCAGCAGCGAGGACGCGATGAATATCAGCACATAATAGCGGCGGCCTTTGAGGTCTTCACCCCATTTTTCGATGTAGGCGTCGTCAACCATGCCGTTGAGCGATGAGTCGAATTCATCTTCGTCGCTGTAGGCATAGTAGAGCGGTTCGAGCACATATTCCTCAAAACCGGGCTTGTCGAACTTGCGTGCTTTCTTGGCGTAGTCGCTCTTGTTGAAAATGGTCATGATGGTGAACGTGATCAGTGCCGCCAAGACGACGATAAGGTAGAAATACAAGATGAACTGCCCGAGGAACTTCACCAAGAAAAAGAGCACAGCGGCTCCCACAACGCCTATGATGATAGGTATCAGGCAGCCGTCGGTGTCGAGGACGAAATAGAGTATGGCTCCGGCGAGGAGACCTATCGGCCAGACCCAATTCTCCAGCCCCATGCCTGATGTGTCAACGGTGGGATGCATGATGATGTTCACCACGAGCACTATGGCAAGCGCGGTGAGCGGCAGCACGCCCAAAAGCAGCGACAAGAGGTATTGTGTGGCATTGCGCCAGCTTTGCTTGCCAATCTTGCCCTTGCCTTCGCGGATGAGGCGTTTGGCTTCGTCGGCGGCTTCCTCGAAACGCTTTACGGCAGGTTCGTCAGGATCAATTCTAGCAACGTCCTCAAGGTATTCTTGAAGAAGTTTCTCATAAGTAAATTGAGGCTTGAGGTCGGCATCGGGGTTCTCGTGGTGCTGCACCGCGAGCCAACCTCTCAGACCGCGTTCCTCGTATTCTTTCCTGAGGACCCTTTTCGGGAACCTGAACAACTCGCTCACCGTGGTGACATCGGTGTCCTCGTCTTCGAGGTGATAGACAGGGTCGATGCCAAAGCCCTTGATGACCTTCATCCATGCCACTTGCTGGAGATATTCCTCGTCTTTGGGTCCGGCTTTCTCTTGATTGTCGTCGCTCTCGTAATCAAGGCAATAGTCAATCCAGTCGATTTGCTTATTGAAACGCCCGCCCTTGGTTTTCATGAAATCGATGATGTAAGAACTCGATTCTTTCGTTTGGAAATCGAAAGTGATGTAACCGATTGCGTTGCCATTGAGATAGCCATAACGCGACTCTTGGGTCTGCATGCCACTATCGAAGTCCCAAATATTGCCTTTGCACTTGTTCCAACAGATGTTATAGACATCGTTCAGCACTTTGCCGATTCTCTCGGCCGTCATGGCATAATGCGGATCCGTGAGGTCGTTGCAAAGGTTGATGTCCGACAGCGGGTCGATGGTTTGTATACGAAGCATGTGTTCGTTGGGCAATGCATCGGCCAATTTGGGGTCGCGTTGCCTAACCCATTCCGCAAACTTTTGGCTTTCAACGGATTTATTGGTGTCATAAGATGCCACTGCCCGGTTGTAGAAGTCAGAAACCTCTTTCAATGTATAGGTGCTGCACGACACCTTCCCACCCGTTTTCTTGTCGATGCCTTCCAACTTGAAAGGCATGTCGGGAGACAAGGCATAGATGGCCGCTACGACGCCGCCCTGATGGTCTTTGCGGTAGCGGTTCTCCACGATGTCGTCAAGGCGGTTCTGGATTTCCGGGTAATCGGAGAGCCATTTGTTGAGCCGACCTCTGTAGAGGTAGCCTTCCGCAAGTTGCGGGTCTTCATCCATGAAAAGGGCCAAGTCCTTCAGGTCGTGGGCGATTTGGTGTTTTGCAGCATTATAAACGATGTTGAGGTCGGCCATGATTTCGTCTTCTTCCACGGGTACGTCCTCGCCGTGCATGAATGCGTCGATCGACTTGAAATCCCAGCGTTTCGTCGGTTCCTTGATGAGCAGCCCTCGCGTGATGCGGTTCAGCGGGTCGGGCATGTCGTCGGGGACGGCGACATGGCCTCTGATCTTCTTCAGCGCGTTTTCCTGCTCGTTGCGGTTCATGGCTTCCTCGCCTAACCACAGCGATAGGATGGTCATTCCGAGCGAATAGAAGTCGGCCTTGGGGGTCATCTCGCTAGAGATGCTTTTGCCGTCGTTGACAATGGCATTGTCCTCCCTGTAAATCTCGGGAGCGGCATAGATGGGGGTGCGGTTCCTGCGCGTGACGCAGTATTTGCGCACCACGCCGTCTTTGGTCTCGGTTTTCATGAGGTCGGCGATGCCGAAGTCGCACAGCACCGAGTCCCAAGTTTCGGTGTCCTTGATGAGGATGTTGGCAGGCTTGACATCCTTGTGCAACACGTTGGATTCGTGCATCTTGTCGAGACACATGGCAATATTGCAGACTATGGCAAGAATGGCTTGCGCCTTCTTCTCGTGTTTAGGGTCGGCGGGGAAATTGAAGTTGACATCTGCCGCACTTTTGCCCTCTATGTATTCCATGAGTTCAAAGGTATCACCAAACTCCTCTATATCAACAATGTAGCCCTTCCCTTTCAGCGGTTGCAGGGCCGACAGCACTTTCGTATTGGTCTTGAAGCCACGGTGACAAGCCTTGAGCGCAAGGGTTTTCTTACCTTCCTTGACCACATAGATCTCGCCTTCGGTGCCGCTGCCCAAGCAACGGACGATGTCAAGGTTGTGGCCGCCCACCGATACACCGTCGCCTGCTTGGTACATCGATTGCGACGATGCAAAACCTTGCGTTGACGCGACACCTTCCGGAACTGCCGTCTTTTCGGGCTTTACCGCAGTTCGTTCGGGCTTCACTGCGGTCTTTTCGGATTGCACCGCTGTCCTTTCCGGTTTTATTGCGGTTGGCTCAGGTATTACCGCTGTCGGTTCAGGTTCGGGATGGGCTTGTTTCACCAAGCTTTTCAGCGACCTTTTGGGAACGGCTGAGGGTTCGGGATGGTTCCCGTCTTGTCTCGGTTTGTCGTTGTCTGCCATAGCTTGTGTTGCTTGTTTAGTCTAACCTTTTATATACTTTTCTTTGTTTTTCGACTTCTTCGGTCTTTGTCTTCCACACATCGACGGTTCTTGTCACCCAATGTCCGCCATATTGCTTTACGCAACATTCTTCCGGGCATTTATGAAACACCTGACATTCGTTGCATATCCAGCCCAACCTGTCCTCCTTTTCGGTGTAATTGACTTGAACCTTTTCCTTATAGGTTTCCATGACGGCCACCTTTCGGGAGGTGGAATAGTTGCGCTGTTCCTGAGGGGTGCTTCCGGCAGGCGGCACCATCGACTCCAACACTTTGTTGGCTTCCTCCACCATGCGCTGATATTCAGCCTTCAGTGCCTCGCGATTGTGCGAAGGGGCTGCCTTTGGCTGTGTCTTTGGTTTCTCCGCCGGTTTGAAGCCCACATTGCCCATCAGCTCGCGCAGGCGCAGTTCCTTTTCCGTCGGTTCGTGGGGCGTGTCGGCGGCGGGAGAGTCTGTGTCGTCGTCTTCGAGGCTCTTCAACTCAGCTTCCAACTCGGCCATCCTTGTCAATAGGCGGACGGCCTCCTGCACCTTGGGGTCCGACTTGGCTTTCTCGACCGCCTTACGTGCGGCACGCGACAATGGCCTGTTGCATTTCCGGCAGAAGCTCCTGAAGTTCAAGGTGTCGCATTCGGGGCAGGCAATGCCTTCGGAGGGCATCCCGCATTCGGGACAGTCGATGTCGGTGTGCAGCATTGGTGCGCCGCAGAAAGTGCAGTAATCCACAAGTTTGTGACCACACACGGGGCAAATCTCATGCTTTTCCTCGATGGACGCACCGCAATGCGGACATGCTCCAAGCCCTGTTTTCCGGTTCGGGTTCGCCGTGACATTCTCGGCCTTGCGCGCTTGTTCGTTGGTCCTGAATCGGACTTGTTGTCCCTCGTTTTCGCTCATCATCGTCTGTTTTTAATCGAACATTACTCCCGGATTCATCTGGTGCGGGTCTTTCCATTCTATGCCACGCTTGGCGAGTACGCCACGCTTCGCGCTCCAATAGCCAAAGCAAAAGCCCATGCCACGCGGCTCGTCGCCCAACAGTTTGTCGGTTTCCTCCTCGACTTCTTGGTTGATTTCCTCCCAAAGCGAGGTTCGTTCGATTTCGTCAAACTCCAAGTGGCGAGAGCTTTGCTTCTTGTATTCTGCATAGCTGACGCGCCCAATGTCGATGAAGCGCTCCAACTCGGCGATGTGGTTTAGAACGTCTTCTTCGGTGAGGTCGTCACTCTTCTCCTCCGACATTTGCAACTGTTGCAACTCGTAGCGGAGCATTTCGAGCGTGAAGCGCGGCGCATCGTATTCCGAGAACTTTTCCACCACCATCTCGCAGCCCATAGCCCTACCCAACGGGCCTTCGTCGTCGCCCACTTGCTTGATGAGTGCAAAGGTTTCCTTCGCCAAAGGCAGGTTTTTCCAAATCCGCATTTCCTCGGCGTTTCCGCGCATCACGTCCACGTTGGCAAGAATACGCTCCACCAGTTTTTCGCTGTTACCGTTTTTGTCCATTTGCTTGCAAATATGTAATATTCAATGTTTTAGTCGTTATTCTTGCTTTCCATTGAGAACCTGACAAGGTTGCGGATGTCTCTTGGGGCTTGCTCCCCATAGACATACTGCCATTCATCAATCATATAGCCGCCGTGACGCTTTATGTTTTTCTCCACAGCATCCTTGATAGGATACATCAATTCGTCGGTGCTTCTGAACCAATAGTTAGGTTCGTTGGGGAGCAGTGCCGTGATGGTGTCGCGGCAGAGGTTGCATTGCGCGAGTGCTTCATTGATGTCGGCCATCTTCACGGTGATGTTCTTCGGCTCAGCATCCTCGTCTTCTTCGGATGCCACTACTTCCTCTTCCTCTTCCAAAAATTCTTCTTCCTCCTCGTCGTCCAAGAATGAGGGGTCGTCGTATTCCTCGAAGGCGTCATCAATGGGCGGTTCCAATACGCTTAGCTCATCTTCTGTTGGGTAGCGTGTCAGTCCGTCTGTGGCTGCGTTGAGCATTTTGACGCACATGCTGAAGAACGCCACACCTTTAATCGGGAAGATGTTGTATTTCTCGTCTTCGAGAACGAGCATCACCGTGCCGCGCATCTCCCAGCCGTGACCGTAAAGTATGGTGCCAACCATGTTGTCGGACAGGTCCTTGGCATAACCGTCGCGGTCAACAACCATAGCTATGTGATAGCCTTTATGTTCTCCACGGCACAGCACTTTCGACATGCGGTTCAGTGCTTCGGAATAATGCACAATGTCAACTCCATCGGCATCAATGAGTTGGGCAAGGTCGGCAAGCGAATCGAACTTGTCTTGTTCCACTTCAGCGGCGTAGAAGTATCCTTGCGGATAAATCTTGAGCACGCCTAAGCTGTTGGGGAATTCGTCGTTGGCTGTACCTTGTTCGTAGTATTTCGGCAACCAAAGGCTCTCCATTTCCTTGTCGAGTCGGGGCAGCAGGTTGGCAGTATAGGCGCTGGCAACGCTCTCAAGTGCCATATCGCTGCTGCTTCCGCGGCGCAACGCCTGCAAGTACAGCTTGGCTGTCTCTTTTTGGCCGATACGCAGTTCGGTGGGGATGTCTTCGGCTATTTCTTGCAACTGTGCGAGCAATTCGAAACACTGGCTGTCGCCCAACTCGCAACCGAGCCTAGCAAGGCGAATCGCCTCGGCGGTGTCGGCCTCGAAGCCCAATTCTCCATTGTATTTGATGATAGCCATCACGTAGCAGGCGTAACGGTCGTAATGCTCCACGGCATAGCGCAGGCCACGGTCCATCTCCGCGTGCAACTCTTTTTGTTCGTCTTCAGGCAAGGCCAAGAACTCATCCTGTGTCATGAATGCTGCCATGGCCCTGTGGCAGTTCACCGCGCCCATGGCCATGCCTTCTTCGGCAAATTGGCGCGAAAGCGACTTGTCGCCTTTGTCGTAATAGTATTTGGCCAGCGAATAACAACTTTCGGGATTGCCCATTTCGACGGACTTCATGTAGTACTTTATCGCCTCGTCATTGTCGGTTTGGGCGACGGCCAAGCCTAACAGATCCCAGTAGATGGGATCGCTGTCGGGATGCTTCTCCAAGTGTTTTTTCAGTATGTCGGCGGCCAGTTCAGGGTCTTCCTTAAATCCTAACTCGCCATAGATAATGCCGTAAAGTTCTTGGAACTGAAACAGTTCGCTCTTTTCCTGCGCTGCCTTGTACATCAGGAAGGCAGATTGCTGATAGTCGGTCCTATCCTCTGCCACCACACCGATGTAGTGCATCTCGGCCAAGGCCGCAAGGGCATCGGATACATAGCCATAGTTGGCGGCAAGGGTCAGTTTTTCTTGCGCTTCCTTTATCGACTGGCCGTCGGGGTTGGCAAAATAGAGCCAGCGGCCGTAGCCATAGCAGGCATAGTAATCGTCGCTGTTCTTCAGGCGTTCCACCATCTCGGGCGAGATGCTCAACGTGCGCCAACGGGTGAGGAAATGCTTTAGGAACTCGCGGTCGTGAGTGATTTCGAATGTCGTTTCCATGAGTTATGTTTGGGTTAGGTGCTTATTTGTTCCAAGTCAGGTCAAGTGAATAGTCGTCGCCGTCATAGACGCAGCCGTCGCTCCATTCGCGGCCTTCGATTTCGGCGGAATAGTGGACGGTTTCGCCCGGGTGAAGTTCTTTCACGTTGTTGCTGTAATCGGTCAGCGTAATGCAATCCTTCTCGATGCGGGCTATTTTGATGTCGCCGAAGCCAGAGAAGGGCAGTCTGTCCAGCTTCGCCTCGAAGTCTTTTTCCTCGTATTTCCACTCTCCTTGTCTGCTAATCGACCACGACGAATGTCCGTGACGGGCATGGAGAATGATTGGCTCTGAGGCAGCATTGGGTTCCTGATAGAAGCCTTTCACGAAAGCGCCTTCCTGACGGATGCCGGCCTCGGCGTTCTCGAATAGGCCTTGTCCGTGCGCCCGACCCTCGTGAAACTCGCCCACGTAGCTTTCTCCCTCATGGCTGAATCTGTCGCCTGAAAGGACACCTTCTCCTTCCGGACGGTCGTCATCGACCTCGCCGTCATACGTCCAACCTTTCAACCTGTATTCGATATGGCCGTTTTTCCAAAGCAATGCGTCTGCCTCGCCCTCGCCCAGAGGGTTAGGCAAGCGCAGGCTCTTGGCCGCACGGAGGTCGCGTTCCCAGTCCTTGGCTTCAATCATCGAGCCTTCCTTCCACCTTTCTTCGCGGTACAGCTGCGTTTCGGCGCAATGTATGGTAAGGTAGCCGTCGTATGGTTTCATCAACTTGAGCCCCCAGCCCCAGTGGTCGATGCTATTGCCGTTGGGGAAATAGACTGTGACATCCGTATGTGGCTCGTAAACGTGTTCGTTGTAGTTGTTGGAGGTGTAGCGTCCGCCCCTTTGCACGATTCGCGTGTCGTCAGCAAGCGTGAGGGTTAGCGTCAGGCAGCCTTTGTCGAGTTCGGCGATGTCGCACGACTTCACTTCCACTTCGCGCAGCCGCTCGTCGGCATACCATTCGATGGCGTAAGGGTTTTCGGCCATCACCAACTCGAACCCGAAGCGTTTGTTTCGGAAGAACATGGCAATAGAGTCGGGACCTTGCGGATGGTGGATGCGGAACACGCCGTGAAGGTCGAAGACGGTTTGGTCGGAGCTGGTGTCGATCCAAGCCTTCTCTATAAACGAGCCGTCGGCGAAGTCGTAACGGCCTTCGGCGGCGTAGGCAGGCCCGTTGATGCTGGCATAGCTCAAGTGGAAATAGCCACTGAAACGGTCGCCGTTGGGGTAGGTCACCTCGCCGTCGCCAATGGGACCTCTGAGTTCCTGACGGATGGTGTCGCCAAACTGCCAGCCGCCTTGGTAGATGGGTTTGTTGTCGTTCATGGTATGTTGTCGTTTGTTTTATCTATGAGCAATAAATTACCTCAACCTCTGCTCCAGCCGCTTCCAGTTGGGCCTTAAGTGCGTATGCTTCGTCTTTATTGGCGCAGGTCTTTATCATTTTCGGGACTGCATCCACCAAATCCTTGGCTTTTTTCAGATCGGAGTGCATGATTTCCATTGCCAATTTGATGACCACTAATTTCTTGGCGCCCGCCGACTTGATGATTACATTGTAAGCTCCACTGGATTTCCCTGTGTTGGTCGGCGTTTCTGTTTTTGAGCCTACGACTACAGCGTTGCCAATAGGCTGGAACGTCGGGTTGCGATAGAAAGCAATCTTGAATTCGTATGCACTTTTCTGTGGCAAAAGCCTTTGCGGGAAGTCGAATTCCACGTCGCTATAAGTTGAGCTGTTGTAGGACGGTTTGAATAATTTACTGATACACAAAATATTGGGATAGCCTTGCATATATTTGTAGTCCTTTGTGTCAATTGTGCTTCCATCTACGGCATAACAAGCCTCGCATTCGCCTGTGAACGACAATCCCTTGCAGCCGTCCATCTGGCAGCTCATGGTCAGGCGGACATGGTTCTCGCCGTTCAGCACCACGTGCGAAACCTTCGTCTCGGTGACTTTCACGCTCTTAGGCGGGATTTCGGTCGCCCTTTCGGAGAGATTGACCGACTCATAATTCAGTTTGCCGAGTTCCTTTTCCACTTGCCACCAGAACCTTCTCTTGAAGGCCTCCGCAAGTGCGGGTTGGTCGTAAACCGGGCCGTTATAGGCCAATCCATAGACAGCTTCGTCCAAGGCGTTCAACACCTCGCGCAGTTGGCTCACATACCTGAAGCCATAAACCGTGCCGTCGCTTTCCGTGTCCTGCAAACACACCACCAAGGTTTCGTAGTATTCGTCGTTGCCAAACAGCCCCGCCAAATCCCTCAGCTTGTTGTAGCCGTGCGCCCCGTTTTCATCAAACGAGATGCACAATTTCAGTCCCTCCTCCTTTTCAGGCAAGTGCAGGTCAAGTTTTTCCGAAATCTCGTCAAGCCGTCCAGTTCTGATCTTAGATTGCAGACTTTCGGCGCCAAGGCTTTTCTTCAATCGGTCAAAGTCGCCAAAAAGCGGCTGCTCGAACCTTATCGTGCACGGACGATAGTCGCGATAGTCGCCGGGTATTTTCTTCCTATCCTTCTCGAAATAACTCACGACGATGTAGGTGGGCTGAAGCGTTATCAGGTCGGGGTCGTATTCGTTCTTCGTGGCCTTGAACCGATACCCTTGCGTATGGAACGGATAGCTGATGAACGCCATTTCGTCGAGGTCATAGACGCACACCTTTATATAATAGTCCCTGTCGGCGGGCAACAAGTCATTCGGGAGAAGCAGCTCCACATCAGTGTAGCCTGAAAAGTCGTAGGTGGGGAACAAATTCGCGTGAACACTGAGGACGAAGCCTACATCGTCATAATCCCAACTATACGTTCCGTAATGCCTGAAATTCGGGGCGGGCACTGGTGTGTCGTCGTCGGCATGATAGACACTCGCTATGAGGCGCAGCTCGCCATCCTTGCAGCCTTTTACGTTGACCGTCACCTTGATTTTCGTCTGGCTCAGGCCATCGACGAAAAGGTCTGGCTCAATCTTGACTTCCCTGATGATGGCTTGCTTGCCGGAGCGGTACTCCGAGATGCCATGCCCGTCGAAGAAATCGGCAAGGCAGTCAGGCAAGCCGTAATCGTCAACCAAGGTCTTGTATTCGCTCAAAAGAACGCCGATGTCTTCATCATCCAAGTTGGCTGAAATGGTTTCGGCCAAGATGGTCGAGATATGATTCCTTTCGCTGGTTCCGAGACGTGATATTCTTTCTTCACTATCATAAATGTTCAAATTCTTCAAATAACTGTCTTCCTGTAATTTAGAGAAGATGTCTTCATTTACATGAAAATCGTCAAAGAAAACATCGATGGGATACGATAGGGCGCAATAGGAGAAATTCGGCTTCACGATGCTCCAAACGGCATAGAGGTCTTGCAGGGTGAAGCGCAAGCCTTTGGGAGTCTCGCCGCAGTCATCTTCATCTTCTTCGTTCTTGTAGTCGAGGACATGGTCGGTCAGCAGGTCGGGCAAGCCCGTGCTTAGCACGAGGTCATAATAGCACTCAATGTTTACGGCCTCGCAAAACACCTTGTCGTCGGGGTCTTTGGACAAGATGACTTCGAGGAGCATCCGCGATACTTCTTCCTTTTTCTCGTCACTCATCACATAAAGCACCGAATCAGCCTCGTCGTCGCTCATTGATCCCGTTTCGCCATAAACATCGTAACGCTCCCAGAAAACCGATTTCACCGCTTTGCCGGCATCGCTCGAGTCCCAAACCCTAAGGAATGCCTCGTTGATGGCGCAAAGCTCCTGCTTGCTGTATTTGGATTGCGCAGCGGTGCCGCTGTCGTCGTCCTGCCCTATGTTGGTGTAGGGCAAGTCGCAGATTTCCAAGAATGTGTTATAGGCCCTGTCTTCCTCGTCGCTCACCTCGCCGTCGGCCAAAGCTACTTCGGCAAGGAAATTGGAGGCATACTGTTTCAGTTCAGGACTCATATCCTTGATCGTGTCGACGGCGTTTTGCCAGTCCATGTTCACCGCAACGCTGATGAACCTGTCCATGCGGCCCTCGCTCATGTTGAGCGGTCGCGCATATCTGACAAACACTTCGCCTTCCTCTACGGTTATGTTGTTGTCAAGGCCAGCTATCTCCTTTGCCACGCGAAACATGGCCATCAGGTCGAGGTCGGTCAAATTGATATTGGTATTCATAAATGCAAACGATTATTTCACAAGGGTTTAAACATAGGGGTCGAATCTTCCGTCGTCGTCTTCGAGGTCGTCATCGGTGTAGAGCCGACTATCCATAAGGTCGTAAATCTCATCGAAGACGGCCTCGATGTCATCAACGAAGGTGAAGCTGTAATATGGGCGGTAGCCGCTGTCGTTGCAGTCCATAGGTACAAACTCGCCTTCGAGGGCGATGACCACCGAGCCGCGAATTTCCTTGCCGCCGCTCAGTTTCGTCGCCACGGGATTGACTTTCAGTCCTTTCTTTTCGGCATCAATGTCATAGAACATGGCCACATGCCGCCCTTCTTCCAAATCGGCGGCTTTGGTGATGTCGCGCAAGGGTTGGGCAACCGACACGTCGCGAGCATCTTCGGCATCAATCAAATGAGCAATTTCCTTGAAAGGATCCCAAATGCCAAACTTGCTCAGGTCAGCTTCCAAATATTCTGTGTAAGCGTCAGGATGGATGATGAGCACCGTGGGTTCCATCTCGTCCTTGACGAGTTTCGGGAGCGGCTTGACGTATTTGGGCAGCCATTCCCGCCTGATTTCTTCTTGGATGGCTTCCTGGGAATAGAGGCCTGCATGGTAGGCTTTCACCACCGCTTCGAGTTGGCTGTCGTCGCCAAAACGAAGCGCTTCCAAACGCATGAAGGCCGTCTGACTGTCGTCAAACTTGAAGTCTTCTGGGGTCTCGTCATTCTGCATGTCAATGATAAGGTCGCAGGCAAAGGCATCGCCGAGGCGGTAGCCCTCGTTGGCGTATTTGAAGGCTTTTTTGATGTCACGCTTGAAGCCGAGTGTACCGTGGAAATAGTTGAATGCCAGATAGTAGGCGCATATACCTTCGCCCAACTGTATGCCTCGTTTCAGCCTCTTGCCGATTTCTCGTTTCAGGTTGTTTTGCTTCGTCGGGCTCAGCTCGCGATACGCGTCTTCGTCCATTTCGGCATCGAGGGTGCAGCAGAGGGCGCAGCCTCGTTCAATGCCTTCGAGCATCAGTTTGCGGTAGGAGTCGGCATCGCCTTCGTTTTTGTAGATGTAGGCGAGGTAGATATAGGCGTCTTCCGCGTTGTTTTCAATGGCTTTTTGGTACAGTCTCTTGGCATTATCCAAGTCGTCCATAGTTTCATAGGCGAATGCCATGACGCTGTACCAGCGCGGGTTAAAGTCGTTATCTATGGTCATGCGCTGCTTGATTTCCTCCAGCACCTTTTCGGGTTCCTTGTTGGCATTGAAACCGGCTATGCGGTTGCGGGCCTGACACATCGCGGCGAACTCGCTGCCTTTTGCTACGGCCTCGTCGCGCAGGTCGGCG
Source organism: Bacteroidales bacterium (assembly GCA_017460915.1). Taxonomy (GTDB): domain Bacteria; phylum Bacteroidota; class Bacteroidia; order Bacteroidales; family F082; genus Limimorpha. The sequence continues at coordinate 745 of JAFUAA010000007.1, read as the reverse complement.
GCGATCGTTAAGTCCACGAGACCTCCGATGCCACTGCTCCAAAGCAGCGATTCGCCCATCAGTGCATCGGGGCAGCCTCCTTCGGCGGCCTTGGCGTAGAGGTCAAGGGCCTTGTTGATGTCGTTGGCATCTCTGTTGTTGGCGGCAAGCCAACTGGCATAGCCGTACATGGCGTAAGGATCGTCGGAACTGCTCAACACCTCGACGTCGGCCGAGGTAAGACTCAGAATCTGGCTGTTCTTGTTGAAATGGCGCAGGAAGTTGAGGTCATGGGTAATGTCGATGGCCTCCACCACGCCAACCCAGAGCTGGAAGCTGGTGTAGTCGCGACCGGCTTCAGCCAATTTTGAGAAGAGGTTGCCCTTGAAGTCGGGCAGACGCACCGTCATGTTATCTGACTGCAAGGTGACACCCTTCTTGTCGATTCCAACCAACTTGATGGAAGGCAAGATGTTGGAAGGGTCGTTGTAGACTAAACCCTGCCCCACCTTGAGATCCTTTATCAGCAATTCGGTTCGTTCACAATAATGATCCCTACGACCAGGGTCGGCGGGCTGATAGTCCACATCAATGAGGATTTTGCTCCAAGCCATGATACTTGTTTTTTATGGGGACTTCTAATTATACTTGATTTTCTTGATTTTGGGTTGTCAGAATGCCGAAGTCCCATTCAGGCGGTTCTTCCAACCGTTGCAAAGATATGTGTTTTTGTCCTATGTGACAACCTTTCTTGCCATTATTTTTG
>JAFUAA010000055.1 GCA_017460915.1 Bacteroidales bacterium | reverse complement strand
TCCCTTGGAAGGTCGCTCCCCAGCAGAGCCTTCCTCCGTTTCTGCTCGCGCCGCAAAGATACGATTTTTTGCCCTCTTTGAACTAAGTCTTTTTTGATTGGTTTCTGACCTTCGTCACCAACCATTTTTGGCAACATTACCATTTTTTAAGCAAAATTTGCTTTTTTTTACAAAAAACATCAAATATCATAAAAATGCTGTATCTTTGCCATCAAAATAGCATCATTATGTCGCAATCAGCCTATACTATCCGTTTGGATTCAGACTTGAAAAACCGCTTCGACACACTTTGCGAAGGCTTTGGCATGAGCGCTTCAACGGCGTTCAACATTTTTGTCCGTACCGTCGTGCGCAAGCGGGAGATTCCTTTCAGAATTGAAATGTCGGAAGAAGACATGATTCACGAGGAAGGTCGCCGTGCGTTTCAGGAAATCCGCAAAATGGCGGAACAAGGCGCGTTCCCCGACCTTACCTTGGACGAAATCAATGAAGAAATCCGTTTGGCGAGGGAGGGCAAATGAAAAAGAAGATTTTTGCGGTCGTCGATACCAATGTCATTGTTTCGGGGATGATTACCAGCAATTCAGCCTCGCCAACGGCAAAAGTGTTGGACTGCTTGGGCGAGAAACACATCACTCCTTTGTATTGCGAGGAGATTCTTCAAGAGTATGAGAATGTGCTGGGTCGGGAGAGGTTTCATCTTCCGAAAGAGAAAATCGAGAAATTCCTCAAAATGATGAAATCAGACGGCATCGCATCAAGCAGGGTGCCTTCCAGTGAGGTTTCCCCCGACCCCAAAGATGTTGTGTTTTACGAAGTGGCCTTGTCGAAAGAGGATTCTTTTTTGGTGACGGGTAACATCAAGCATTTTCCAAAAATAGATATGGTGGTCACGCCTGCGGAAATGATGGAAATCATAAAGCGCAATCAGGAGGAATGAACTTTTTGTCACGATTTTGGCAAAAATTCTACCACTTCAAACGTCATCGGCGAAGCTTGGCGGCTTCGCCGTTTTTCGTTTTTTCTTCTCGAAAGAATTATTTCCCAAAACGCTTCTTTATCTCAAAAAGAATTCCGACCTTTACAGCCGCAAAAATTATCAGTGTTTTGTGAATTAAACAATTAAAAATCAATAGTTTATGACTAAGTTTAACGACATAATGAACGAAATTGGACACGCTTTGGCGAGCAAAAAGTTCTGGGTCGAGCTGCTGATTATGACCTTCGGCATGTTCATGACGGGCGTCTGCGTCTATTATTTCCTCGTTCCCAGCAAACTGATTGTAGGCTCCATCTCGGGTCTTTCCATCGTGCTGACCAACATCTTCAACGGCATGGGCGTCAACATCGGCCTGCCTTCGATGATTACCATCATCAACGCCATCCTGCTGGTACTCGCCTATCTTCTTGTTGGTAAGGAGTTTGGCCTAAAGACGGTGTATTGCGCCTTAATCCTCGGTCCCATGACTAAGGTCTGCGAATGGATTTACCCTTGGCAAAACCTGGCCACGCCCAACGAATACCTTATCAATATGGGTGTCGCTCCCGACCAAGCCTTTTCGGTGATGGGCAACCCGTGGTTCGACTTGCTTTGCTGCGTCATCATCCTGAGCGCGGCGCAAACCCTGATGTTCTCCATCAACGCATCCACGGGCGGCCTTGACATTTTGGCCAAGATCGTCAACAAGTACCTGCATTTCGACATGGGCAAGTCGGTGAGCGTGGCAGGTGCCATCATCTGCCTCACGGCCTTCTTCATCAACCCGTTCCAGATGGTCGTCATCGGCCTCATTGCTACGTGGATTAACGGCATGGTGGTGAACATGTTTACGGCCAACCTCAACCGACGCAAGCGCGTCTGCATCGTCTCGAAGGACTACGACCGCATCCGTCGCTACATTATCGATGAACTGCAGCGTGGCTGCACCCTTTATGAGGTCATCGGAGGCTACACCAACGAAAAGTCGATTGAGTTGGAAGCTTTGCTCTCCAACGACGAGTTCTCCAAGTTGATGGAATTCCTCGGCAAGAACGAAATCAATGCATTCACCACGGCTGGCAACGTGAGCGAAGTGTATGGTCTGTGGGCCAAGGACCGCCACAGAGCGAAAAAACATGCTGAAAAGCGCTAAAGCATAGAAAGACTGTTTTTTTTCATGGTGCCGCAGTTCGGAGCAATCCGGCTGCGGTTTTTTGTCGTATTGAATTATTTTCTATTTTTGTGCCCAATTCAAAACCCACGAAAATGGAAAAGATTTTAGACAAATTCCTGAGATACGTCGCGGTGGAGACCACCTCCGACGAAAATTCCGAATCGCAGCCAAGTACCGTTAAACAGTTGAACTTGTTGAACATGCTTCGCGACGAACTTCGAGCTATGGGCATCGAAGCCGCCCTCGACGAATACGGCTATGTGATGGCCACCATCCCCTCGAATGTGGACCGCGAAATCCCCGCCATCGGGTTCATCGCCCATGTGGACACTTCGCCGGATGCTTCGGGCAAGGACATCAAGCCACAAATCATTCCGAACTACGACGGTGGCGACATCTTGCTGAACAAGGAAAAGAACATCGTTCTGCGCGTTTCCGAATTTCCTGAAATGCAGCAATATAAGGGGCAAACAATGATTACCACCGACGGCACCACCCTGCTGGGCGCCGACGACAAGGCGGGTGTGGCCGAGATCATGTATGCCGCGCAATATATGATGGAGCACTCCGATTTCAAGCACGGTGAAATCAAGATTGGATTTACGCCAGATGAAGAAATCGGGCGCGGTGTGGTGAAATTCGATGTGAAGAAATTCGGTGCGAAGTACGCCTACACCATGGACGGCGGTGAAATTGGTGAGCTGGAATACGAAAACTTCAATGCCGCCGCCGCCAAAATCCACGTCCAAGGCAGCAACATCCATCCTGGCTACGGCAAGGACAAGATGGTGAACTCGATGCTTATCGCCATGGAACTCAACGCGATGCTGCCCGTGGAACAGGTGCCGCGCTATACGCAAGGCTACGAAGGCTTCTTCCACCTGACCGAAATCAACGGCACGGTGGAGGAGACCACAGTGTCGTACATCATCCGCGACCATGACCGTGCCAAGTTCGAGGAAAAGAAGGCTTTGATTACCGCTGTCGCCGGGTTCTTGAACAAGAAATACGGCGATGTGGTGAAGTTGGAGCTGAAGCACCAATACTACAACATGCGCCAAGAGGTGGAGCCGCATTTCTTCATTGTGGAGAAGGCGCTGAAAGCCATGGAGATGGCTAACGTGAAGCCGAAAGTGCAGCCCATCCGTGGCGGCACCGATGGTGCCAACCTCTCGTTCATGGGACTGCCATGCCCCAACATCTTCGCTGGCGGACACAACTTCCACGGCAAGTTGGAATACGTGCCGCTTGAAAGCATGGAGAAAGCTGCCGAAGTGATCTTGAACATCATCACCCTGTTCCAAGCAGAATGACGACTTTGACCAATAAGCAAAAGAAAATCGCCCTGACAATGGTTTTCACCGTTGCTGGGGCGCTTTATTGCCTCATTTCTTTGGTCAACCATTACCTTTTCAAGACCTATGCGCTTGATTTGGGGCTATACACCCATGCGATGTACGACTATGCCCATTTCCGCATTGACGATTGCAGCATGTTCAAGGGTGTTCCGCAAAGCATCCTCAGCGACCATTTCGACCTTTATCTGGTCATTTTGTCACCTTTGGTTTATGTGTTCGGAAGCTATACTTTGCTCATTGTGCAAATCGCGGCGGTGCTGTTGGGCGGATGGGGCATCCACAAATTCATTGGGCTTTTCACCGACGACCCGTGGCTGCCCATTTTGGCCACAGCCTCCTTCTTTTTCTCTTTCGGCATCATCCAGGCTTTGGGCTACGATTACCATTCTAATGTGCTGACTGCCATGATGTTGCCGTGGATGCTCTATTACCTCAAGAAACGGAGGTTTGGTTGGGCTTCCTTGTTTGTCGTGCTGTTCGTCATCGGCAAGGAGAACATGTCGCTTTGGCTGTTTTTTATTGCCCTCGGCTTGATGTGGGATTATCGCAAGGACAAGCAAACACTTTGGCTTTTAGCGGCTTATGCGTTGTTCTCCATTGTTTATTTCTTCATGGTCAATATGGTCGTGATGCCAAAGTTGGGCGGGTCGGGCGGAGGCTTTTCGCGTTATGCGTATTTGGGCAAAGACTATAGTGAGGTGGCCAAGACTTTGGTAACCCATCCTTTTGAAACCGTCAAGATATTGTTTACCAATACTTTAGGTGTGCCCCATTATGATGGCATCAAGGCCGAATTCTATGGGTGTGCTTTGGCGACTGGCATGATTCTCACTTTGTTCAAGCCCAATTATCTGCTGATGTTGATTCCACTCATCGCGCAGAAGATGCTGGCAGCCGACCGTATGTTTTGGGGCGTTTCGTTGCAGTATTCGGTTGAGTTTATGCCCGTGTTGGTCATTTCGTCGTTTCTGGTGATTGTCAGGCTGAAAAAACGGCTTACGCAGTTGCTCGTGTCCGTCGTCTTGTTGCTTTCAACCCTTCTGACCACATTCTACACCATTGGTGTGCCCAAATCCTATATCATGGTCGACCAACTATGCGTCTATCAAGGGCGTCATTACCAACAAAAGGGGTTCGACACTGCCTATGCCCGTGAACTAATTGGGATGATTCCCAGCGATGCCTCGGTTTGCGCAGGCCGTATGTTTGTCCCGCATCTCGCTTTGCGTCCGAAAATCTATGATTATTACGCCGTCGCTCCCCATGTTCGCACCGACTACGTCCTTGTTCCAGACGATTATCTTGGAATGACGAGGGGAGGTAAGCCTCTGTTTTATTATCGCGATGAATACGAGGTGGTGGCTACGGATGGTTCGTTGACGCTGTTTCGTCGGAAGCGGTCATGAAGTCCTGTAAAGTAGGTGGTTGGTCCATCAGGCTTTTGCAGATGTAAACGAAGAAATTCTTGGCGTGTTTGCCACAACGCTCAATTTCAATTACGCCCACAAGCTCAATTTCCTTGAAATACCATTGGTAAGTGGTTTGGGGGTCTTTCAGGTAGCGGCTGTCGGTGAGGAACCAGTAGTTTTCCCCAAGGTGGAAGCCTCCGCGCTCGTCATTGATCCACAGGTATTTGTGCAGTTGTTCAGGCCAGCCCAAGCCCATCACACGCATTCCTAAAGGACGGGCCACGTAATAATCCAAGTTGGCTAAGGGGAACCATTGGTTGGCCACGATGCCGTCTTCTTCGCTCATCACGCCTTCGGCGATTTGCTGCTCACGGAACACGGCGAATTTTTCGCCCAACTGCCGCCAACCGTACATGTCGAGCGTGAAGTCATCGCGTCCAAGTTGCTCTGGCTCAGTGTGTTTGTCCAAAGGGATGAAGCCCGTCTTGATTTCGGCGACGCCAACGACAAGGGTCAATAGTAACACGCCCAAAGCTGCAATGATGGATTTGGGCAGTTTCTCGGAATGGAAGTGTTTTTCGCGCAGGTAACTGGCTGACAATAGGATAGCCAAGACGTAGGCAGGGGAATTCCAATGCGGCAAGGTGGGATGGGTCAACGAGAAAAAGAGAAAGACGACAATCAATGGCAAGGCGATGCACAGCATCAGCCTGACAACGGGCTTCTTGACACGGATTTTTTTCTTGAACGCAGCAACGATTGCAATGATGGCCAGGATGAAATTCACAGGGTTGTTGTAAAGAAACTCGCCGGCCAATTCAGTCCCGAACATGCCGAAATTGGGCTTCCCGAACAGACCCACGCGTTCGCCATGGAAACGGAAACTGATGAAGTCGTTTTGAAAATTCCAATACAGGATGGGAATGCAGCAAATGAAAGAAATCAGTAAGGAGAGGTACAAATAGGGATTTTTCAATTGCATTCTGTTGAAAATCAATATGTAAAGCATCAGTCCTACCCAAAGGAAAATGCCTGAATATTTGGAAAGCATGGCTAATCCTGCAAATAGACCGAAAAGAATCAAATACATCTGTTCTTTGGGCTTTTCAATCTGGATGGCTTCGCTCCTCGCAATGACGCAAGGCGCAGTGTCAAAGTCATTGCGGGCGGAGCGTGGCGATCCATGGAAACATTTAACCGCCATCCAGAAGGCCAAGAGCCAAAACAGCATCAGCGGCGTGTCGGGCATGATGAAAATGCCCGTGATAACAAAGGCATAAATCGAGGCGGTGTAGAGTAGGGCAGCGTAGAGTCCGGTTCGCGCATCCTTAGTGTCTTTGCCAATGCGGTATATAATACAGGTGTTGGCCGTCATCAAGACTACCGAGGCCAATCGGATGAAAAACTCACTGTCAAACAACAGGTTGAGGCTGAAAAATTGGATTACCCAACCCACAATGGGCGGATGGTCGAAGTGGCTCCAATCGGGATAAAGGGCGTAGGCCCAATAATACACCTCGTCGTTGCCAAACTCCATCCATGCAGCCAAAAAGCCCCGAACAATGGCGCTAATGACCAAAAGCCAAGTCAGTATCTTGTTGATATTTTGCTCTTTAATCTGCATTGCCTTGGCTTTTCTTTTCTTCCTTTTTCTTGAAAAGATACCATGCAAAGGCCGCTAAAGCCACTGCATAAACCACCCAGTAGAGAATGGTTTGCGACCAATTGATTTGGTCTAAGCGGCGATCCATGACAATCGAAGTGGGATGGCGTGTGACGGGATTGAGATAAAAATGCTGCAATCCGTTGACGTTGATTTCGGTCCTGACATATGGGTCTTTCGGTTGGATGACATAATAGGCCTGCGCTACGTTTTCTTCTGTTTTCAATACCTTTCCGTTTTGCCCGATGAACTTCACTTCCTGCATTTTTTCGGCAGAAGTCTCGATGAATAACGTGTCGTCAACCAACTCGGCACGGGTCAGATAAGGCAGGGAATGGACTTGTTCGGCCTTTTCCGACAAAGTCATTGGATGATGATACCAGTTGTCGAATTCTACGGCATAGCACAAGCCATTGTCCAAAGCATCATAGACATGTTTGGGATTGAGGTCGGGCGTGTTGACCATGGTCATGTTGCGGCACACCTCGCGAACGTTGGTAATGTCGTGCGTGTCGTCATCGCCGAGGGCATAAATCCGATGCCCGTTAGATAAGGCTACATCCCAGTGCTCCAAAGCGTTGCCGTAGGGATTGACGACTTCAATCAAGCGATAATTGCTCAAGTATTTCATGTCGCTCACTTTGTAGCCTTTGGTAAACGAGGCATGGGCGGGCATCACGAAGCGGCTTCGTTCGCCCAACTTGTTGAGCATGTGCTGTTTCATGTTGAGGTTTTGCATGAAAGGATAGTCGATGCGGTACACCGACTTGGCCCCGATGCAGATTTGGTGCGTCTTGCGAATGAGACCATAGCCGTGTTCGTAGGCGGGAATATAGCCTTCTCTGTCTGAACTATGTTTGTTGATGCCCATATAGTCGGAAATGCCGTAATGGTCGTATCCCAAAACTTGATATACGCTGTCAATGGTCGCCTCCTTGCTCTTGCGCCCGTTGGTCAGGCCGAAATATTTGCGCGAGTGGCAATGGAAGTGGTATTTTTTCCACTGGTCGGGGCTCATGTCCTGATAGGGGTTGTAGAGATATTCGCCCTCAAAAGGTCGCGGCTCCTTGAAACTGTAGGTGGGGACGGTGAGATAAATGGCCAAAATGATCAGTAACAGCAGGATGCCAATAGTGGCCGTCACTCTGCCGAAATAGAACCAGAAACCTTTATGTGGATTGCCTTTGCGCATAGAAGCTGATTTTGACTGCAAAACTAACGCAAAAAATGGAATGCCCAAGAAAAAAACGTAATTTTGTACCAAATGAGACACGTTTCATAACAATAAAACCTTATCTTTGCGGCCTAATTTGAAATCATTCTTAATAACGATAAAATGGATCAAAATCCGAACGAAAATATCATCAGCGAAGTCACGAACAAGGAATATGAATATGGTTTCGTGACCGACATTGAGACCGATTTTGCGCCGAAAGGCATCAATGAGGACATCATCCGCCTGATTTCCAGGAAGAAAGAGGAACCAGAATGGCTGCTTGAATTCCGCCTGAAGGCATTCCGCCACTGGCAAACCCTGAAGCAACCCACTTGGGCACATCTCGACATTCCCGAGATTGACTATCAGGACATTATCTATTACGCCGCACCGCGCAAACGCCAAGAAAAACAAAGCCTCGACGAAGTCGACCCCGAGCTTTTGGCCACTTTCGACAAGCTCGGTATATCCTTAGACGAGCAGAAGAAACTTTCGGGCGTGGCCGTCGATGCCGTGATGGACTCGACCTCGGTGAAGACGACCTTCCAAGAGACGCTCTCCAAGCATGGTGTCATCTTCATGTCGTTCAGCGAGGCGGTCAAGCAGCACCCTGACTTGGTGAAGAAATACCTTGGTACGGTGGTGCCCTACACCGATAACTTCTTCGCAGCTTTGAACTCGGCGGTCTTCAGCGACGGCTCGTTCTGCTACATCCCGAAGGGCGTGCGTTGTCCGCTGGAACTCTCTACCTATTTCCGCATCAATGCGGCCAACACAGGCCAGTTTGAGCGCACGCTGATTGTGGCCGACGAAGGCGCCTACGTGAGCTACATGGAAGGCTGCACTGCGCCGCAACGCGATGAAAACCAACTTCATGCCGCCATCGTCGAAATCATTGCCGAGACGGATGCCGAGGTGAAGTATTCCACTGTACAGAACTGGTATCCAGGCGATAAGGATGGCAAAGGAGGCGTGTATAACCTCGTCACTAAGCGAGGACTTTGTCGTGGCGACCGCTCCAAAATCTCTTGGACGCAAGTCGAGACGGGCTCGGCCATCACGTGGAAATACCCTGGCTGCGTGCTGATGGGCGACAATTCGGTGGGCGAGTTCTATTCCGTCGCCGTGACCAACAACTACCAACAGGCCGACACGGGCACGAAGATGATTCACTTGGGCAAAAACACCCGTAGCACTATCATCTCCAAGGGTATCTCCGCTGGCCACAGCCAAAACGGCTATCGCGGTTTGGTGAAGGTCGTCCCGAGAGCCGAAAATGCCCGTAATTATTCGCAATGCGACTCCTTATTGTTAGGCGACCAATGTGGCGCGCACACTTGGCCTTACGTCGAGTGCGGTAACGAGTCGAGCATCCTCGAACACGAGGCCACGACATCGAAAATCTCTGAGGACCAACTGTTCTACTGCCAGCAACGCGGCATCCCGACGGAAAAGGCCATCGGATTGATTGTCAATGGCTATGCCAAGGACGTGCTGAACAAACTGCCGATGGAATTCGCGGTGGAGGCACAGAAATTATTGTCGATTACCCTTGAAGGCAGCGTTGGATGACCTATCCCCGTCAAAATAACACCCCTTTCTGGTTGCTCCTCATCGGGATTGCCTTAATCCTGTTGAGCGACAGTTTGTTGTCGGAAGGTATGTTCGTTGACGGCGTGACTTATGCCTCCATTTCGCGCAACATGGCGGAGGGGCAGGGCGCGTTTTGGAATCCTTTTTATACCCAGACGCTCTATCCCGAGTTCCGGCAACATCCGCCTTTGGCTTTAGGCTTGGAAGCCTTGATGTTCAAAGCTTTGGGCGACCATCTCTTTGTGGAACGGCTTTATTCTGTGCTTACCTTTATCATTTGCGGATGGCTCATTGCCGCGATTTGGAAGCGCACGACCAACCGCCCGAACCAAGCTTGGTTGCCGTTGCTGTTTTGGATGGCCATGCCGTTGACTGCTTGGAGCGCCACCAACAACCTGCTTGAAAACACCATGACGGTGTTTGTCCTGTTGACGGTATATCTGCTGATAATCAGTTATCAAAGTAATAAAAAGGTTGTGTTGTTTTTGTCGGCTCTTCCGTTGCTGTGTGCATCTCTCTCAAAAGGGTTCACGGGTCTGTTCCCGTTGGTTTTCCCCATCGTCTATTGCATTTTCGATGACAAGCGCCATTGGATTCAAGGGCCAGTTGACACCTCATTATTAATGGTCGCGCTGGCTGTGCTTGCGGGAGTGATGTTCTTGGTTTTTCCAGCATCATTGCCCTATTTGAAAGACTATTTCAATTTGCAAGTCATTGGCGGCGGATTGCATGAACCTACTGTTGGCACGCGGTTTTACATCGTTTTCCAGTTGTTGTTGCAATGTGTCGTTCCTATAATTATTGTGATTGGCTTGTTGTTGCTGCGAAAGGTGATGAAAACCGACTACATCAAAGTGTTTGAGTTCTCGCCCGACAGGAAATGGTTTTTCGTCTTTCTCATTTTGGGGCTTTGTGGTGTGTTGCCTATCATGTTGAGCGTGAAGCAGCGCGACTTCTACATGCTGACAGCCTTGCCGTTTTTTGCCTTGGCTTTTGGGCATCTTTCGTTAGCGATGGCCAATGCAATCTTGCTGAATGTCAGCGAAAAACATAGGAAAGGGCGACTGATAGGGTCAATTGCCCTCTTGTTGGTTGGCATTGTGTTGAATGTGTGTCGCATCGGGAAATATGGCCGTGATGAAGCACTGATTGAGGACGTGAAGAAACGAATTGCGGAAGCGGACGGCAAAACCATTATCGACATTTCACCTGAAGAATACACAAATTGGGCAGAACACGCTTATTTCATGCGCTATGGCAAAATCAGCCTATGTCCAACTGAAAACTGAACAACTGAAAAACTATCAATTGATAAAATATGTTACTGAATATCAAAAATCTACATGTCTCCATCGGAGGCAAGGAAATCCTGAAAGGATTGAATCTGGGCGTGAATGAAGGCGAAATCCACGCCATCATGGGACCCAACGGAACCGGAAAAAGTACGCTGGCTGCTGCCGTCACGGGGCGCGAAGGCTACGAAATCACCGAAGGCGAAATCTGGTACAAGGGCAAGAACATCGTCGGCATGTCGCCTGAAGACCGCGCCAACGAAGGCATCTTCCTGAGTTTCCAGTATCCCGTTGAGATTCCGGGCGTGAGCATCCAGAACTTCATGCGCACTGCCGTCAATTCGAAACGCGAATACCAAGGTCTGCCGCCGATGAGTACCGTCGATTTCATGAAACTGATGAAGGAGAAGCAGGCGATGGTGGAAATCACGGAGAAGCTACAAAACCGCTTTGTCAACGTGGGCTACAGCGGCGGTGAGAAGAAGAAAAACGAGATTTTCCAGATGGCCATGCTCGAACCCAGCCTCGCCATCCTCGACGAGACCGACTCGGGACTCGACATCGATGCCCTGCGCATCGTGGCCAACGGTGTCAACCAGTTGCATACCAATGAGAACGCCTTCGTGGTCATCACGCACTACCAGCGTCTGCTCGACTACATTGTCCCTGACTTCGTCCACGTGATGTACGACGGGCGCATCGTCAAGACGGGCGGCAAGAGTCTCGCCCTTGAACTCGAAGAAAAAGGCTACGAATGGATTAAGGAACTTTGATTATGGACAACCAACTTATCTTAGCCGCCAACCAAAGCCGCGAAATCATTGAGTATGACGATGATGCACATCTTTCGGCAGAACCTAAAGTGTCAGAGATTGTCCTTAATGAGAACGCCAGCCTTGAGTTGTATGTGCTGCAAAATGTCAGCAACGAGGCTTCTGTCACTCGCGAATTCAAAATTCGTCAGCTGGCCGACAGCCGCCTGAAGATTGTGGTTATCACCTTCAACGGCGGCGACATCCGCAACACCTATTATGTGGATTTGGACGGAGAGGGTGCTGACACGCAGATTTACGGTCTTTATCTCATTGACAAGACGCAGCACGTTGAGAATCATATGAAAGTGAATCACAATGTGCCGCATTGCACCAGCAACGAGAAATTCAAGGGCGTGCTTGACGATGAGGCCACGGCCATCTTCAACGGCCACGTTTATGTGGCGCCTCATGCTCAAAAGACCGACGCGCACCAAAACAACAGCAACATCATCCTGACCTCGAAGGCCAAAATCAACAGCCAGCCGTTCTTGGAGATTTATGCCGACGACGTGAAATGCTCGCACGGCACTTCCACGGGCCAACTCGACCAAGAGGCGATGTTTTATATGCGCCAGCGCGGCATCAGCAAGGCCAATGCGCGCATTTTGTTGATGTACGCCTTTGCCGCCGAGGTCAGCAACCACATCGGGAACGAGATGTTGCATGAACATATCGACGACATGATCAAGCGCCGTCTGCGCGGCGAATTGTCGAGCTGTGAGAATTGCGTGTTGCGTTGCAGCCACCCGAAGGAATACGATTTTGATATTGATTATTCGAAAATCTAACTGGTAGAGACCTAGCGCGCTACGTCTCTACAAACGTGAAAATATGAACATCAACGAAATCCGTCAGCAATTCCCCATCCTCGACCAGCAGGTCTATGGCAAGCCTTTGGTCTATTTCGACAATGCCGCCACCACGCAAAAGCCTTTGTGCGTCATTGATCGGGAACGGGATTATTACCTGCACGAGAACTGTAACATCCACCGAGGCGTGCATTACCTGAGCCAAAAGGCGACCGAGGCCTACGAGCACGCCCGTCAGACGGTGTCCGATTTCATTCACGCCAAGGAAGCCCGCGAGGTGGTTTTCACGCGGGGGACAACTGAGTCGCTGAATTTGTTGGCGACTTCCTTTGAACATTATTTCGTGGAGGGTTGTTTTGAATCCCCCTTGCCCCCCCTTTCAAAGGGGAAAGGCGCAAAGCGGCAGTCAGGAATAAAGGTGCTGATTACCGCCATGGAGCATCACTCTAACCTCGTGCCATGGCAACAGATGGTGCAGCGACGCAAAGGGCAATTGCTCGTCGTGCCGATGGACGACAAAGGCGTGTTGGACTTGGAGCAATATAAGAAATTGTTGCAGGAACAACCGCAAATCGTTTCTATTGCACACATTTCCAATGTCTTGGGCACTATCAATCCTGTGAAGCAGATGGTGAAGATGGCGCACGAATACGGCATCCCCGTGGTCGTTGATGGAGCGCAGTCCATTGCACATCATCCCATTGATGTCCAGGACCTTGAATGCGATTTCTTCGTTTTTTCGGGCCATAAGATGTACGCTCCGATGGGTATCGGCGGTTTGTACGGCAAAGCGGAATGGCTTGAAAAACTGCCGCCCTACCAGTTCGGCGGCGAGATGGTGGACACCGTCAGTTTCGAGAAGACCACTTTCAATGTGTTGCCATACAAATTCGAGGCAGGCACGCCCAATGTGGGTGCAGCGCTCGGCCTGGAAACGGCTATCCAGTTCCTGCAAGGCCTTGACAGAAAAGCGGTTGAGGAGCACGAAACCCGACTACTGCAATCCGCTATCCAACAGCTTTCCGAAATCGAAGGCATTCGTTTCATTGGCGAAGCTGAGCATCGTAGCGGACTGGTTTCCTTCATCATCGATGGCATTCACCCTTACGATTTGGGCACCATCATCGACAAGATGGGTGTGGCAGTGCGCACGGGACACCATTGCGCTGAGCCGGTGATGACGCGCTTTGGCATTCCGGGCACGGTGCGGGCATCGTTTGCGCTTTACAACACTTTGGAAGAGGTGGATGTTTTCGTAAAGGCAGTGAAAAAAGCCGCGATGATGTTGCGTTAGGCTTGAGCCTCTTTGGGTAGCTCTGTCTCGACAGAGGACTCTGTTGGTTGGTTTTCGGTCTGTTCAACGGTTTCCAATTGAAGTTTTCCATCTTTCAGTCTCAGCTTTTTCTTCACTCGGATGGGGGCGATAATCAGCACTAACAAGACTTCAAGGATGTATTTTACCAAAGGCACGGGTCCGGTAACCAAAAATTGGAAAACGATGAGTGCCAGCGAAGCGGGCACAAAAATGGCTTTGCCGTGTACTTTCTTTCTGAAGATTTGTATTAGGCTGAAAACCAAAATGATGGATAAGGCAAGTTGCGCGATTTGAATCCAAAGTTGTCTTGTGCCTTCTCCAGCTTCGTCTTGGTTAAAGTAATAGGAATCAATGAAATAGCGGCTATAGACCAAAGTAAACACTTCGTAGATGAGCAGCAAGCCGTAATAGGCGATGGCAAAACTGGCCGCCAACTTCATCGCGAGAGTCAACTCGGGCTTCAGGTTGAATATAGTTCCTTCGCGCTGCTTCATTCTTGGAATGGATTGGACGGATTTTGTTGCTTTTGCATTTCCAACCGCTTGAAATATAAGTAATAAACCACGATAAACATGGTAGTGAGCATCAAGTCGGTGGTAAACGGCGACGGGTGCATTATCGGGTATTTGTATAGGGAGGACACGATGAGCATTAGCAACTGTGAAATGGCGTAGAAATGAATGCCTCGTTTGTCGAGTTTGAACATACGGAGGACACCAATCAGCGATCCGACAAACAACACTGACATCATCAGATAATACGCTGGTTTGATGTTGCTGAGGGCGGTCATGGAATCCATCATGGCTATTCGCATTTCTTCACTGGCTGCGGTCATGAAAGGCTCCATCATTTCTTCGAGTTGTCCGTTTTTCACCATATCGGCCATCATCGGTGTGAAGAAATACATGACGATGTTGCTGAAAATGTTGAAACAGGCATTGAGGAACGACAAAACAAGGAGGATGGTCATCCCCGTGGGACGTTTGGGTTGTTGCGTAGTGTTGATGGTTTCCATTTCTAAAAATTGTAGAGACGTAGCGCGCTACGTCTCTAAATGTTTTCGTTAATTAATCATTCTTCAAATCATCGAATTCCAGCGGATAATCCTGCACGAATTTCACGCTCTTGGCGATTTCTGTGTACATCACCTTGTCAACCTGCACGAATTCAACGTGTTTGCGGTATTCGGCAACGAATTTCTCAATGATGGGCGACGACTTCAGCGGTCTTCTGAATTCCAAGGCCTGTGTCGCGTTGAACAGTTCGATGGCGAGCACGCGCTCCAGGTTCTCGGCCACGCGCAATGCCTTGGTGGCGGCGTTGGCACCCATACTGACATGGTCTTCCTGACCTTGCGACGATTCGATGCTATCGACCGAAGCAGGCGTGCAGAGTTGCTTGCTCTGGCTGACGATGCTGGCGGCGGTGTATTGCGGGATCATGAAGCCGCTGTTGAGACCGGGCTCGGCCACGAGGAACGAAGGCAGTTCACGCTTGCCGCTAATCAGTTGATAGATACGGCGTTCGCTGATGTTGCCGAGTTCAGCCATGGCGATGGCCAAGAAGTCCAAGGTGATGGCCAAAGGCTGACCGTGGAAGTTGCCGGCGCTGATGACCAAATCCTCGTCGGGGAAGATGGTCGGGTTGTCGGTGACGGCGTTGATTTCCTCGCTGAAGACGGAGGCCACATAGTCGATGGCATCCTTCGAGGCGCCATGCACCTGAGGCATGCAACGGAACGAGTAGGGGTCTTGAACGTGTTTCTTCTCCCTGACAATCAGCTCGCTACCCTTTGTGAACTCGCGCACGCGCTTGGCGGTGACGATTTGTCCGTTGTGGTGACGGATTTGGTGTACTTGGTCGAAGAAAGGCTCGATGCGGCCGTCGAAGGCTTCCAAGGAGACCGTGCCGATGAGGTCGGCCAAATAGTTGAGACGGAAGGCTTTCAGCAGGACGTAGGTGCCGTAGCTGCTCATGAACTGCGTGCCGTTGAGCAAAGCCAAACCTTCCTTCGATTGCAAGGTGATGGGCTGCCAGCCGAACTTGTCTAGAATCTGCTGGGCAGGGACGATTCTGCCTTCATAATGCACTTCGCCCAAGCCGAGCAAAGGCAGCATCAGGTTGGCCAAAGGCGCCAAGTCGCCGCTGGCGCCGAGCGAGCCTTGGTTATAAACCACGGGCAGCACGTTGTTGTTGAAGAAGTCGATGAGGCGTTGCACCGTCACGACTTGCACGCCGCTGTTGCCGTAGCTGAGGCTCTGCACCTTTAATAACAGCATGAGGCGGATGATTTCCTCGGGCACCATCTCGCCCGTGCCGCTGGCGTGCGACATGACGAGGTTCTTCTGCAAGGTGCTCAAGTCCTCTTTCGAGATGCTATGGTCGCAGAGCGAGCCGAAGCCGGTGGTCACGCCGTAGATGGGTTTCTCGGGGTTTTCCATCTTCTTGTCGAGATAGTCGCGGCAATGCTGGATGCGTTGGATGGCTTCGTCGCTCAAGGCCAGTTGGTAATTCTTGGTCAGTATTTCATTTACTTGCTTGAAGGTCAGTTCCTTCGATGAAATGTGATGGGTGTTCATTATGTTTGTTGTTTAATTGTTTAATCGTTGAATTGTGGGTTCTTTTTTCGGCAGGGGTTTACACCGCCTGCCTAATACCTGTCGCCCTTACGGGGCTTTGCTCTCGCGTCGCTTTGCGCCCTCCCCCTCTGAGAGGGGGGGGAGTCAACCCCCGCCTCACGCTATTTCAAAATCGCCTCCACCAGTCGGTTCGCCTCAACGGTTTCTTGCGTGCCTTCCTTCATCCGTTTCACAGTGAATTTCTGCTCAGCCACCTCTTGCTCGCCCGCGATGACGACAATCGGGATGTGGCGTTGGTCGGCGTATTTCATCTGTTTCTGGATTTTGGCCGCATCGGGATAAATCTCCGCGTTGATGCCGTGTTTGCGCACCTGGTTGAGGTATTTCAGGCAGTATTTCTCCTCGTTCTTGCCGAAGTTGAGGAAGATGACCTTGGTGCTTTCCGACATGGTCTCGGGGAAGAGGTTGAGGCCGTCCAACACGTCGTAGATGCGGTCGGCACCGAAACTGATGCCTACGCCGCTGACGTTGGGCAGCCCGAAGATGCCCGTCAGGTTGTCGTAGCGACCGCCGCCCGAGATGCTGCCGATGGCGAAGTCCTTGGCTTTCACCTCGAAGATGGCACCGGTGTAGTAGTTCAAGCCGCGCGCCAAAGTGAGGTCGAGTTCGGTGTCGATGCCGAGTTCCATGTTGTCGATGTAATCGAACAGCGTTCCCAATTCCTCGATGCCTTTTTGTCCGACTTCATTGTCGAGCAAAGGATTCAGCTGGGCGAGTTTTTCTTTCGTGTCGCCTTTCATGAAGAGGATGGGCTGGAGTTTCTCAATGGCTTCAGGTTCCAAGCCCTTTTCGGCCAGTTCCATGTTGACGGCCTCGATGCCAATTTTGTCCAACTTGTCGATGGCCACGGTGATGTCCACCAAGGCCTCGGGCTTGCCAATGTATTCGGCGATGCCTGCCAACACCTTGCGGTTGTTGATTTTCAGCACGACCTTGATTTTCAAGGCACCGAAGACCTCGTCAACGATTTGGACTAACTCAGCTTCATTGAGCAAGGAGTTGCTGCCGATGATGTCCACATCACATTGGCAGAACTCGCGGTAACGGCCTTTTTGCGGACGGTCGGCACGCCAAACGGGTTGGATTTGGTAACGCTTGAAGGGGAAGGCGATTTGGTCGCGGTACATGGTGACGAAACGCGCAAAAGGCACGGTCAGGTCGTAGCGCAGGCCTTTCTCGCTGATTTTCGAGGCCAGCTTGAGTGATTCAAGCGGCTCGCCGTTTTGCTCCACGCCGCTCATGAAATCGCCTGAGTTGAGCACGCGGAAGAGCAGTTTGTCGCCCTCGTCGCCGTATTTGCCCAAAAGGGTGCTGAGGTTTTCCATCGAAGGAGTCTCAATCGGTTGGAAACCAAAGCGTTTGAAGACGCTTTTGATGGTGTCGAAAATATAGTTGCGGCGTACCATGACTTCTGGAAGGAAGTCGCGGGTGCCTTTGGGAATGCGGGGTTTTTGTGCCATTGTTGAATTTTTTTGCAAAAATAGGGATTATTTCAATTCGAACTCCTCGCCAGGCTCGGGAATCACGATGTTGTCCCAACCCGCCTTGCGCAGTTGGCGTTTGTAGAACTCTTGCGCCTCAAGGTCACCGTGCACGATGAAGGTCTTCTTCACCTTGCTCGGGCCCTGGCAGCTCAAGTAGTCAAGCATCTCCTTGTAGTCGCCGTGGCCGCTGAAGGCGTCGATTTCGTAGATGTCGGCCAAAACGCCATGCTCCATGCCGAAGATGGATACTTTGTCGGGTTTTGGTTTCTCCAACAATTTGGCACCCAAGGTGGTAGGCGCGCAATAGCCGATGGCGAGGATGCTGTTGTTCGGGTTCTCGATGCTGTTGGCGATGTGGTGTTTCACGCGGCCAGCCTCCATCATGCCCGAGGCCGAGATGATGATGCAAGGCTCCTTTCGGGCGTTCAAGGCCTTCGATTGGTTGATGTCGCGCACGAAAGTCAGGCTGTTGAAGCCAAGCGGGTCGGGATCGTATTCGATGACGTCCTTCACATCGTCGTTGAAGAGGTCGAGGTGCATACGGAAGATTTCTGTCGCGTTGACGGCCAACGGACTATCGACAAATACAGGAATCTTCTCGGGCAGTTTGCCTTCGTTGTAGAAGTTATTCAGCAGATACACAATCTCTTGAGTGCGGCTGACCGCGAACGAAGGGATGATGAGCTTGCCACGTTTTTCCACACAGGTGTGGTAGATAATCTCCAGCAATTGTTGTTCAGCATTCGTGCGGTCGCCGTGGAGTCGGTTGCCATAGGTCGATTCGGTGATGATGTAGTCGCAATGCGGGAATGGCTCAGGCGAGCGCAACAGGTAGTTGTATTTGCGCCCGATGTCGCCCGTGTAGCCGATGCGGGTCATCTTGCCGCCCTCGTCGATTTCGAGGATGGCGCAGCCGCTGCCTAAAAGGTGGCCTGTGTTGTTGAACTTCACCTTAATATTATTGTCGAGGTAGAGGTAGCGGTTGTAGGCCACCGTCACGAAAAGCTCCATGCAGGCGCGCGCATCTTTCTCGGTATATATGGGTTGCAGTGCGGGCAGACCTTCCTTGCGCCGTTTCTTGTTGAACCATACCATATCGTTCTCTTGGATGAAGCCGCTGTCGGGGAGCATGATGCTGCACAGGTCTTTGGTGCCGTCGGTGCAAACGACTTGTCCGCGGAAGCCTAGCTTATAGAAATAGGGTATCAGGCCGCAGTGGTCGATGTGGGCGTGAGTGAGGATGATATAGTCGATTTCTTTCGGGTCGACCATGATGTTGCGGTTGGCCGCGTCGGTTTCGAGGCCTTTGCCTTGGAACATGCCGCAGTCGAGCAGGATTTTCTTGCCGTGGTTGGTGGTGATGAGGTGCTTGCTGCCCGTCACTTCTTGGGCCGCACCGATGAATTTGATTTTCATAATTTAGTTCAAAAATTTGACCCCAAAATTAGGAAAAAAAAGTGAGGCGGCAAGTTTTTGTCACCTCACTTTGCGATATTTCGCTTTTTGGCAGCAAAAGCGGCTTATTCCACCGTTATCTTCTTCACAGCTTCGCCGTTTGCTGTACCGATGTGCATCATGTAGATGCCTTTGGCGAAACTGGAGATGTCGAGGCGGACTTGCTCGCCTTCCACCTTGGCGTTGTAGACCGTTTGCCCGAAGACGTTCACGATGCGGATGCATTGGATGCCTTCGCCCTCAAGGGTGAGCTCGCCTTGGGTGGGGTTGGGGTAAAGCTTCACGTTGGCGGAAACCTCGTTCAAGCTTTCGGTATGCATGAAGTTGGCCACCAAAGTACGGTCTGCTGTGATGATGAAGGTGTAAATCATTTCTTCCGAAATCACTTCACCATTCTCGGTCCAGTTTTGGAAAGCCCAGTCTTCGTTGCGGTTGAGAATCAAGGTGACTTCGTCTCCATAGTTGTAGGTGCCTTCGCCAGTGACTGTACCTGCTTCTACAGGATCAATGGTAACCTTGACCTCGAAGCTTTGCAACTCGAAGTTGGCCGCCAAGTTGCGATTAGCCGTGACATTGAAGGTGTAATTCGGGTTGGTCGAGACTTGGAAGCCGTTTTCAGTCCAATTGATGAAGTTGTAACCTTCGTTGGCTGCGGCGTTCACTGTGCAGGTTTCTTCGTAATTGTATGTTCCGCTGCCCGTGATGGTACCTCCTTCGGTGGGGTTGGCAGTTGCTTCAACGGTAAAGCTCATAGCCTGGAAATGGGCAATGAAAGCAGCGTTTTGGGTCACCGTGAAGGTGTACGATGGGTCGCTAGAGACAGGCATACCCATCAAAGTCCAATTTTCGAACTGGAATCCCGAGGTTGGCGTAGCTGTCAATGTGCAGTTTTGACCATAGTTGTAGGTGCCTGTGCCAGCAATCGTACCACCATTGGTCGGGTCGGCCGTGGCGGAGATGGTGTAGCTTTGCAATTGGAAATTGGCCACCAACGTGCGGTTGCTGTTCACCACGAAGCTGAAGCTGGTGTTGGTTGAAACAACATTGCCGTTTTCGGTCCAATTAGTAAAGGTATAGCCAGCGTTGGCTATGGCCGAAACGGTGACAGACCAACCTTGCTGATAAGTACCTCCACCAATCACGGTGCCGCCGTTGGTTGGGTTGGCAGAGACCGTGATTGTATATTGCTGGTTGAAATGTGCGACCAGATTGCGGTTTCCATTAACGGTGAAAGAGTAGTTGGCATTGGAAGAAACCACGGTGCCGTTTTCGGTCCAGTTGACGAAGGTGTAACCAGCGTTAGGCGTGGCCGAAACGGTGCACGACTGACCTTCCTGATAGGTGCCGCCACCGGTGACTGTGCCGCCGTTGGCTGGGTTGGCCGACACATTGATGGTGTAGCTTTGCGTGCCGCCGCTGGTGATTTGGATAGTGGCGATGTAAGTGATCTTGTTATAGCCAAACACGGTCAAAGTGGCTGTGCCCGTCGTTCCAGGAGCAGTGAAAGTAATATTGGCCGTGCCGTTGTTGATAGTGGCCGAGCCCATGATTTCGTTGTTGCGGGTCAAGGTGGCCAAAGCTCCGTTGCCGTTGGTGGCGTTGACGGTGAAGCTGGTCGCCGTGGTACTCATGGAAGAGGCGTGTGTGACGTTCATGTTTTCGGGAACGGTGTTACGCAGCGTTAAAGTCGGGTCGCCATAGAGAATCCATGCCAAATAGGTGCCTTTGGCAGCGTTGTCGTTTTGTCCGTATTGGTCTAAAATCTTCAAGTTGCCGTCAAAGGAGGTTCCGCCCAACGTGCGCTTGATGTTGTTGTTATAGCTCTCCACAAGCACATCCACCATTTCGTCTTGTCCGTACATCGGGGGGATCCAGGGCTGTGAAATGTAGGAAAACATGCCACCGATGGCACCCGTGGGTTGCGCTGGGTCGTTGTTGTCATTGGCTCTCAGCCAAGTCTCGCCGAAGCATGGCTGGCTGTGGTCGTATTTTCCGTTGAGGCAAGCCACCGACCAAACGATAGGCAGTTTGTTGGTGTTGGTCAAGGCGTTGACATTGGAGTTGCTGTAGTTGAACACGCCCCAACTGGTTTCCGAACCGTGGTTGCAATAGTTGATGATGCTCACACCATTGTTGATGTGTTGGCTCAATGTGGCCGAATTGGAATTGGCTCCGCCACCGCTGGGATAGTCCCTGTAAACCTCGGTGTAATTATAGTCCAGAAGATCGGTGCGGATGTTGTCGATGTGTTGCCAGTCGTCTTCGCCGAAGTGACCGCCGCCGCCCGCTACAGTAGCGACACCTGTTCCCGTAGGAAGCCATGTGTCCGAAGCG
Source organism: Bacteroidales bacterium (assembly GCA_017460915.1). Lineage (GTDB taxonomy): Bacteria > Bacteroidota > Bacteroidia > Bacteroidales > F082 > Limimorpha. The sequence continues at coordinate 26,184 of JAFUAA010000055.1, read as the reverse complement.
GCAATGTCTCTCTCGTAATGGATGACTTTGTTGACCTGTGTGGTAACATGTGCTTCATTCTCAGCGGAGAAACGACCGACGATAATGTCGTTATATAGGTCGTTGCCAACTACTTGGCCGTACATGTTGTCGGATTTTCCGCCGTAGGAACCAGCCGAGAAGGTGTTGCCTGGGATTTGGGCCACATCGCCGACCAATAGTACATGAGTCAGGTTGGGATCACTGGCGTATTGCGATTCGATGTACGACTTGATGGCGGCGGCAGTGGTGCCGGAGGTCGAGGTGCCGACCATCATTGTGGGACGGCCAATCTGCTTCTTCCAGTTGACGAAAGGCTGCATGGCGCTCATGAAAGCGTCGTGGCAAATGATGAGCAGGTGTCCGGTTTCGTCCATGGGCGTGTATTTGCTGAGACCTTCGCCGAAATTGATGAATTGACGCTCATACATCGCCTTGATTTCGGGATCCATCTTCACGGTCGTTGAGCGGCGATTGATGACGTTTTCGCCTTGCTGTCCGTCGGCAAACATTTCGATGGTCATGTTGTAGTACACGCGCAGCGTCTTGCTGACAGGATTGTAGGCGAAAGGATAAACCACCATGTTTTGTCCGCGGAAGTCGCGCATGATGTAAGGTTCATACAGTCCTACATTTTGGGCAGGGAAGAAGGCATCATGAGCATAGGCCTTGCCGTAGGTGTAAGGCACATCGGCAGGGTTGATGGTGCGCGGGAAGTCGCCCTTCGATGGTGCGACTTCCATCGGATAATCAGCATATTGTGCGTCGACGACGCGGATGCTGTAGTGTTGTGCATCCCCAACGATAGCCGGAATGGCAATCATAGGCAAGTTAGGCTCACCAGCTTGGGTGGTGCTCACGGCCTTGGGGACGGAGATGATGTTGGCTTCGCCACGGGGCGTGCTTACCTCGATGGCATAGAAGCCCGGAACTTGTACTTTGACTGTGATTTGGCTCTCCGAAGAGGAAACCAAAGAGGTCTGCATAGTGCTGGGCGCATCGCTCTTGATGGCGACCCATTGTTGTCCGAAGGTCACGAACGAAAGCATGACGAGGACAAAGGAAAGGAATAGTTTTCTCATTTTTATACGCTTTAGTTTGGGCGCAAAAGTATGAAAAAATCTGAAATGTAGAGGGCTTATGTCACAAAACTTTCAAAACTTTACAAAACCTTTTCACAAGTCTGAATATGCGGCTTCACAACCGTGTCGCCGCAGGGAAGCAGCCGGTTGGCGTGCTTCACTGTGGCATGCTATAGTTTTGAGGGTTTTGTCGGTTTTGTGAGAAACGACCATCCTCGTTTTTTGGTAAATGCCAGAGAGTCGCCCCAAGCGTTGTACAAAACCTTGTGCCCGATGGCGGCGAGGCGCACGTCAAGGCAGGTCTGGCATTGGTCGGGCTTGTCGTTGACGCAGGCCTTGTCGGGATAGATGAGGTAGTTTTCGCGGAACTCGTTGGGTGTGAGGTTAGGCATAATCACATTCGCACCCACAGCGATGGCCTTCTCGCGCCCTTGCGGGTCGACGGTCTGGTTGGCCGTGGCGGCCACCATATTGATTTCGGGCATCATTAGGCGGAGCGTGGCAATCATCTTCAAGGTCAGTTCCATGCGCTGCTCGGCGGATGGGATTTGGCCTCTGTATTGCCAAAGCGGTGTGTCGGGGTGGGGGATGAAAGGCCCCATGCCGACCATCGCTACGTCTTTCTGTTTGAAAAACAATAAGTCGTCGGCGAGGTCATCCAAGGTTTGGAAGGGGAGGCCCACCATCACGCCAGTGCCGGTTTGGTAACCTAGTTTTAGCAAGGTGTCGATGCAGTTCAAGCGTGTTTGGAAGTCGTGTTTCGCGTCGCGCGGGTGAATCTTATAGTAAAGTTCCTCGTTCGAGGCCTCGATGCGGAGCAGATAGCGGTGCGCACCCGCTTCAAACCAACGGCGGTAAGTCTCTTCGGTCTGCTCGCCCAACGACAGCGTGATGCCGAGGCTTCCATTGTCTATCTTCTTGATTTCCTGAACCAAATAGGTGATTTTGTCCACAAACGCGGCGTCGCTTCGCTCGCCGCTTTGCAAGGCCACCGAGCCGTAGCCCAGTTCGTGCGCCAGTTTCGCACACTCGATGACTTCCTCGTCGCTGAGCGTGTAGCGCTCGAAGTTCGGGTTCTTGCTGCGCACGCCGCAATAGAGGCAATATTTGGTGCAGACATTGCTGTATTCAATCAGCCCGCGTAAATGAACGAAGTTGTCCAGATGCTCTAATTTGGTCTGCAAAGCCTTGGCAAACAACAGTTTTTTGTCCTCGCCTTCGGCAGCGAGGAGGGCTTTGATGTCTTCTTTTGTAAAATCTGAGGTCCCTGAGCCTGTCGAGAGGCCGATTTTATTTAGGATTTCGGTGATGTTCATTTCAGTTTTCCTCATAATAATAGGAGTAGTCAATACCTTTCATGAAGATTTCGCGGTCGTCGATTTTGTCGGTCAACGCTTGCTGGAGTAGATACTTGATGGATGTGGAATCTACGGCGCTCAATTCCATGGCTTTCAGATAGTCGTTTTTGCTGATTTGGCTCCAATCCACGCACATCTTCAACTGTTTCTTCAGGATAAGGTCGAGCCAGATGCGGGTGCTGCGTCCGTTGCCTTCCATGAAAGGGTGCGCCATGTTCATCTCCACATACTTGTCCACAATCTCATCGAAAATGTTTTCTGGCATCTGCTCTATGGTTGTCAGGTTTTGCATCAAGTATTCAGCCCTGCAAAAGAGGGTGCCGCCTTTCGAGATGGTTTTGGTACGGATTTGTTCGGCGAAGTCGTAAAGTCCGCCGAAAAGGTATCCGTGGATTTGTTGCAAGCCTTTAGTGGTGCCAACCTCAATGCTGTCGATAAATGAAGTCTCAAACATCGAGTAGGCCTTCTGTCGGCTTTTTCCGTCAAGGCTTTCGTCGCTATAGGTGAACCATTCCAAGAATTTGTTGGCTTTTGCATTGGGAAAGTTTTTCGCCAGCTCCACAACGCCGTCAAAGTCAAGCATGTCACTCAAGCGTCTTTTGCCATCAGGTGCCGTGATTTTCAACTGGGTAGTGACACTAACCAGTTGAGGGTTTTCTTTTTTTAGTTTGGCTTTCAAGTATTTCCAATAGTTTCGGTTTTTGCCATAGTCTTCTTGGTCGTTGAGCGCTCCAACCACATCAAGGACTGAGAAGAACCATTTGTTGCTTTCCTCGTCCCAAAGGGCACGCACCTCCCTGTCATTATAAAACCGTATGGAAATCTTGTTCGCCATGACGCTTTTGAATTTTGCTGCAAAGGTAATGATTTCCCGAAAAATGTTTATATTTGCAGGCTGAAAAACGCAAAAAGAACTTGGAAATGATGCAGTTGAATACAATGAATGAAACCCAAATGATGATTCTTGAATCGTTTGCTGGTGCTACTGACGAGCAGGAGATCAACGATTTGATGGATGTCCTTAGATTGTTCTATGCCCGTCGTTTGGAACAAGAGATGAAATTCAAAACAATTAACTCAATAACAAACAATTAAAAGTTGCGCCCGACACGGATTTTTCTTTTTCTTGTCGTTGTTGACATTCGGCATTTATGGAATCGTAGTGATGTCTCACATCTTTAAAGATATTAATGATATAGCCACCAAACAAGACGGAAGGAAGACTATGCATTTTTGCTGGATATTCTTCGTTTTTGGTTGGCTGACATTAGGAATTGCCGAACTTGTATGGTATCATAGGATGTCAAACAGAATTGGCATGGAGTTAGTTAGAAGAAGATTGCCCTATTCTTTTGGAACGGGGTACTTTTTGGGGTTGGGCTTTTTTGGGTAGCCTTCTTTTGGGAATAGGGCCTCTTGTCTATACCCATAGATTGATGCATGCCATGAATTGCCTTGCGGCAGATTACAATCAAGTGGGCTAAATAATAAGGTAAGATGAAAAAGGCGCGTTGGAGCTTTTCTGGTGCGCCTGTTTGTCGTAGTTACGAAAGCAGTGTTAAATTGAAAACAATATTGGCTTATGACGGAGTCGACTATTTACAGCCGCTCTATTTCCTCTTCGCTCAATCCCGTCACTTGTGCGATAATGTCAGGACTTATGCCCAACGCTTTCATCTTTCGGGCGTTTTCGATGTTGGCTTCGGCTTTGCCTTCGGCCTTCCCCTCTGCTCGGCCTTCTTCTTTGCCTTCTAATCTACCTTTATTGAAAGAAGTATCCATCGAGTTCTTCAGGTCGCGATAAATCTTCAATCGTTCCTCGTGTTGAAATCGTTCCATTGGAGAAAGCTGGGTGATTTCGACAGAATTGAGAAGCCTTTCATACTCCAAATCAGTGTAAGGGTTGATGTAACGTTCTCTTTGTTGGTCAATCATGGCGGTGCGTTTTTGTAGAGACGCAAAATTTTGCGCCTCAAATGGGACAACGATTTCCGAGTGCAAAGTTAGCACAAAAAACCGAACAATCAATGGAAAAGGAAAAATTTCCCTATCTTTGCGCCCGAATTGAAAAACGATAAAAGCATTTTTATGACTAAAAGTTTGAAAATCGTCGTACTTGCCAAGCAAGTTCCCGACACGAGAAATGTGGGCAAAGACGCCATGACGCCCGAGGGTACGGTGAACCGTGCCGCGTTGCCGGCTATCTTCAACCCCGAAGACCTCAACGCCCTCGAACAGGCGCTGCGCCTCAAGGAACAGCACCCCGGTAGCACCGTCGGCGTGCTCACCATGGGCCCGCCGCGCGCTGGCGAAATCATCCGCCAAGGCCTCTTCCGTGGCGCCGACACGGGCTGGCTGCTCACCGACCGCCTCTTTGCAGGCGCCGACACGCTCGCCACGTCGTATGCCCTCGCCACCGCCATCAAGAAGATCGGTGATGTGGACATCGTCATCGGCGGCCGTCAGGCCATCGACGGCGACACCGCCCAAGTGGGTCCGCAAGTGGCCCAGAAACTCGGCCTCAACCAAGTGACCTACGCCGAGGAAATCCTGAAAATCGAGAACAACATCGCCACCATCCGCCGCCATATCGACGGTGGCGTGGAGACGGTCGAAGTGCCGCTGCCTTGCGTCATCACGGTGAACGGCAGCGCCGCGCCTTGCCGTCCCTGCAACGCCAAGTTGGTGATGAAATACAAATATGCCTCCTGCCCGCTGGAACGTCAGCCCGAGGATCCTCGCGCCGACCTCTACGAGAGCCGTCCCTACCTCAACCTCAACCAATGGAGCGTTGCCGATGTGAATGGCGATGCCAACCAATGCGGCCTCTCGGGCAGTCCCACCAAGGTGAAATCCGTGCAGAACATTGTTTTCCAGGCCAAGGAGAGCAAGACCCTCACCGCCAGCGACACCGATGTGGAAGGTTTAGTGAAAGAGTTACTTGAAGAAAAGATTATAGGATAATGAACAACGTATTCGTATATATCGAGACCGAAGGCACCGCAGTGGCCGAAGTCTCACAGGAGTTGCTCACCAAAGGGCGCAAATTGGCCGACCAACTCGGCGTGGAACTGCACGCCGTGGTGGCTGGCACAGGCATCAAAGGCAAGGTGGAAGACCAAATCCTGCCTTATGGCGTGGACAAACTCTTCGTCTTCGACGGCGAAGGGCTGTTCCCCTACACCTCGGCACCGCACACCGACATCCTCGTCAACCTCTTCAAGGAAGAGCAGCCGCAGATTTGCCTGATGGGTGCCACAGTCATCGGTCGCGACCTCGGTCCGCGCGTCAGCTCGTCGCTGACCAGCGGCCTCACCGCCGACTGCACCCAGCTCGAAATCGGTGATTTCGACGACATCAAGACGAAGAAGCATTACGAGAACCTGCTCTATCAAATCCGTCCCGCTTTCGGCGGCAACATCGTGGCGACCATTGTCAACCCCGAACATCGTCCGCAGATGGCTACCGTCCGCTCGGGCGTGATGCAGAAAGCCGTCTATGAAGGCAATGCCAAGAACGAGGTCGTCTATTCCGAGGTCGCGAAGTATGTCTCGCCCGAGGCGTATGTCGTGAAGGTCCTCGACCACCATGTGGAGGCCGCCAAGCACAACCTGAAAGGCTCGCCCATCGTGGTGGCTGGTGGTTACGGCATGGGCTCGAAGGAAGGCTTTGACATGCTGTTTGAACTCGCCAAGGTACTCCACGGCGAAGTCGGCGCCTCGCGTGCCGCTGTCGATGCGGGCTTCTGCGACACCGACCGCCAGATTGGCCAGACGGGTGTCACCGTCCACCCGAAGGTGTATATCGCATGCGGCATCAGCGGCCAAATCCAGCACATCGCTGGTATGCAGGACAGTAAAATCATCATCTCGGTGAACAGCGACCCCGACGCGCCTATTAATAAGATTGCGGATTATGTGATTGTTGGCACCGTCGAGGAGGTTGTCCCGAAATTGATCAAATATTACAAACAGAATTCGAAATAATGGGTCTGGTTGTAGAGACGCAAAATTTTGCGTCTCTACCAATCCACAAAAAAAGAATAAAAATGGCAAATTATTATAACGACAATCCGAACCTGCAATTCTACCTCGACCACCCGCTGATGAAGCGCATCGTCGAGTTGAAGGAACGCAATTTCGCGGACAAGGACACCTACGCCGATGCGCCCGTCGATTACGAAGACGCGATGGAGAACTACCGCCGTGTCTTGGACATCACTGGCGACATCACCGCCAACATCATCGAGCCTAACTCTGAGAGCGTTGACCTCGAAGGTTCGCATTTGGAGAACGGTCGCATGATCTATGCCTCCAAGACCAAGGAAAACCTCGATGCTTGCACCAAAGGCGGCCTTTGGGGCGTTTCGATGCCGCGTCGCTACGACGGCCTCAACCTGCCCATCACCGTCTTCTCCATGCTGAGCGAGATGGTGGCCTCCGCCGATGCAGGCTTCCAGAACATCTGGTCGCTGCAATCGTGCATCGACACCTTGTATGAGTTCGGCAACGAGGAGCAACGCAAGAAGTACATCCCGCGCGTTTGCGCCGGCGAGACCATGTCGATGGACCTCACCGAGCCTGATGCTGGTAGCGACTTGCAGAGCGTCATGCTGAAGGCCACTTATTCCGAAAAGGACGGTTGCTGGCTGCTCAACGGCGTGAAGCGTTTCATCACCAACGGCGACTCCGACATCCACCTCGTGCTAGCCCGTTCCGAGGAAGGCACCAAGGACGGTCGCGGCCTGTCGATGTTCATCTACGACAAGCGTCAGGGCGGTGTCAATGTGCGCCACATCGAGCATAAGCTCGGCATCCACGGCTCGCCCACTTGCGAGTTGACCTACAAGAACGCCAAGGCCGAACTTTGTGGCGAGACCCGTTTGGGCCTCATCAAGTATGTGATGGCCCTGATGAACAGTGCCCGTCTTGGCATCGCCGCTCAGTCGGTGGGTCTGGGACAGGAGGCCTACAACGAGGCTTTGAAATACGCCAACGAGCGTCAACAGTTCCACAAGAAAATCATCGAGTTCCCGGCCGTTTACGACATGCTTTCGCGCATGAAGGCCAAGATTGACGCAGGTCGTTCACTGCTTTACATGACCGCCCGTTATGTGGACATCTACAAGTGCCTTGAGGACATCCAGCGCGAGCGTCCGCTGACGCCCGAAGAGCGCGCCGAGTGCAAGAAGTACTCGCGCCTCGCCGATGCCTTCACGCCTTTGGCCAAGGGCATGAACTCCGAGTACGCCAACCAGAACGCCTACGATGCCATCAGCATCCACGGCGGTTCGGGCTTCATCATGGAGTACAAGTGCCAGCGTCTCTATCGCGATGCCCGTATCTTCTCGATTTACGAAGGCACGACGCAGTTGCAGGTGGTGGCAGCCATCCGTTACATCACCAATGGCACCTACCTCGGCATCATGAAGGAAATGCTGGAGCAGGAAGTCAGCGAGGAGCTGAAGCCCTTGCAGAACACGGTGCGCACCCTCGTGGAACTCTACGAGCAGAGCATCAACTATGTGAAGGGTGCCAACAACCAGGAAGTGCAAGACTTCTTGGCACGTCGTCTCTACGACATGACGGGCGACATCATGATGTCGCTCCTCATCCTTGACGACGCAACCCACGCTCCGCACCTCTTCTCGCGTTCGGCCAATGTCTATGTCCACGCCGCCGAGGAAGATGTCATCGGCAAGAGTGTCTATGTGAAGAACTTCATCGAGGAAGATTTGGTGAACTTCAGGGCGAAGTGTGAGGTGAAGGAATAATCTTCAGGCTTTGCTGAAATGAGAATCGGTGCGCTTCGGGATGGAGGCGCACCGATTGTTTCAATACTTCGCAAGCATCTCTTTTAGTAATTCCTTGATCTTTTCTCGCAGCGAAATCGGTTCGAGCACCTCAATGTGGGCGTTCATCTTGAGGAGTTCTTGGATGAAGTCGTAACTGGGTTTCAGCCGCCACGAAAAGATGGCGTAATCGTCGGTTTCCTCGATGATGCGCTGGCTGTGATGAAGCGGAAGCCCTTTCAGGAAGTTGCTTTGGTCGGTGTCGGCCTTGACGACGACTTCCTCCGTGGCCATATCGGGTTCCACATAGATGCCGAATGCGTCTTGGAAATGCCGTTGTAGGTCGAAATCCTCTGGCATCGTGAAGGTTTCCTCCGTCAGTGTTAGCGTTTCGATGCGGTCGAGGGCGAAGCAGCGCGTCTCGTCGTTTTCGTTGCGGGCGAGCAGGTACCAGCGTTGCTCGAAGAGTTTTAGCGCGAGAGGCTTGCAGCGATAGGCCTTGGTGTCGTTTTCGCGATAATACCTGCGGTATTGCATCTCGATTTCGAGGTGCCGTTGCAAGGCTTCCATAAGGGTCTCAAGATGCTCAATGCCGCCTGGGATGTGCTCGAAATGCACTTGTTTCCGCAGGGTGATGTCGGCCGAAAGCCGGTTGCTGATGGCGAAGCTGTGCAGCAGCCACATCATCAGGCCATTGCCAGTCATTTCCTCACGCTCGCCTTGGGGAATGTAGTAGGCGTTGCGGCTTTTGTCGCATTCGATGTCGATGCCAAAGGTGTCGGCGATGTAGTTGCGGTAGGAGTGGAAAGTCCGCTCGGGGAAAGGTTCGTTCTCGTCGTCTCTCGTCTAGCGTTCGTTCAGTTCCTTCAGCGTGATGCCCGCGTCGCGTTGGTCGGCAATGGTGTTGGTGATCCAAATGCATTTTCGGAGTTTGTCCATAAAAACCTGAATTTTCGCGCAAAAATAGCTTTTTTTGCGAAACCTCCCAAAGATTATTCTTCCATCAGCAACTCCCAGGTTTGCTTGAACGGAAACATGGTCTCAAATTTCTTCCTCGTGCCTTTGGGGATAAGGATTCTCTTCAAGGATCGGCAGCCTAGAAAGGCGGTTGGATCAATCCTATGGATGTTGCTTGACAGCCGAACCGTGTCCAAATTGTTGCACCATGCAAAAGCGCATCTTCCTATTTTCATTTTTGTGCCTGGGTAGGCCGAAAAGTAAACAGCCTCCAAATGTGCACATTCCATAAACGCGTTTTCGCCGATTTCTGTGACCTCAACGCCACCATCTGCTGCTCTGTCATTCACCGCTACAGGGATATGGTATTCCTTGTTGGCTCTCCCGCATGGATATTGAAACAAGGTGTAGCCATGACTTTTGCCAAAGCGATCATAGTTCCTTTCAAATAACACGCCATTTTGAGTCAGATAGTTAAGACAACAAGGCGGCCCTGATCTGAAAGCTATCGAGTCCAACTGCTTACATCGGGCAAAGGCGTTTATCCCGATGCGCTTGATGCTGCCCGAAAGGACGACATACTTTATGTTGTCGGCATTTTCAAAGGCACTTTCGCCTATGGATTCCACGCTGTTAGGTATCACTACCGACTTGATACCGTCAAAACGTTCATTCCTGAAGGCGAAGTCGCCGATGTCTGTGATTCCATCGGGAATCAGCCGGGCGTTTTCGTGTTTTCTTTCTTTCATGATGGTTTGTTGTTTGAATAAAACCCGATTTTCGTCCTGCTTGTTGCGATGTTTTCTTCTTCGCAAAGGCGGAAAAAGGTTTCAAGGTGGGTTTCTTGTCCTGTCAAGATGTGTTCGACGGTGGCTTTACGTGTGATGTTTTCCATCTGTCCGCCGCTAAATTCGTAGCGCTCGGCAAGGATAGCCGCGTCATTATCGGACAAATCGGGAATCATGCTTTGCCAGATTTGCTGGCGGCAGGCCAAATCGGGTTTGTGGAAGTTGATTTTGTAGATAAAGCGACGCTCGAAGGCCGAATCCATGTTTTGCGTGAGGTTGGTGGTGGCTATCATGATGCCGTCGAGGGTTTCCATCTCTTGCAGGATGATGTTTTGCAGCGTATTTTCCATCTTGTCAACAGCGCGGGTGGCATCGGTGGAACGTTTGCCGATGATGCCGTCGGCTTCATTGAAAAGCAGGATGGGTTCCAAATCACAATGTTTCACAAAGTTGCGATAACGGTCAAAGACCTCTTTCACCTTCTTTTCGCTTTCGCCCACCCACATGCTGCGCATTTCCGCAAGGTTGACTTGCAGGATAGCCCGCCCCGTGGCGTGTGCCATTTGCAGCACCGTCTCGGTCTTTCCCGTGCCTGGCGCACCGTAGAGCAGGCAGGCAAAGCCTTGCCGCATGTTTTGAGCTTTCATTATTTGCTTGATGCTACGGAAGGCTTCGGGCTGTAGCAAACCTTGTAGTCTGGCTATTTGGGTACGGTCGCTTTCGGCATAGAACAGGCTTTTTTCCGTGATGCTGTCTGGCTTCATCAGTTCATTGAAGTTGAGCGAGGTTTCTTGCATGAGCTCTTTGGGCAGCAAGGTTTCTTTGGCATGGTCGGTCAGTTTGAAGGTATCGCCGCCAAAGAGTTGTCGTCCAGCCAGTTCCACCCAACGGTCTTTGCACAGGCGATGCCTGCCACATCGTATTCCGTTGAATTTCGACTTCGCTTGCTTATCGCCGTCCAAAAGGTCTTCAAGGTCGTGGAGGCCGATGCTCTCGTCTTGGTCGGTGAGGTAGGCGATGCAGAACTTGAGGAGGAAAATCAGGTCGGGATCGTCGTAGTGCAGATGATGTAGTTTGCGTGCAAAGTCGAGTTGCATATTCGCAGCAAGCAGTTCGTGGATTTCGGAAACGAATTGCTCATAGGGGATTTCGTCAGTGCTTTTCTCCTCGAACAGCTTTTCAAGCCGAGGGATGAAGGTTTCGATGTCAAGGTCGTCGATTTTCGGCTTTTCAATCTGTTCGCCGCTCATGAGGCTGCTCAAGACGTGATCGGGGACGAAATAGTCAATCCAAAACAGTTCGTGGTTTTTGCTGCCTTTTGCTTTGATGAGTTGAGCCTTCTGGAGTTCGCGCAGGTCGGGCAAGAGCCGAAGCATGTCGAGGTTTTCGATGCCCAAATAGTCTTTGATTTCCCCAAAGGAGCACGAACTGTCCAGGGAATAGTTGGCGATGATGGCGAGCAAGGTGGCTTGCGTCTTGTTGACTCCCAGCCACTGCGACAGGTGTTCGAGCGGTTGTGCCGCAGCGGTCATGAATTTTCTCCCTAAACGGGATCCTTCCGAGGTTTCGACAATCGTCTCGATGTCTTTCAGGATGGTTGATTTTGCTTTCATAGCGTAAGTATTGATGGTTGTTTACGCTGGCAAAAGTAAAGCTATACTCTGCTAATTTTATGCAGAGTTAATGGTTTGTTTGAAAAGAATTGGGGAGTGGAGGACGAAAAAGAGGATGACTGTTTGTTAGTCACCCTCTATTGGGTTCTGGTGTAAAATGTTGACTTGATAAAATCACCTTGTTAATTGATAGGTATTTGCTCTATTTTGTAATAAAGATAGTATTCCATGTTGCCTTTATTGAATACTGGATATTCTTTATCGAAATACTGTTGATAGTGCTGATGATACGTGTCAATTTTTGGTTGTGCATTTTTTCCGCGTTGAATAAAAAAATCAGCCAAAAGTATGGCATAACACTCTTTTGGTTTCAGATATTTATATATTGGAATATCTTTATAATAGGTTTGTAAACGGCGTAAATCACCATATTGAACCGTCTTATGTTTTCGATTTGTGTAACTTACATTTTCTGAAGTTAATTCTTCAAAATGATATGGAGAATGGAGTCTTTTGGCCTCTAATAATAGCAAGGTGTCAGAATGGACGATGACACTATCAATGTGCTGACGGCTTTGACCAATAATGGGCATCTCTTGCCAAACAAACCCTTTCCCTTTGTATAAATCCATATAATTATGACAGAAGTTGAATGTCATATTGCGTTCGGTAAAGCCAGTTGCCCTGTTGTTGTCTATGTCATTAGTAGGGAGAAGGTTTTCATCACAGAAAATCCTTTGATAGTAATCGACCATTTTGCCAAGGATTCTTTCAATATCAATAACAAAATTCTTAGTGTTCATATTAGTGTGAGTAATTACGATTCCAAAAGTTTGTCAATATCAATTATTTCGTTTTCTTTTGCTTTCTTCTTGTATCCCTCGGACGCCCATTTGCGGTATTCGGGGAATTTCCTAAGATAGCTGAGAGGTATTGTCCCGCGATTCTCTGCTAACGCATTCAAGCCGCGCTGAGTAATGGTATGGCCTTGGGGCGTGAAGTCTTCCAATCCTGCGAATCGAAGGCGCTCCTCATCCGATGCCACCTTTTTGTAGAATACCTTGTCGTAAGGACGTTTGGAATAAGTCTCTTCGCGCTCTTCTTCCGTGAGATGGAAATAGTTAGCCAGTTTTTCAACGATTTCCTTTTGGGATAATGGACTTTGCTCTTTCAAAATCGATAGTACTTGGTACTTTAGTTTCCCGTGATCAATTTTTTCCATATTTTGTTGTTATTTAAGATTATCACTGCAAAAATAAAGCTTTCTGGATTTTCTCGTCATCGCTGCGTTTGGCCATTTCCTCGGCCAGCGAAGGAGCGATGGTTTGTGCGGTCGCTAAAAGGGTTCCAAGGCAGGCCGCAAACATTAAAAACAGTTTCTTCATAAACGATAAATCTTTGTTTAAGTAGATGAGCGGAATTAGTTTACATATAAGACGCGAGGCCGTCATTGCGAAAAACGAAGCAACGAGACGCGGGTCATTGCCCCGTCTCGTTTTCTGAAGTCTCGTGTCAATTGGTTATGCATATTAATGTCGAACAGTTATTCAAAACAACAACCTGTTATTTCGGTGCATAATTAAGACTAAAACTACCAAAATCCAAATGTTTTTTTTTTTTTACATTTGAAATAAGTTAGATAACATATTTATAATCAGCGAAATAAAAACTTATATACATTAAAAAAAGGGCTGGTTTTGAGGCGTTAAAATCGGTGCGCTTCCATCCAGAAGCGCACCGATTGGTTTCAACTGCATACCTATCGCTCTATTCCTCCAAATGCGTATACTTCTTCGATACCCAAAGCGTGTTCCCGTGGAAATTGATTTGGTAGAAGTCGCCTTCTTCGCCGAGATAGAGGAAACGCTCGCCCACTTTTGGGTGGCGGTTGCTGCCGTCGCCCCACTTGAAAGTGTCGGCGCTCGTCGAAGGCCCCAGCCTCAGACGAAGGTCCGAGCCGTCGATGACGACATACATTTCGGAATACTCACCTTCTCCATACCATTCTTCTCCTCGCCATTCCTCTTCGGTCTTCCAATAGGACTCTCTTGAGTACTCGTATTCGGGATGATAGGCCTTAAAGATGGTGCTGAGGCCCTGATAGAACTGGCTGATGGTCCCGTCTTCCCAACGTCTGGCCCAGAAATGCAGGAAGCGGTAGTCGATGTTCCCATAGACATAAGTGCCGTCCTCAAGTTTCAGCCGATCCAAAGCGAAAACACTCCAATCGGTCTCATAACTTTCGCCGTTGGCTTCAAGCGAACTGTTGAACACCTTTTCTCGGAGCTCTTTGCTGCAGTCATTGTACAAGGCATCGTGAATCACCATCATGATGTGCATCTGACGGTATAAGTAACTATCGATGAGAGGCTTGCTTGTTCTAACGAAATTCTTGTCGGAGACCACCTTTTGGGCAACGCCTGTCAGCCATTCGATGGCTTCGGGATTGTAGTGGCCATACTCGTATTCGTTGTCAAGGTCCCAAAGGCCGTCATGATGTGGCCCCGACACATAGAGCGGACAAGGGAGCATTTTCTGGAGGTCGGTTAGCGAGATGAGCGAGGCGAGGTGGCTGCCAGTGACGCGTATGCCGCATTCGGGCCAGTAGTCGAACTCGGCAGTCAAGGTGTGGCTGGTGTTGTCAAGGCTCATGATGGCATCCTTGAAGCGCTGTGTGTGGCTGTCACCGCCGAAAGAGGAGAATATGATGATGAGAGCCAAGGCGGCAAGAAAGGTCGTGCCCATGCGATGGGTAACGTGAGAATGTTTCATAGTGTTGATGTTTTGTGACGCAACAAAAATACGGAAAAACTCGACACCTTGCTTCTTTATTGCAAGAAACGTTTTCCCTGCCAACTATTTCGTTCCTCCATCCGCTTCTCAATGCGCGCCAGCACTTCGTCATAACGGAGCTTCATCCAAGGTTCGGAGACAAGAAAACGCGGTGGCACCTCGCCCGCAAAGCGCTCGATGACGATGTCAGGATGAAGCCGTTCAGCAAAGTCGATGACGAAATTGATGTATTCTTCTAATTCGAAAAGGTGGAAAAGTTCGGGATGTTGCGGGTATTCCTCGGCCATCTTGGTGTCTTTGAAAATCTGCAACTGGTGGAATTTGACCGTGGTCAAAGGCTGGCGCGAAATGATGTCAGCAGCGTCAAGCATCATCGTTTTGGTCTCGCCTGGCAGGCCGAAAATGAAATGTGCTCCGCAAGGAATGCCGTATTGCACCGTGAGTCGGATGGCTTTTTCGGCCGTGGCGAAGTCGTGCCCGCGGTTGACACGTCGCAAGGTCTCGTCATAAACGCTTTCCACGCCGTATTCCAGCATCACATAATTCGATTGCTGTAACTCGCCGAGGTACTGCAAAATGTCCTCGTCAATCAAATCAGGCCGCGTGCCAATGACGATTCCGATGATTTCGGGAACCTCAAGAGCCTGCTGGTAAATGCTTTTCAGTTCTTCAAGTGGCTTGTAAGTGTTCGAAAACGGCTGGAAATAAGCCAGATACTTATTGGCTCGACGATACCGCCGTTGATGAAACGCAATGCCTTCCTCAATCTGCTGCTTGATGCTCTTTTCGGGACGACAATAGGACGGGTTGAAGGCGTCGTTGCTGCAAAAGGTACAGCCGCCCGTGCTGGTTTTCCCGTCGCGGTTCGGGCAACTAAAGCCCGCGTCGATGCTGATTTTCTGCACCCTTCCGCCGAATTGTTTCGCAAAATAACGGCTATAGCTGTTGAATCGACGTTCGTCGCCCCACGGATAGGTCATGTCAATTGGGGTTTGAATGGTTGGGATCGTTCAAAAAGGCCTCGTCTGTCAAGGTGTTCAAAAACGCCTTCAGTTGGGCCTTTTCTTCCTCGGTGAGCCGCACGCCACCATCCATCACATGGTGCATCAGCGGGCTGAGGGTCTCGGAGTTTTTCACGCTGTCGGAGTAAAAGTCAATCACCTCGTCCAAAGTGGTGAAACGCCCGTCGTGCATATAAGGTGCCGAAACGGCAATGTTGCGTAGGGTAGGGGCTTTGTATGTTCCTATATCCCAGCGATTTCCAGTAATGGAACATCGGTCCTCAGGGTCGCTGAATTGGTCATCCAAACCGTTGTTGTAGAACAAGTTGGTGGTCATCAAGGCCAAACCGCCGCCGCCGTGGCAGTGGAAGCAGTCGGCGCCTTCCTCGGTGCAAAAGAGTTCGTAGCCTGCCATCTCTTGCTCCGTAAGTTCCTCTTCGCCACGCAAATAGCGGTCAAATTTGCTGTCGGCTGAGACCAGACTCCGAACGAATTGCGCGATGGCGCGTTCTATATTAATAAAGGTGATGTCGCGGCTACCGAAAGCCTTCCAAAACAATTCTGGATAACCGTCGGTTTTCTGCAACAACTTGACTACCTGATTGGTGTCTCCATTGATTTCCACAGGGCTGGTCACCGCAGCCAAAACCATGTCTTCCAAAGTGGCCACACCGCCATTCCAGCCCAAGCCCGTGCGATTCCACGCCAAGTTGACCAAAGGGAGCATGGCGTGGTGCGTACCTGTTGGCGCGCCAAACTCAAAGCTGTTTTCCTGATGATGACACGATGCACAGCAAGTGATGCCTTCAGCGCTGTCCCGTCCCGAGAGACGATGGTCGTAAAAGAGTTTCCGACCTAAGGCCACGCCTTCTTCGGTCATTGGGTTGTCGGCGGGAATGTTGTTCCTTGAGGGGAAATAGGCTGGCTGGGCCAAGTCGTAGGGCGTAGTCGGATAAGGCGTTTCGTGCTTTGGCTTGCACGACGCCAAACCGAGCAAAATTAGGGATACTATGATGCCACAGCGACTCATGAGCGGTTTTGGTTGCTTGTCCTGATTTGTTCTATCGTTTGTTTCACGTTTTCCCACCTCCAAAAGTGAGGTTTCGGTGCGGCTTTGTGCATCAATCCGCTGAATCCTTTCAGGATATCGTCTTTGGTTATTGCCATATCGTCTTTGTTTTCGGAGGCTTGCTTGATTTGAAACACATCTTGCCCATTGTGTCTCAGCACTCGTTGCGCCTCTTGGTTTTGCATGATGGAACTTCCCCATTCGTCGAAATCGTATACCGTGGGCGTGCGGAACCAATTGTCGATTATCATAGTGATATCAAGTTGGTTTTCAGAGTTTTCTGAAAGATAGAAGTCAATAGGCCTTTCCACGATGAAATAGTTGTGATAGAATTGGCTGAGGTCCTGGTTTTGCCCAATGCCAAGATGAATGTTGAGCGGAGCTAACTGGCCTTGGGCGTTGACATATTTCCCATTTAGCTTCATGTAGTGGTATCCTCCACCTAATTGTTCGGGCCAGTACATGTTTGCTTCGGGCGGGTCGCTGAAAAGCTCGCTCTCGTTGTCGTATTCGTCGAGGCCGAAGGTGAAACGTATGGACGTATATTTGCCTACGGGCAGTTTTTTCGCATGAAGTGTCTGACTTTCAGGAATGTTCGTGTCGATGTAGAAGATGTGTTCCGTGATTTGCTGAATCGAGTCGATGGCGTCTCTTTGCCGTAATGGATGCCATTCCCCGTATTCATCAAGTAATTGAATGTCAGAGAGAAACCATTGAATTTCTGAAATCAGGAAAGTGTTTCCTGCCTCGTTGACATAAGTGAACGTGTCGGTCATCAAAGGTCCGCCGTTGACCGAATAATGGATGCAAAGGTCCACATTCCCGCGTTCCTCTTTTTTCTTGCAGGAAATGGTCAACAGAATCATTGACAGCATGATGATTGGCCAGGTTTTCTTCATCTTCGTTCGATTTCGGCTGCAATGATACAAAAATTCTGCCAAAAATGCGTAATTTTGCCGCTCAAAACAAGAAAACTATGGCAGAATTCAAAATTGGAGATAAAGTAAACTTTTTGAGTACGGTAGGTGGCGGCAAGGTCACGAAGATTATTGATTCCAGAATGGTGATGGTTGAGGTTGAGGATGGCTTTGAAATCCCAACATTGATTACCGATTTGGTGCTCGACTATCGCTCCATGCCCGCCCCAAGCAAGCAGCAGCAGGCTGTCGACAAGGTGCAAAAGGAGGTGCAGGCCAAGCAACTTCTTGAACAACAACAGGCTGAGGATGCCCGGAAGGGCGGTTTGCGTCGTTTCGCGAAAGAGGCCGAGAAAGAGGGCATTTATATGGCTTTCGTTCCTCACGAGCAGCAGTGGATCCTGACGGGTTCGCTTGATGTCATCTTAGTCAATCACACGCCTTACGAGATGCTCTACACCTTCACCATCAAAGAGGAGGACAAGTTCGTCAATGTGGACTACGGCCAAATCGACAAGTTTGAGAAAATTGTCATTGAGACCATCTCGCGCGACGACCTCGAGTATTGGCTCAATGGAGTGGTACAGGCCATTTTGACGACGGAAACGTCTGATTGTGTGTTGCTTCCGCTGAATGCGCCGTTCTCGCTGCGTGTGGGTCGTTTCATGAAGGAAGGCAGCTATCTGCCCTCGGGCGTTTTGGGAGAGAAGTCGGTGATGATTTGCCTCTCTGAACTCATTGCCTTGAAGCATGGCGACGGGGATTTCACCCGAATTATGAAAGAGGGTGTCGGGTCGCAGGCTCTCGCCAAAACCTTGGTGAAGCAAGAAGCGCCCATCGACAAGCACAAGACGGCTCCTGGCGAGGCCGTTGTCGATTTGCATATCGGTGAGTTGGTGGACAACATCCTCGGCCTTTCGAGCCACGACATGTTCAAGATACAAACCGACTATTTCAAGAAGATGCTCGACAGCGCCATCACCGCCGAATACACCAAGGTGACCTTCATCCACGGCGTGGGCAACGGCGTGCTGAAAAACGCCGTCATCGAGGAACTGAAGCACTACGAGAACACCGAAAACCGCATGGCCAGCATCGCCAAGTTTGGCGTTGGGGCGATAGATGTCATCATAACTGAAAAAGGAAAATGATGGGCCAAACCCATCATTTTTCTTGTGAACCCGCAGGGAATCGAACCCTGAGCTAAGGAACCGGAATCCTTTATTTTATCCATTAAACTACGGGTCCTGATGCGGAGGGGACACGTCGCCCTCCGCGTATGTTTTCGGCTGGCAAAAATAGGAAGAATTTGTTTATGACGGTACATCAAAATCAAAATTCGGTGGTTATTTTGTCTTTGCAGCGTTCTTCTTTGCCCTCATTTGGGTTTTCATCTTATCTGTCATGACCAACGTCTCGTTGTTGATGCGGATATAAGCTGTTCCGTCAATTTCCACGATGCCGTCCTCGTAGGGCTCAACCTTGATGGCTAATACTTTCTCGTCGTACATAGGTTTCATTTGGAACAGGGCCAGTTCGTCGATGTCGAAGAACTTCTTCGCCTCGTCTTGTATGAATCTCATGTAGGCATCGATCGTGTCAATCTTTAGGTATACCATATCCGCTTCAAATCCAACCACGTAGCCGAGGTCCGAGACGCCGATGTATAAAGTCCCGCCAGCCTGTGTGTTCAGGAATCCGCAAAGCACCTTGAAGATGTTTTTCTCTTGGAGGAAGTAATTGGGCAGCATCCCGTAGTTGGGCGGATAGACGAATGAGGTCTTGAATTCTTGGTGACGGTCCTCGATGCCCAGGTAGATGCCGTTCTCCTCGTCGAGGTTGGTCTCGTCGGAAGTCTCCACCGACAGGCTTTTGGTGATTTCTTGCTTGATGATGTTCTTGGTGGCGGCGGGAATGATGTCGCCGATGTTGTTGCACGACAACGTCAGCTTGGCGATTTTGGTCAAAGTCTCGTCGGTGCTTTCCTTGATGATGTTTTCCAACGACTCATTTTCGTTCTCGTGGCCATACGCTTTCAGTATCTTTACGATGTTGCAGCGGGTTTCCACGACATCGATGCCTTCGAAGCCTTGTGCGGGTTCGAGTTCCTTAATCAGGTTGTAGTCTCCTTTGGCAAAGCGTATCAGTTGCTTCATATACTCCGCGATGAATCCGATATAGGACTGGTATTCTTCCGAGTTGATGAGACTGGCCATGATTTTCAGAACGCAAAGCACTTTGAACCTTTCCTTGGGGTTGACCACGGTTTTCTGGTATTGGATCATCATGCGCATCAGGTCGCGGATGCTGCCTTCGTTGAGCATGGTTTTCTTGGCGTCTTCGTCCCATGAGGGCTCAAACACGAAACCTTCGATGATCGACTTCTTGACTTTGTTGATGTCGAAATAATTGTATGATTCTCCTATGATGGTCGCGTTGATATAGCCAAAGTAGATTCCGGTGCCGTGACCTGTGATTTTCACCTTCCCGAAAGTGTCTCTCGAAAAGCGGTCGTCATACGGAGTGTGGACCGAATAGCCGTCTTCGGTCAGCCAGTCGATTTGCTTGTCTCCTCTTTTGTTGGTGCCGATGTTCATGACACGGGCTAAAGACACCTTCCCTATATGTTCATTGGCTTCCAGGACGTCTTCGATGAGGTATCTCACAAAGGTGCTCTTGAGGGAAAAGGTTTGGTCCTCATAACTTGCCAACTCCACTTCGATTTCGTCGTTGATGTGTAGGTATTGCGCAAAGTCGATGAAACTGTAGAACAGGATGTTTTGTTCCGAAAAGACGATTCTCCCTTCCAGTGTTTCGTATTCAGGGTCGATGCTCCTGACTTTGATGGTGTTGTGGTAAAGATCGACGACTTTGGCGTTGAGCATGTCGCCTTGACGATAGGTCTTCTTTGGCCTGTTTCTCGACGGAATGCACACCATTTGGCTGGCGATGAAATCTTTGGTGAATTTCTCCAGCGCTTCAATGCTGTTTTCCTCGGTCTTTTTCAGCTTTTCGTTCTTCACGGTGATCAAGCTGATTTTTCCGTCAAGGATTTCGATGGAAGGCGCAAGTTGGAAACGCTTGATTTTCAGGTTGTCTTCGTTCATTGGAACGATGCCTAGGGTGTCGTTGGCAACCAAGAGCGTGCCTTTCCCTTCGTAGCTGAGTTCGGCAGGTGTGGCGTTTTCAAAGGTCATGCTGTTGATGATTTTGTGTGCCAGAATCTGCGGCTCAAACTTGATGATGTCGTCCCAACTGAATAGTATTCTGGGTTCTTCCTTGAGGATAAGGTTGTCGACCATGAGCATGAGGAGGTCGCTGCACAATTCGGCAGGAACCAATAGTCCCAACAAGTTCAACATGGGCATGACCAACCTTTTCTTCGTTGCACTTTCCATGGCGGAATTGGACAAAAGAATGGCAGCCAACAGCCGTGTCTCGAATATGAGGGTGTCTTTGTCTTGCGTTGTGGACTCTCCAAAATAAACGGGTCTTGTCTTCAAGGTCTCAAGTAGGTCTTTCCCGCGTTTGAATAGTATCTCCAAGGTGATTTGATAAAAAGAATCGGTCTTGTTGCTGTTTTTGAGGTATTCAAGCACCTTTTCGAAGTTCTGGTCGATTAGCTCAGGATTGATGTCGAGCCAAAGAGGGACGTTTTTTGTTGACGGATTCATAATTGCCTAATATTTAATTTATACGTATAAGAATGAGTAGGCAAAGATACACTTTTCTTTTGTTCGCGAGAAGGGCTGAGCAAAACTTTCTGAATTAGTGTGATGTAAAAATTCGTAACTTTGCCGCTTCAAATGTATGTAAAACTGCATAAAACGTTTGATTTGTAATTAGTTAGATATGAAAAACGAAAAGTTGAAACAACAAATCCTCTCTTACGCCCTGCTGGTGCTTGGCTCGGCGTTGTTCGCCGTCGGCGATGTGATGTTCGTGAACCCTTATCATTTGGCTCCTGGCGGCGTTTACGGTCTGGCCAACGTGTTCAACGCCTTGTGGGGTTGGAAGATTTCCGTGGCGGGCATTTGCATGGACATCCCCTTGCTCATCATAGGCACCATCATACTTGGGCCCAGGTTCGGCATCAAGACGGTCATTTCGGTCATCTTGATTCCCGTGTTCACCTATATCCTTGAAACCATGTGGGGCTATGCGCCTGTCATTCACGACGGCGCGTTTTTCGATGCCGAAATGCAGTCGTCGCTGTTCTTCATGGACGGCGAGGCGCAGCGTTTCTTCATGCCCGACTTCTTCCTGAACACGGTGGTCTCCGGCTTGATTTACGGTGTGGCCATCGGTGTCATTTTCCGTGCAGGCGCCACATCGGGCGGGTCTGACATCATCGCCATGATTGCCCACAAATACACCAAAATCAGCCTCGGCACCTTGGTGCTCATCGTCGACAGCTGCATCTCGCTGACCACCCTGATTGCCTTCGAGGATATCCGACTCCCCATCTATTCCATCATCCTCATCTTCATCGAGAGCAAGATCATCGACCTGGTGGTGGAAGGCGTGAAGAGCTATAAGACGGCCTTCATCGTCACGGATAAGATTGACGAAGTGCGCAACTTCATCCTCAAGGACTTGGACCGCAGTGGCACCGTGTTTGCCGGCAGCGGCCTCTATCAAGGCGCCGAGCGCAAGATGATTTACGTGACCCTCAACCGTGGCGATTTGGTGAAACTGAAGGCCAACCTCCGTTTCCTCGACCCCAACGCTTTCGTCAACGTGATTGAAAGCTCCGAAATCATGGGCAACGGCTTCAAGGCTTTGCCGACGGAATGATCAACTTGTAAACGGATAAAAATCAATGTGATATGAGAAAGATACTGTTATTCTCGCTTGTAGCCGTGGCAATGATGGCTGTGTCGTGCCAAAATGCAGGTAACAAAGGCGAAGCCGTCGAGGTGCAGAAAATTGTTGACGATAAGCTCGCTACTGAGACCTCTGTCAGGCAGCGTGTCGAACAGATGCTGCAAATGGATGTCGTGGACGATCTTGACAAGATGCTCACGCCCAACCTGTTGGCTCAGTTGGAACACGCCGAAAGTGTCTTTTATGCGGGCAACTATTTCATGGGATTCAATTGGAACACTGGGTTGCTCGACCAATGTTCGCCAGATGCAGCCGCCCAAATCAAGGACGTTAGGTTGACGGATGCCACGCATGCTTGTGCCGATATGCGTTGGTACGATGAGGAGTGTTATGACTTGCCTTACACCTTGAATCTTGTTTTGGACCAAGGCCAATGGAAGATTGATGACGTGGCTTATCCTACTGGCGGCGAAGGGAACGAAATCCATACTTTGCGCGACGATTGTGAGGCGTTCTTCGATATGGTGTCGGAACTCTATGCCAAAGCCTCTGCCAACGAGACTATGGAATATCTGCTCGGAGAAGAGCCGACCGAGGAAGACTACACCAATCCCGTCACGATTTTTTACAACAGCCCTCAAGCGGTGGAAAACCTTGTTGCTCAGATGAGAAACAACCACGAGCTTTTCAAGAAGAACTCGGACTACACCGATGAGATGGGACAGCAAATCGAGGCGATGATTGCCCGCATCGAAAGCCACCTAAAGTAAGGCTTTATTGGTCGCTTAGCACCTGTTCGATTGCTACAGGGAAATACGCCTGCTCCAATTTGTGGATTTTTGCCGCAAGGGAGTCGGGCGTTTCGTTTTTATCGAGGGCGACATGGGCTTGCAGGATGATTTCGCCGCTGTCGTACAACTCGTTGACGTAATGTACGGTAATCCCCGAAAAAGGTTCTTTCGCTGCCACCACGGCTTCGTGCACATGCTCGCCGTAGAAGCCCTTGCCGCCATATTTCGGCAGCAGGGCAGGGTGGATGTTGATGATTCTGTTGGGGAAGGCCTTGATGAGACTTTCGGGAATCTTCCAAAGGAAGCCTGCCAGCACAATCAAATCAATGTCAAGGCTTTGCATTTCTTTTGTGAAGGCTTCGCTGCTGAAATCGGCCTTGGTAATCATTCGCATGGGGATGCCTAGGTTCTTTGCGCGTTCGATGGAGTAGGCTTTGGGGTTGTTGCACACCACATTGGCGATTTCGACTGTAGGGTTGTCGGAAAAATACTCGGCAATGCGCTGCAGGTTGGTGCCATTGCCGCTGACGAATATGGATAATCTTTTCATTGTCTGAGTTTTATGGTTACGGTTTCGTTTTTCTTCAGGTCAAACCACACGAGGTAGCCCTCCTCCACCTTGCGGAAATCGATGACTTTGCCTTCCACGACGATGGGCTTCGTGCAGAGCAAGGTCAGGCCTTTGATGGTTTCGCTTCGGTTGGTAAGGCGGATGGCGCTGCTGTTAACGATTTGATAGTCAATATTGAGCAGTTTCTCGTAATAGCTGAGGTATTCAGGAATGGTGGTGGGCAACATCTTCTTTTCGTCGCGAAGTCGGGCGATTTGGCTTAAGGCGTAATTGAGGCCAGGCATGGCCACCACGGTACCGTTTTCGTCGAATTGCCATGCGCCGCGCCACGGGTCGGCCCAGGCGGGATAAATGTGCGTGATGAACACATTGTGTTGGTCGACAAGACGTTGCAGTCGAATGGAGTCGAAGAAATAATACCATTGATAGTCTTCGTTCATCTCTAAGGTCGACGACGTCGACCACAGCAGGAAGTCCTTGCCGCTATTGGGCAACCTGGTGATTTGTCGGTTGGGCAGGGCGTCGCCAAAGCCATCATAAGGCTGCATGAAATGGCTGTCGAAGTTCAGATGCTCCATGCGGTTCTCCTCGTAATAAGCATTCCACAGGTAGCGCACGCCATTCTTTTGCCAAAGGTCGGCGGCATAATAAGGCGATTCGGGCAGCAGGCCGTCGCAAACCATGTCTTCGCGGTTTTTCTCGGGGCCATTGTTGTAGCCGTGGTCAATCCAGGTCTTGGTGTCAAAATGTCGTTTCATGAAGCGCATCGCTTTGGGAAATTCGCTGGGCACGGTGGTGTATTGCTCGGGCGTGTGCAAACAAATCTCAAAGCCTTGTTTTTTAAGGGATTTCAGCAGGTTGAAGTAATCTCTGTCGCCTTTGATGTTGGAATGAAGTCCGTGGAAGTTTCCTTTGCTTGCCTGGTCGTTGGTCACTTGGTCGGGATTCCAATAAAACACGCTCTTCGTGACGGGAATGCCATAGTAGCAAAAGCCGCCAACGGCATCTTCGGGTCTGGTAATGTTCTCGTTTCCAAAGAGCACGGCGCGATGGGTCCTTAAATCCGTCCAGTCGGCGTGCTCGGTGAAGATGAAAGCCGATTGGTAGCCGTCCCAAACGGGCATGAGGCGGGGTAAGTCGTGGATGTCGTCTCCGATATTTACATAAATGTTTTGCCTGTGGCATCGCCCTATATAGAGGCCATGGCCTGGTTTTTCGATCAGGTCCTCGCACGAAACGTCCTCAAAATAGTCCTCGATGGTGTCGCAAAGCGGATAATGAATCAAGGGATGGTCTCTCCAATACTCCAAATTGATGTAGGCAACGTGATTTGCTGCGTCGAGTTGGATGGATGCGTAGCGGAACGAGTAATTGCCGGTTGGATGGTAGAGGGTGAAACTACGGCTGCCTTCTCCAATCGTAAATCCTTCTCTGTCAAGGTAATATTCCGATTGGAACTGCGTGGAATCGATATGGAGGTTCCTGCGATATACGGTCAAAGTGCTATCAATGAAAGGAATAACAAGGGCTTGCCTGATCAACTTGCAATTTTTTGCCCAATTCTCCAAATGGATTTCCCACTCATGCTCTGGCCTGTCTTCCATACTATAGATATTAAACATGGTAGAGCTGATTCCTGACTGAGATAACCAGCCGTAATCGCGTTTGACGAAGAGGTTGAATTCGCTGATGGTATCGCCGTCAACGATATATTCTTCGAGCATTCCGAGGGGGTAGGTGATGGGGGTACTCTCTTCGTCATACGGGTCTTCCCGTAGGACAAGACACTCATCCTCATCGTATTCTTTCCGAACAATGCTGTCGCTATTAGGTAGAAAACTCAAATGTAAAGGCTTGATTTCCAATTGTGCATCATCGAAAAGCAGCCGTTCATTGCCTTTGTTCCAGATGTAGCAATTGATTGTAGCATTCTGGAGATAATCAAATGGGAAGTTAAGATTGAGATGCGCCAGCGACCATTCGGAAGTGTCATTGACAAAATCACTCAAAAAGTAGGCATTCCAGTATCGGTTGCCCGTTTCGTTGTCAATGCTGACCACGATTTCGGCTTGCGTGTCCGCTCGGGCTTTGAATAAAAATTGGTATTGGCAGTTGATATTCTGAGAAGGATGGCTTTTCCCAGCTTCGACACTAAATCCTAACCCATATTCGTGAATGCAGTCGCAAAGGCAAACATGATTCGTTGTGCTTGAGCTACTATCGACCGCGATATGAAGATTGAGCCAAGGCTGATACCAAGTGTATTGGTTCTCAAAGTCGTTGGAAAAGGTTTGTGCCCTCATGACACCGAAAAGCATCGTGAAAGCCAAAATGAACAAGGATTGGATCGTTCTTTTCATCTCGAAAGGTTCTATCAGGCTGCAAACATAATGAAAAAATGTGAACGACGAGCAATAAATTTCATCCCCTCATATATTAATAAGGTGCTTTTATTTCGACGCAATTCTTTGTGATGAAATTTTTTCTTGTTGTCATACAGTGTTTTGCGTTATTTTTTCGAAAATAGTTGTAAAAAGTCATTGCGGTTAAGGAAAAAGGTAGTACTTTTGCACCCGCAAACGGAGAGGGGAGGACGAGAGAGTTGAGG
>JAFUAA010000054.1 GCA_017460915.1 Bacteroidales bacterium | reverse complement strand
GCCATTCACCAGCATTAAACGCTGACCATCCAAAGCAAATCTATAGTCCACAAAGTTTACCCCATCCGTACATCCATCATGATAAAGCGTCTGCCCTATCCGAGTGATGGCCGACAATCCGCAAAGGTTCCAGCCCCAGCCGAGCAAGCCATTCCCACTTTGACTGTTGTAAGAAATGGCAAGCGAAGGCTGCACTCCATTGATGCCATCAGGCAGTCGAATAGGATTGCCGTCGGCATCATAGATGAACGAAACCGTGCTTGTTTGCTGTGCAAGGCTAGGCACAGCGGCAATGGCCATGAGCAGAACCAGAATCGCCTTTGTCAGATGTGTTTCCATTGTATTGGGTTTTTATTGTTTGTCCGCCACGACGACACAATAAAAAAGCGTGGAAGTTTTGATGTGCCCCCTAGAAGTTGGACGGTTAAACATTAATTATCATGGTAAAGAGTTCGGAATTGCACCAGACTCTTTCCTTTTAGTCTTAACTTGATTCCGTCGTTGTTATAGTAATGTATGTATGCCATAAGTGCATGTTTGAACTCATCGACGGAGTTCCAATCGTGCAAATATACAAAAAATTCGATTTGTCAAGAAAAAGCGGTAATGCCATTTATGGCCGCTTAGTTCTATTACGTAAAAATCTTCCCATCGAGTTCGCTGAACTTCTTTTTGCCCCGTAGCACATTGTCGAACACGATATTGCGACGATAGACGCAACTCACCGGCTTGTGTTCAACGGCCTTTCGGCCTTCGCGCAACGTTTTCAGCCGCTTATAGAAGTCCCAATGCGCCTTGAAGACCATCTTGAAGTCCTTCGGGCAGCCCTCAAAGAGGAACTTGAACGCCGCCACCCAGTCCAAAAAGATGCGATAGAGGATGGTGCGATGGACGCGCTTTTCAGGCAGGTTTTTCACCAAAAGCGAAAGGTTGTTGCGGAAGTTCAAATATGTCTTGCGCGGCGAGTTTTTCGGCAAGGTGCCGCCTCCAATGTGATAGATATGCGACTGCGGACAGCAAAACACCTTGTAGCCAGCATTCTTCAGCCTCCAACATAGGTCAATTTCCTCCATGTGGGCAAAGAAGCTGTCGTCCAACCCGCCAATCTGGTGATAGAGGTCGGCACGGACAAACATGCAAGCACCCGTGGCCCAAAACACCTCCATAGGCGCATCATACTGGCCCTCGTCGACCTCGAGATTCTGGAACACGCGCCCGCGACAGAACGGATAGCCGTACTTGTCGATGAAGCCGCCACTGGCACCCGCATATTCAAACTGCTCCTTGTGGTAGTACGACAAAATCTTGGGCTGGCAAGCGGAAATCCTGGGGTCGGAATCCATCAACGCGACGACAGGCTCAATCCAATGCGGTGTCACCTCGATGTCGCTGTTGAGCAACACATAATACTGTGCCTCGACTTGCCTCAAAGCCACGTTATACCCCGTTGCAAAGCCACCATTGCTGCCGTTCTCAATCAATCTGACACCTGGGAAACGGCTCTTCATGAACGCCACCGAATCGTCAGTGGAAGCATTGTCGGCAACAATGACCTCGGCCAAATCCGGGTCGCAATTGGCGATAACGTTGGGTAAGAACTGTTCAAGGAATTTTCGCCCATTGTAGTTCAATATGACGACGGCCACCTTCATCGCTCAACATTTTGGTTCCTAGAATGTTTCCATCGGCGATGCGACCAAAGCCAGTTATCGGGCTCGCCCAAGATGAACTGCTCAACGCGGCGTACATATCTCTCCATAAGCTCGTTTTTCCCCATCGCTTTTGGGTCGGAGGCAAGCAGCTCAAAGCCAACCTCGTAACGGCCTCTTCCCACACGTTTCATATCAACAAACACCACGGCATAGTCCAACATCTTGGAGATACGTTCCAAACCCGTGAACCAACACGTGTCCTGATGCAAGAACTCGGTCCAATAGTCGGAGTCGACACCGCGCGGCGACTGGTCGGCCATCATCAGCACCGAGTTCAGCTCGCCCCGCAATTGAGCCAAACGTTTCAAGGCAAAGTTCGACTCCACCATCTCCAACTGGCAGTCCTTCGTACGCATCTCGAGCATGAGCCGCTCGAAAGCCGAGTTTTGCACCTTTTTATATATGGCCAGTCCCTTGTGGGGCGAAAGTTCTGGTATCAATTTTCCAAACCATTCCCAATTGCCCGAATGCGGGATGGCGTAAAAAACGTTCTTTTTTTGCTCATAAAGTTGCTGGGCAAGCTCAGGATTCGAGAAAGTGACACGGTTCCTATACCCCGTCGGCCCCATACGGAGCATCTTTGGAGCCTCCACAAACTGGTCGCAGAGGTTGCGGTAAAACCGGCGCTCGATGGTTTTGATGGCCTTGGCGTCTTTTCCAGGGAAAGAGCGCAACAAATTCTCCCTGACCACCTTGCGCCGATAGCGAAGCACATGGTAGAGCAAAAACCTATAGACATCGGACTTCATGTAGAGCAACCAAAACGGATGCACCGACAGGAAATCGGCCCAAAGCTTCACTATGTAAAACCCGAATAGCTTCATGACGACTATCTCGGGTTGTTGTACAAATCGCCAGCGTGCGAGCCCCAAGTGTCGTCCTTCTCAGTCTGGTCGACGCCCTGATAAGTGCCATAGATACGCGAATAAATCTCAAGCTGCCAACGCGGGTTGTTGACCTCGCCCACCACGTCGGAATGGATGAGCTGATAGTCGTTAGCCGCGGTGTCCTTCGACATGAAGACAAAACGTTTGTTGCGTTGGTTGGCAACGGCATAGTAATGCCAAATCTCGTAAGGATAAGCGCCTGGTTCACTGGGGCTTTCCATGATTTTGTCAGGTTGTCCGTATTTTAGGAAGACATAGCCTCTATCGGTGCGATAGCCAGGGTGCGAACTCGTCTTAAACGACATGTTGACGCGATGGACTGCTGCCAGATATTCGTTGAAGCCTTGACGCGGATTCATCGGCGATCGGGCATTCCAGAAGTTGAGGAGGAACTGCTGCATCGTCTTCATGTCTTGGGTTTTCACCAAATTGGCCGCATAGTCGCGTTCGAGTTCAGAGCAAATCGGGTCGAGGTAACGGATGTAACGACGAAGCGAATCAAGATTGGTGATTTCGCTGACGAAGGTGTTGGCGATATTGATGCCTGCCAAATCATTCATGTCGTATGTCATGCTCGGATTGCTACGTTGGAAAGGGCAGCTGTTCGAGCAAATCAAGGCATTGCTGCGGTCACGCATCTCAACAACGAGATAATAGTTGCCGGAGGGCAATGTGCTGATGTCTATTGTATTGAGCAACACGTTCACCTTACCCACATCGAAACGCTTGTTGAACGAATAGTCCTGCATCCGCGTCTGCGATTCGCGCGTCTCAATGTAATAGCTGACGAGGAACTTGCCTTCCGAATAAAGTGCTTCACTGTTGTAAAGCTCCACGTAGAAGTTCAATTTGCTCTCATTTTGGCCGTAGAACGGATACACTCTCGGGAGGAAATCCATGCCGCTCTTGGTACAAGCCGACAACTTCGTGGCCTTGACGCTGGAGTCGAACAACAAAATGTCGGAAATGGAAGGCACGTGCTCGGGATAGTTGAGGTCAACCGTGATGGAGCCCGTTGGCAATGCATCGCCACTATTCAAGTCTTCGATGCTGATTTCCATCTGGTATTCGCCATTGGGCAGAGGGAAACGCTGCTGGTCGATAAAAGCTCCATCGAGATTAGCGGTATCAGTCACCACAGGACTATCGACTGCGACTTTCGAGAAAGTGGTCTCCTCTCCTTTCCGAAAAACCGTGGTAATCTCAACCGTAGCCTTGAACTTACCCGGCTCAAACTGCTTGTAAACCGCAGTACGGCAGTCAAAAGCGATGGCGTTTTCGACAAAAGGCGTCACGCCAGGGACACAATAGGTTGTCGTAGAAAGATAAGGTCTCAGACGCTTGACTTTGGCTTGATTGGTCTGAGCGTTACCCGCAGTGGCAATCAGTGCGAGCATCATAAGCATCAATGTTCTTTTCATGTTCAATGATTTTGCGTTAGACGAGGCAAAAGTAAGCAAGGTACAGACACATGCAAAACTTTTTGCGCTCCAATTTCTCAACATTTATCAACAATTATTCAATATCTATTTGATTAACAACATTTAGAATCTATTTTTGATATAGGTCAGCAAGGCCAATTCGAGGTTGTCGCCCTCGTTGAGTGCCGCCAAAACTTTGTTTGTCCGGCGGTTCGTGCCACTATAGGATATGCCCTCAAGCACCGCAATCTCGGCATCGTTCAAGCCTAAAAGGGCGAGACAGCTATGACGCACGTCGGCCACATTCAGGTCGGGGTGGTCTTTCAAGAAACGCGATGAAAAGTCGGGGAAACTTCGATTGGCGGCCTGGACCAAACCCATATAATCCATCTCCTTCAACTTCAGCTTCGGGAACACGCCCACATTCTTGATCATGATATCCTTCCCATCCAACGAATTCTTGATTTTCAGCGCCATAGGACTCTCCATATAGGATTGCCACGCCATGTCGAAATCTATCTTATTGGTGTTTTCTGGTCTCTCGTGCGTATTGTTCAGCTGTTGCGAAACCTGCTCAATCTCCACGTCACTATCGGCAATTCCTTGGCCATACCGCTGTTCGATAGTCGATATTTTATTCTCTATATGGCTGATACGCTTCCTGTTACGCACGATGATATAGGCCAAGAAAACGATGACGGCCAGCAAAACCATCAGAATCCAAAGGGGTGACGAGGCTTGGGGTTCTTTGGACGATGCGACCTGCTCTTTGGGGCGGTTGAAATCCTCATAAAGGTATTCTATCTCCAGCTTTCGCGAGGCCAGGCGCGTCTCCGACATTGAATTCTCAACATAGAAACGTGTATAGCGCAGCTCCTCGTCGGCCCGGCCTTTATCCCGATAGATCGCGGCCAATTTGGCGGAAGCTTCAACGCGGGCAAAACGATCGCCCGAATCAAATGCCGTTTCGAGATGCGGAACTGCCGAGTCATATTGCTGCAATTCAATGAGTTTTGCTCCAACAGAAAGTTGGACTTGGCCGTCATCCATCGGCACCATCTCCGTCGATTCCTGAAATCGGGCCAAAGCCTTGTCGTAGTCTTTCTGCGACTGATAAATGGCTGCCTCAAAACGCATTATCGCCGCCAAATCGGCTTCCGATTCATAGTAAGAAGAAGCTTTGCGACAAGACTCGAAGGCTTCGTCTTGAAGGCCGTACCTATACAGGATTTCCGACAACCGCGTGAAAGTCAGTGCGATGAAACGCTTTGCATAGGGATTTCCAGACCAATCGTCACGCAGGCTCATCACCTGCAAAGCCTTCAGATAATGCGTTAAGGCCATCACATCCTCACTGGCGAAGGCGCATTCCGCACCTTTATAATAATAGGCGTTGGCGCGAAGGAACTGCAAGTCGGCATCAGTAGGATAAAAAACGGCCAGACTATCGTAAAATGCAAGAACAGGGCTCAGGTCGGGACTTGCCGTAGAAAGCGACCGATTTTTGTATTGCGCCTGCACCTCACGCAAGCGTAACTCGCAGGCATCCAGTTCCGTGAACGGAGTATGGGCTTCTTGATCTTTCAGCCACGCAACGCTATCCAACGCGGCTGAAGGCTGGGTTTCAATCAGCCGTTCCAAGGCTTTCAACTCAACGAAATGATGCGGAGCGTTCTGTCGGGTAAAGGCAGTCTTTCCCCTTCCGCAAGCGCACATCAGCACCGAAAGGGAGAAAAAAAACACTTTCGCAAACACCTTTTTGTTCATCGTTTCGTATCCGTTTTGGCCTTGCAAAGATAGCCTTTTTGGGTGAAATTGAGATTTTTTTTCTCGATTTTTCTCAACCAATCGAAAATTGTCGTACTTTTGCAGCGGAGATATGGCTGAGTGGTCGATAGCGGCGGTCTTGAAAACCGTTAAGCCGAAAGGCTTCGGGGGTTCGAATCCCTCTGTCTCCGCAAGGTGACGGAAACTCACCTACTGAAACCACAGGAGAGATGCCGGAGTGGTCGATCGGGGCGGTCTCGAAAACCGTTGAACGCTTTGCGTTCCAAGGGTTCGAATCCCTTTCTCTCCGCAAAAACGAAACGGGTTCTTGATGACAAGAGCCCGTTTCTCTTATGATAGTCGCGGGGCGATTCACATAATCGTCAGCGGCACAGACGCGATTGCGTTCATACATGATGCACAGACCCATTTCCGGTTTTTTCGGAATCCAATCGGCAAATCTTTCAACTTCGCCTCCGTCGCATTCTGGCGACCAAAAAATCGGACATAACACGCCATGACCTGACACGATTGTTCCAACAACTTGGGCATGGTGAGGGTTCGTCATTCTCTTTATAGATGGGCTTGACAGGCAACTCCTTCATATAACAACATATCCATGACAATCCGCTTATTTATACAATTCTCTAAAGGAATAAACATCGTGCTCTGGCATCTTCGACTTGTCAAGCTGACGATAAGTGCCGTCAACTTGCAGCTGTTCCTTTCCGTAGACATAATGGCGGCAAAACCAAACCAAATCGTCGACCGTGAGCGGACCCGCCATGGCAACGCTGTGACCATAGTCCTCGAAACGACGCGCAAAATACGGATAGCCGAATTTCTCGAAACGTTTCACCAAACTATTCGTGCCATAGAAGCCTATCTTGAAGAACTTCAGTTTATTATAAGGCACCAAACCGTCGGCCATGCCATGGTAGAGCATGGTTGGGGCGGGGTTGTGCTTTTCGTATTTCACCTTGCCCTTGCTCCAATAAATGGCACCTGCATAAGACACCACACCCGCCAAGCGGAAATCGTCGGGCAAAAGGTCGGCATTAAGGAGGCCGTTGCATAAGGCATAGTCGGTTTGCAAAGAGGTGATGGCCCCAGCGCTCGAACCCACCATAACAATCCAATCCTTGTTGATTTTCAACCCCTTGGAATGCTTAAGCAAATAGGCAATGGCCGAAATGGCATCTTCCACAGCCATATTGACGGCGACCTCCAGAGGCTTGGAGTTGGTCACCCCTAGGCCCTTCACGCCTTTCAAGCCCAAACGATAGTCGATAGCCGCCACTTGGAAGCCTTCGTCAACCAGTTGCTTGAAATAGGCCTTCTCGAAATCGCCATCGCGATGACCGCCCACAAAACCTCCGCCAAAGACATAAACGATGCAAATCGTGCTATCGTTCACGGTTTCAGGTGTATAGAAGTCGAGGTACAATTGCAACGTGTCGCGCTCGGCGTATGGGTAGGTCTTCATTGTCTGGGAGAAGCCTTTCGGGGCCGTCAGAACAAGCGCAAACAAAAGCAGTAGCGTTAGCTTTTTCATCATTTAGGATTGATGGGTTTTGTAGTATTCTTTCAGGAAATCAGGTAGTTGGCGAAGAGCGGCCTGCTCACGCCATTGTTTCTTCACTTCTTGGGCAGGCACGCCAAAAACAGCCTTGCCCGGACCCACGTTCTTGTCAACGGCAGAAGTGGCCAGCACCACCGCTCCCGTCCCGATGACCAAGTCCTTGTTGACGCACACACGGCCCCAAAGGATGACGTCGTCTTCGATGCGCGTCACGCCGGCGATGGCGGCATGGGCACCGATAAGGCAGTTGTGGCCAATGTAGCTGTCGTGCCCGATTTGGCAGTGGTTGTCGAGTTTGGTGCCGCTTTCGATGATGGTGTCGGACGTCACGCCACGGTCGATGCTGCACAGCGCACCGATTTCCACATCGTCGGCGATGACCACGCGGCCAAACGACTCAAACTTCTTGTAGCCTTCGTTGCGACGCTGGAAATAGTAGCCGTCCGCCCCGATGACGCTGCCAGAATGGATGATGACGTTGTCGCCAATCACACAATGGTCGTAAATGGTCACGTTGGGGTGAATGACACAGTTTTTCCCGATAACAGTGTGATGTCCCACGAAGCTGCCTGGCATGACGAGCGTCCCCTCGCCTATCGTTGCACTGTCGCTAATCGGTTGCATTTGAGGCTCAAACGGACGAAAATGTCGCATCAGCCGTACAAAAGCATCAAATGGATCGGGATGCAGCAGCAAGACTTTTCCCTCGGGACATTCCACCTCTTTATTAATAAGGACGACCGTCGCGGCAGAGTTCAACGCCTTAGCGTAGTATTTCGGATGGTCTACAAAAGTGATGTCGCCTACCTCCACCTTGTGGATTTCGTTGAGGCCCGTGATGGGAAAATCAGCGCGGCCAACATATTGTGCACCAATTAGTTCAGCAATGGATTTTAGAGTAGATTTTTGTATTTTCATCGGAATAAGTCTATAAAATGATAGCGCAAAAATACATTTTTTTCCAAAAACAAAAAGCGCAGAAGAAATCTCCTGCGCTTTCAGTGGTCATGCCTTGATTAGGCTTTCACGCGTTCGCAGTATTCGCCCGTGCGGGTGTCGACGCGAATCATGTCGTCCGTGTTGATGAACAGCGGCACGCGGACCATGGCGCCCGTCTCGACGGTGGCTTCCTTCAAGGCGTTGGTGGCAGTGTTGCCCTTCTCGCCGGGCTCGGTGTAGGTCACTTTCAGCACGGTCTTCACTGGCATTTCGGCGAAGAGGATGGTCTCGGTGCTGGCGTCGACGACGACGTCAACGACGTCATTTTCCTTCATGAACTTCACGCCAGTGATGTTGTCGCCAGCAATCGGGATTTGGTCATAGGTTTCGGTGTGCATGAAAATGAAATCCTCTCCTTCCTTATAAAGGTACTGGTAGGGACGGTGCTCCACGCGGACATCCTCCAACTTCACGCCAATATCGAAACGCTTTTCAAGCACGTTGCCGCTCAGCACGTCCTTCAGTTTGATACGCATGATAGTGTTGCCTTTTCCTGGCTTAACGTGTTGGAAGTCAATGCAGAAATAAATCTTTCCATCCAAACGGACAGCGCTTCCAATCTTTACATCTTGACTTAACATAGTGTATTCGATTTAATGATTTAAAATTCAAAGATTTATAATTCAAAACTCAACTCTATAGAAACAGAATGAGCGTGCAAAAGTAGTGTTTTTCAGGGAAATCTCAAAGGATTATTGAAAAAAAGTGAAATCCGCAGACTCACCGGAATTAAAAAGCCACCCTCCCACTCCTTCCTTAAATACAGAATCCCAGAGTTTTCGAGGGTGGCTTTGCGTTTCTC
The DNA here is from genome assembly GCA_017460915.1 of Bacteroidales bacterium. Lineage (GTDB taxonomy): Bacteria > Bacteroidota > Bacteroidia > Bacteroidales > F082 > Limimorpha. The sequence continues at coordinate 50,356 of JAFUAA010000054.1, read as the reverse complement.
GTCTGTTATGACCGCTGCGGGGAATCGGTTGGCGGAATGAACAGGGCGGATGGAAAGACCATAATAGCGCAAAAATCCTCTGTTCATACCGAAACCGTCCGAATGGAAGCTGAACACCCAAGCGATATTCGGGTCGTCCACATTAAGTGAACTCGACCAATAAAAACCCTGTTCGCCATCGAAAATAAAGCTGCTACTGCTACGGTAGCCAGCAACGGGCAGAAAGAGACTGTTGCCGTTGGGTGCGGTGAACAATCTACCATACGCTCCATTTCGAGTTGTCCATGTTTGAGTGCAAAAGACTGTCAGTTCGTCCCATTCAGCGTAAGTAGGAATACGCCATCCTTCTCCCCAATGGGTGGTAGCCACATCGTCATCCTCTTGCAAACTGGTCAAATCGTCTGCGAAACCATTAAAGCCATAGCTTGCATTGTTGCAATACTTCGTCAGTTGATTATATCCTCCATTCCAATATTTGTAGGTATCCCCCTCAAAGACTTCTTTGAGTTTTGTCTCGCCCCAAGCGAAATAGTCGCCATATTCCTCTTGGGTGTCGGCGCCTACGTTGCAAGTGGCCCAAAACGTACCACTTGGCAAACCTAAATCGACGTAAGCGTGACCATTGATAGCACCTTCGTTATTGTCACCTTCGGTGTTCGGGCCATCGGGTTTCGTGCATCATGTGGCACAAAACACTGCTACTGATAGCATTAAGGCAGCTATTGCCTTCATTACCTGGTTCATTTTGGTTAGTTTTTGAGATTTATTCCGTTTGTTTATGGCGTAAAAATAGGATATTTTTCAATTGCGGCGGCAAAATGATTGAATTTTTCCAGCCTAGGTCATTTCAAAACCGGAGTCATATACAAAGGCAAATATACGATTCCGTTTTCAACCTTCAGGTCGCCATCATAGAGCACGTAGGGCGTTGAAAGGTATTCGGAATACTTCTTTATGCACTTCTCCATCGAGTTGAGCAAGAAACGCTTGCCGCTCTTCACCTCAATGGGTGAAATGTTGTGCCAATTGGTGACTTTCGATTTTCTAATCAAGAAGTCTATCTCCATGCGCGCTTCAGCATCCTCGTTGCTCGACTTGCTGTAGAAAACAATCTGTGACCTGCCGCTGCCAACATCTGGGCCACAACGTTTTCCACCAACATTCCTTCGTTGGTGTCCAACTTGCCCAATATCAGTTTTTGATAAACCTCAACCGGCACTGTCCCCCTGTCGTTAAACGCATGGCTGATGAGTAAACCCGTATCGGCCATATAGCATTTCAAGGTGGTTCGCGACTCGTTCAGGCGCAAGCCAAGGCTCGGCTCAGTAGTGTTGTAGCAGCAATTGACGATGCGCGCATCGTTCAACCAGAAAAAGGCATCGTCGTAATCGCGCATCCGAGCCGAGGAACTGATGGCCGAAAGTCGGAATTTCTTCTCATGCTTCTGCAACTGTCCGGGAATTTCGTCGAAAATAGCCGTTACCTTTGTTCCGGCATTGTCGGCATATTTGTGGATGTCGTTCCGATAAAGCGTCAGCATTTGCCGCTTGACAGCCTCAATCTTGTGAAAATCCTTGGTTTCGATGTATCTCAACACGGCCTGCGGCATTCCGCCAACAATCATATACAACCTGAACAAGTCCATGGCCTTGCGATGCAGTCCCTGACCCATCGGCACTCGCCGTTCGAAGCAGTCCTCGACAAAAGGCATCAAGGTTTCATTACCCAGCCCCCAAAGAAATTCCTCAAAATCCATCGGATGCATTTCAAGTGTCTCTTCCTCCGAGGGAATCACGATGTCTTTCACATTCTTTTTGATGCTGATAAGCGAACCCGTCTCAATATAATCGAAACGACCGTCGGCCACCAAAAACTTGATGGCTTCTCGAGCGCGAGGGCAATCCTGCACTTCATCAAAAATGATGACAGAGCGTCGAGGCTTAAGTCGCTTGTTGTAATGCAACTGCAAATTCAAGAGCAGTTTGTCAAGGTCTTCCAGATACAAGTCAAACCATTCCTTCACCTCCTTGGACACCAATCGGAAATTGATGAGCAGATAGTCATCATACTCATTTCGGGCAAATTCCTCCACGATATAACTCTTCCCGATACGCCTTGCAGCCTCTATCATCATAGCACTCGTTCCAGCACTTGTTTCCTTCCATTCTCGTAACTGATTGTAAATCTTTCGTTTCATATATTTAATTTCACGTTTTTGAGTTTAACGCAATACATAATTTTCACTTTTTCGATTTTTTTCGGAGCGGCAACCGCTTTATTCCCTATTTTTACAGCAAATTTCTAAACCCTATCAGATATGAGAAAAAACAAACTATTCCTGTTAGCCATGATCACCTGTTCAATCGTATCGTGCAACACACAACAGACGCAAAAACCTGAAACCGATCCGAAAGGCAAGGACAAAATCGGGCCGAAGGAACTCAAGCTGACCTCCGACATCATGACGCCCGAAGTGCTTTGGAGCATGGGCCGCATCGGGGAATACAGCCTCTCGCCCGACCATTCGCAAATCGTCTACAACGTGACCTACTACAACGTGGAGGAAAACCGCAGCGGATCCACCTTGTATATTATGAACGCCGACGGCTCGGACAACCGCGTGCTGTCCAACGCGAACCAGAGCGAATACAGCCCGCAATGGCGTCCCGACGGCAAGAAGATCGGCTTCCTCTGCCCCAACGACGACGGCGTGATGCAACTTTGGGAAATCAACCCCGACGGCAGCGGCCGCCAGTGTGTCAGCAACGAGGCCGACGACATCAACGGATTCCTCTACTCGCCTGATTGCCAGCAAGTGCTGTTCACCAAGGAAGTGAAGCTGAAAGAGACCGTGGCCGACCTCTATCCCGACCTCGACAAATCCTCGGGCCGCATCATGAACGACCTGATGTACCGCCACTGGGACCACTGGGTGGACACCTACGGCCACATCTTCGTGGGCAACATCAGCAGCGGCAAACTCGAGGCCTCGTTTGACGCCATGCAAGGCGAGCAATGGGAAGCCCCGCTGCGTCCCTTCGGCGGCATGGAGCAAGTGCAGTGGCTGCCAGACGGACAGAGCTTCGTCTATTGCTGCCGCAAGAAAGTCGGCAAGAACTACGCCCTCTCCACCAACTCCGACATCTACCAGTACGTCATCCAAAGCGGCGAGTGCAAGAACCTCACCGAAGGCATGATGGGCTACGACCTCAACCCCGTCATCTCGCCCGACGGCAAATACATGGCCTGGGAGAGCATGGAACGCGACGGCTACGAGAGCGACAAGCAACGCCTCTTCGTGATGAACCTCGAAACCGGCGAAAAGACCGACTACTCTGCCAACTTCGACCAATGCTGCACAGGCTTCAGCTGGGCCGACGACAGCAAGACCTTATACTTCATCAGCGACGCCTACGCCACCGACCAACTCTACGCCCTCAACATCGAGAACGGCGAAATCAAGAAACTCACCGAAGGTCAACACAACTATGTGTCGGTGAATTACAACGGCGACAACCTGATTGCAGGCCGCCAGTCGATGAGCCACCCGACGGAGTTGTTCTCGGTCAGTCCCGCCACGGGCGAGGCCACGCAAATCACGCACATCAACAACAACATCTTTGCCCAACTCACCATGGGCGAGGTGAAGGAACGCTGGGTGAAGACCACCGACGGCAAGGACATGCTCGTGTGGGTCATCTATCCGCCTCATTTCGACGCCAACAAGCAATACCCTGCCCTGCTCTACTGCGAAGGCGGACCGCAAAGCACGGTGAGCCAGTTCTGGAGCTACCGTTGGAACTTCCAGATGATGGCCGCCAACGACTACATCATCGTTGCCCCCAACCGTCGCGGCCTGCCCGGCTTCGGACAGGAATGGCTTGAGGAAATCAGCGGCGACTACGGCGGACAGTGCATGAAGGACTACCTCAGTGCCATCGACGAGGTCAGCAAGGAGCCTTACATCGACGAGAACCGCCTCGGTGCCGTGGGTGCCAGCTTCGGCGGCTTCAGCGTGTATTGGCTGGCCGGTCACCACGACGGTCGTTTCAAGGCCCTCATCGCCCACGACGGCATGTTCAACCTTGAGGCACAATACCTTGAGACCGAAGAAATGTGGTTTGTGAACTGGGACCTCGGCGGTCCCTTCTGGGATTGGAACAACCCGACCGTGCGCAAGACCTACGCCCAATCGCCCCACCTCTTCGTGGACAAATGGACAGCACCCATCCTCGTCATCCACGGCGGCTTGGACTACCGCATCTGCTTCACGCAAGGTATGCAAGCCTACAACGCCGCCATCCTGCGTGGCCTCGACGCCGAATTCCTCTATTTCCCCGACGAAAACCACTGGGTGCTGAAACCACAGAACGGAGTGCTTTGGCAACGGAGGTTCTATAATTGGCTGGATAAATATTTGAAATAATTTGGCTCAATGAATACAAAAGGCGAGGCTGCTCATTGCAACCTCGCCTTTGTCTTATTCATTCAGCAAATCGCTGAACATCAACCTTGTGCGCAATTTGCGCGGATGCTTCAGCCTTTCGTCCCTCTCTTGTTCATCTTTGGGAGGTTTGGTGTACAGGTCTTCGTCTATTTCGTTTGGAAATAGCGTCTTGAAACCATTCTTCTCATAAAAACGGAGTATCTCTGGCTCATTCTTGGCATCAACAATAGAGAATCGGCAAGCCGTCTTGTTGTTCTTTTCCGTAAACCATTCTTTGACGAAAGTAAGCGTATCAGATCCTATGCCTTTTCCGTCAAAATCCTCAGCCACTGCAAGCCTTCCAATTAATACGCCAGGAAAACGGGACAACATCTTTTCCCAGTTGGTGATTTTCCACATGGCTTGACGGCGGGCACTCGGCAAATCGTAAATGCGAATGCTGTCGTTGGATAAGGTAAAACAGCATACAATGCAGCGAGGGTCCTCGTTCAGACGAAAGCAATAGGTCTTTCCCATCAGAAAACGGGTGTAATCTAAAGCATCTTTGCGGAAAAACTCATCCATATCGTCATCTTTTCCGCAGGTGAAAGGATAACAATAGTCTATGATTTCCTGTGTGAGCACTGACAAGTTGCACTGCGTCAAAAGAAACGATTCTTTCATACGGATATTATTACTCCAATCCGGAACGCTTCAACATTTCTCGCATAGCGATGACAAAAGGGTCTTTATCTCTGTCTTTTTTCTCGCTGTGCTCATATTGTATCTCCGCCTCGTCCGCCATATCGCGGAAGCGTCGAGCTATGTCACCATAGAGCGTCGGTATCGCCTTGATTGCTGTTGCCATAATCTTCTCTCCTTTCTATTTCATTTTACGCTGCAAAGATAGTCACAAATATCATTCCACGCCACAAAAATCCGAAATTCTTTCAGTTATTTACCCCATCCGCTGCTTCACCACCTCGAAGCAAACCACGCCCGTCGCCACGGAGACATTCAGCGAATCGATGTCGCCGGGCATGGGAATCATCAGGTGCTGGTCGAGGCGCTTGAGATAGGCTGGACTGATGCCGTCCTCCTCCGAGCCCATCATCACGCAGAGCGGGCCTGTGAGGTCGGCATTCCAAAGGCTTTCGTGCGCCTTTTCGGTGAGGCCCACCACACGCAGTCCGCTGGCTTTCAGGAAGTCTATGGCATCCTTCAGGTTCTCCACGCGGCACACGCTAATCAGCGAAAGCGCGCCCGCCGAGGTCTTCATCGCGTCGCCGTTAATCAAGGCCGAGCCTTTGGAGGGAATCACGATGGCATCCACGCCGGCAGCGTAAGCCGTGCGGGCGATGGCGCCGAAGTTGCGCACATCGGTCACGCGGTCGAGTATCAGGATGAAAGGGTCGCGCGCCTCCTCGAAAGCCGCCTGCACCACATACTCCAGCGAACGGTACTCAATCGGGCAGATGAACGCCACCACGCCCTGATGGTTCTTGCGCGTCAGGCGGTTCATTTTCTCCATAGGCACATATTGCACAGGCACACCGATTTTGCGGCAAGCATTGGCAATCTCAGTCAGTTCGGGCGAGCGCGTCCCTGCCTGAATGAACACTTTTTCGATTTCCTTCTGGGCATTGAGCGTTTCCAACACGGGATGGATGCCGAAAACCATATTATTCTTGTAGTTGTCTTCCATTAGCGTAAAATTTGCGCAAAATTACTGTTTTTTTAGGACAATTTCCTAATTTTGCATCATCAAACAACAAAACCATGAAAACAATCAGGCCCATCTTCACCATTATGATACTCGCTTTCGGGCTGAAAATGAATGCGCAAGTCACTGCTCCCGAACCCGTTTCGGGCAAGACCTTGGCCAAGGAATACATCACGCAGAACCTCGTCTATCCCGAGGCCGACCTCGAACAAGGCAACAGCGGCAAAGTCGTCGTCGCCTTCCACGTCGACGCCCAAGGCGAGGCGAGCCAACACGCCGTGAAGTCGAGTTTTAGCGAAGCCGCATCGCCCGTCGCACTCCATCTGGTGAAGACGCTCCTTTGGAGCCCTGCCCTCATCAGCGGGCTGCCTTCGGATTACGACTTCGAGTACGAAGTGGAGTTCAATGCCAAGAGCTACAAACGCTATTGGAAACGCCACCTGCGACATGAAGCGCCGCTGGCTTTGGAAGCCGACACCTCGTATAGAATATACGAATACAAGCAACTCGAAGAAATCGCCAAGCCCTATTTCGCCGATGGCGGCAACATGGGCAAATACATCGTCAACAACATGAAGTTCCCGACCGAGGCCAAGGAACGCGAAATACAAGGCACGGTGCGCCTCAGTTTCGTGGTGGAGACCGACGGCAGCGTTTCCAACATCGTCGTCGTCAACTCGGTGGGCGGCGGTTGCGACAACGAGGCCGTGCGACTTCTCCAAGGGACCATTTGGATTCCTGCCGAAAAAAACGGGAAATACGTCCGCAGCCACAACATGCAGGACATCACGTTCAGCATCGGCAGCCGCAACTTCCAAGACGGAAACAGTTATTAAAAACGGTGCTTCGACAGGCTCAGCAACCTTGGCTGACTCACTAACTTATGGTTCTTGAGCTTGTTGAAGGGCCGACACAACAGCAACAACATTTAAATCCTTATACCAATGAAAAAAGTTTTATTTACCGCACTGGCTCTCTCATTAGCCATTGTCACTTTCGGACAAGAAGAGCAACCTCAAGGCTGGACCCACAAAGGCAACATCGGCCTCAATTTCGGACAAAGCAGCTACACCAACTGGGCTGCCGGTGGACAGAACGCCCTCAACTGGCAGGGCATCGTCAACTACGAGATCCACTACCTGAAAGGCAACTTCAAGTGGGACAACACGCTGAACACCGCTTTGGGCTACAGCTACTTCAATTTCAAGCAGAAGCCCATCAAGACCGACGACAAGATTGAGTTCACCTCGCTGGCCGGCATCAAGGCTACCGAGCACCTCAACTACAGCGCCGAGTTGGCCTTCCGTTCGCAGTTTGCCTATGGTTTCGACTATGAGCACGACTCTACGACCTACATCTCCAAGTTCCTCGCCCCGGCCTACATTTCGCTGGGTCTCGGTGTCGAATGGGTGCCCAACACCTACTTCTCGCTCTACTTCTCGCCCATCACGGGCCGCATGACCATCGTCAACGACGACTATCTGGCCTCCATCGGCGCTTTCGGCGTCAACGAACTTGATGCCAACGACACCACCCAACATGCCAAAGGCGCCAAGGTGCGCTATGAGTTTGGTGCTCGCGCCGTGGCCAAGTTCCAGTACCCCATCGCCAAGAACATCGACTTCAACTCGAAGCTGGAACTGTTCTCCAACTATCTCAACCACCCCGAGCGCATCGACGTGGATTGGCAGAACATGCTCGTCCTGAAGGTCAACTCGTGGCTCAACGCCAACATCGCCACCCATCTGCTCTATGACTACGACATCCCCTTCTACGACGAGGCTGGCGTGAAAATCGAAGGATCGAAGGTCCAGTTTAAGGAAGTGCTGGCTATCGGATTCATGATCAACTTGAAATAAGATGCTGAAAGTCGGGATTTTGTCGGACACGCATTGCACCCTCATTCCACAGCTCTTCAACTTCTTCAAGGACGTTGATGAGTTGTGGCATGCGGGCGACATCGGCAACATTGAAACAGCCGAGACTTTGGCCAACTTCAAGCCACTGCGCGCCGTTTATGGCAACATCGATGACCATGTGGTACGCCTGCAATATCCCGAGGATTTGTCTTTCCACGTCGAGGACGTCGACGTCTACATGACCCACATCGGCGGCTATCCAGGCCATTACATGCCCGAAGTGAAACACATCTTGGAGGAAAAGAAACCCGACCTCTACATTTGTGGGCACTCGCATATATTAAAGGTGATGTTCGACAAGCGGCTCAACCTGCTCCACGTCAATCCTGGAGCGGCGGGCAACAGCGGCTTCCACAAGCAAATCACCTTCATCCGAATGGCCATCGACGGGAAACAATTCAAGGACATGGAGATCTTCGAACTCGACCGAAAGAAGGTCATCTGAAACTGAAAAGGCCGGCTCCCGCAAGGAAGTCGGCCTTCATTCTTCTGTATTCGCCAGCCTTAGCGAATGCGGTCGGTGGAGCGCACCTTCTTGATGTCTTTCCTCAAGCCCGATGCAGCAGCGACAACCAAAACCAAGGCGACCAAAGGCAAGAAAGCGCCTGCCTTGAAGGTCGGAGTGGCATTGATGGGGTTGCCAATCACGCGGATGTAATAGGCGAAAACCACGGCAATCCAAGCCACGATGACGACAATGTCGATACGGGCGATTTTGTGCAATTTCACGAATTGGGCCAATTTCACGGCACGGAAAAGACCCATCGCCAAATATCCGCTCAGAATCATCGCCGTGACCGCCAAAATCAAGACGGGAAGGCTATAGGTGCTGGGATAGGGCACGTTGCCGTCAGGGATGCCCGATTCAATACCAAAAACATTGAAATTCAATATATTGGTCTCACCATAATAACTAGCCAACGGAATAAAGAACAACAAGGCGAACAACACCGCCGCAAGGAAAAAGAAAATAGATTGCAATCTTTGTGACATAATAACTCGTTTTAATCGGGTGCAAAAATACGATTTTTTTTTCGTCAGAAAATTGCCAGTTCAAAAAAAAGCCTTATCTTTGCACCACATTTTAGGAGCCACGCTAACACAATCGGCTTCTGAAAGTGTTCCAAAAGAATTACTGAATCACGATTTGTATTCCTCACGGAATGATTAAATCCATTACTTATGTACAATATTTTTGAACTCAATGAGAAGCCGTTAGACGACCTCAAAATCATTGCCACGGAGATGGGCATCGATGACGAGAATCGCGACCGCACACAACTCATTTATGACATCATCGACCACCAGGTGGACCATCCCGACATCAAGAAGGCTGCCAAACCAAAAAAACAGAAGCAAAAACCACAGAAACCCGAACCTCAGCCCGAACCAGCCAAAGCCGCTGAGCAAGAAGTGAAACAACCTGTCGATGAACCCGTTGCCAAAGTAACCCCACAGGCGAAAGAGCCCGCACAAAACGCTGAGCCACAAGGCAAACGAGGCAAACGTCCACGCATCAAGAACGGTGAAAACGCCATTATAAATGAGCCCGTGAAGTCCATCGAGGCTGTGAACGACCCCCAAGAAAAGGTTGAGGAACCCATATTAGAAACCGTGGCTGAGCCTATTGCCGACGAGGCGTCAGCCGAGACACAGCCCAACCAACAGAAACGCGAAAACTTCAAACAAAAGCGCAAACGCAACCACGAGAACCCCGCCGTAGAAGTTTCCTTTGAGGCCGAACAGCCCAAACCCGAAGAAGAAAAACCCGCTGACGAGGAAATTCCCACGACCCCTCGCGTTGAGAAAAACGAGCGAACCGAGCAACGTTTTGAGCAACGTCCGCGCCGCGACGAACTGTTGACCCAATTCGACAGCAGCGTACGTGCCGAAGGCGTCTTGGAAATCATGCCCGAAGGCTTCGGTTTCCTTCGTTCGTCGGACTACAACTATTTGCCTTCGCCTGACGACGTCTATGTCTCACAATCGCAAATCAAGCTGATGGGCTTGAAGACCGGCGACACCATCCTCGGCGTCATCCGTCCGCCCAAGGTCGCTGAGAAGTTCTTCCCCTTGGTGAAAGTCGACCTCATCAATGGCCGCCGTCCCGAGGAAGTTCGCGACCGCATCCCCTTCGATTATCTGACGCCCTTGTTCCCCAACGAGAAATTCAACATCACGGGACACAAAGGCTGCACCATCTCGACTCGCATCATGGACCTCTTCGCCCCCATCGGCAAAGGCCAGCGCGGCTTGATTGTGGCTCAACCCAAAACCGGTAAGACCGTCCTGCTGAAAGACGTGGCCAACGCCATCGCCGCCAACCATCCCGAGGTGTATCTCATCATCCTGCTCATCGACGAGCGTCCCGAGGAAGTCACCGACATGCAGCGCAGCGTCAACGCGGAAGTCATCGCCTCCACCTTCGACGAGCCAGCCTCGAAGCACGTGCAAATCGCCAACATCGTGCTGGAGAAAGCCAAACGTCTCACCGAATGCGGTCACGACGTGGTCATCCTGCTCGACTCCATCACACGTCTGGCTCGTGCCTACAACACCGTTTCTCCCGCTTCGGGCAAGGTGCTCACCGGTGGCGTGGAAGCCAACGCCTTACAAAAGCCGAAGCGCTTCTTTGGTGCCGCCCGTAAGATCGAAAATGGCGGCTCGTTGACCATTTTGGCCACTGCCCTCATCGACACGGGCTCCAAGATGGACGAAGTCATCTTCGAAGAATTCAAGGGCACGGGCAACATGGAGCTCCAACTCGACCGTCGCCTGTCGAACAAGCGCATCTTCCCAAGCATAGACATCGTGGCCTCGGGCACGCGCCGCGACGACCTGCTGGTCGACGAGAGGACATTGGCTCGCGTTTGGGCCTTGCGCAACCACTTCTCCGACATGACCCCTGTCGAGGCCATGGAATTCCTCAAGGACCGCGTGGCCAAGACCATCAACAACGAAGAGTTCCTGATGACTCTGGACAGATGATTTTTTGGAAAACAATTCCAAAAGTGACGCACGGCAAGATTGCGTCACTTTTTTGTTTATTTTTGCCCGCATGAAAAAAACACTTATCCTATTTGCGATCACGCTCTTCGTGCTGCAAGCACCAGCGCAAGACAAAGACCTGCTCAACCGCATCAGGACTGCAGGCAACAGCGTCCAAACCATCGAAGCCGACTTGACCAACGTCAGGTTGAAAGCTGGAGCAACCACCAGCCAAAACGGGACACTCCATTTCGTAGCGCCCAAAGAAATGGCGGCGGTCTTTACCACAGGACAACACATGATTGCCAACGAAAAAAAGCTCAAGGTCGACATTGGCGTGTTTCACGGTTCGTATCGCTTGCGCGAAGGCGGCATCCCGAGGTCGCTGAGCAACATTTTCTTGTATGCCTTCCAAGGACGTTGCCAAGACCTCGCCGACGAGAACGACTATTCCATCAAAACGAGTTCCTCGACACAATACCATGACGTTACCTTTACTTCAAAAAAGAAACACATCCTTGGCATTGGCTACAAAAAGGTAGTCTTTAGGTTCAGCACCAAAGACTTAAGAGTCAAAGAAATAGCACTTACCGATTACAAAGACACGGTGGATACTTACACCATTTCCAATGTCAAGTACAACATAAAAATCGGCCCAAAACTGTTCAGTTTTTAAACGCGCCCTGAATCACCAAGCGCCTCGCCAAAATCCAAGTTGACCAACGAGCACTCGAAATTGGTATTCAAGTCGAACTCGGGGGTGTCGTTTTCGCAAATGTCGTACCCGTTGGGATGCAACACTGCCGACGTATTGTCGACGATGAGGTGATTTTGATAAAGTCGCGGTTCCTGTTGCTCGAACTGGTCACGACAAGCTGCTTGCCCCACGAGCGCAACGGCATGGCTTGTTCCACAACATGATCGTAGCCGTTTCCCATGCTAACGGGAACGCTGGTCAGCGTGTTGCCATTGATTTTTAGGTAAAAACGCCAGTATTTCGCCCCAAAAATAAAGAAAAAAACCGGAAGATGGACTAAAGCCGAACTTTTTTCCAATTCATTCAGGCATATAGAGCCTTCAAATCCTCCGTCGTCAAGCCGTTGAAATCGCCAGAACTCATAAACGCACCGACGACATCTTTACGCTGACCTTTCTCCAACAAAGCCATCAATTCCGCCTTGTTGTGGACAACCTGCAAATCCTTCCGGCCAAATCCTTCGATGATTCTCGCATCTGGCATCAGCTCCAGTTTCTTGATGGCCACGGCGTGCGGGTCGTAGAAGACGATGGCACGGTCGGACAAGTTCAAGGCATCGCGGTAATGGTCAATGAAAGCCTCACTAAGGCTGCTGTAAGTGTGCAATTCAAAGACCGCAAGCAGGTGTTTTTCAGTGAATTGCTCGCGCAAGGCCTTCACGCTGGCGTTTACCTTTGACGGCGCGTGAGCAAAGTCGCGGAAAATGAAATTATCGCCGTTGTTAAACAGCAATTCCAATCGTCGGGCGGCACCCTTGAAGGTGGCGATGGCCTCATAGAATTGTTCGTCGTTCCCGCCCAACTGCCTGCAAACCAGCCGCGCAGCGTTGATGTTCTTCATGTTGTGGCTACCGAAAACACCCACTTCCCTCCTACTGCCGTCAGGCAAAACCAGTGAAGTCGTGATGCCTTGGCTCTCGAAAGGATGCACACCATAGCCGAGGGTCTGGCAGGCTGCACCTTGGGCAATCTTTTCGGCTTCCACATCGGTTTGGTCGTAAATCAGGCAGCCACCAGACTCGATGGTGCGGACGAAAAAGCGGAACTGCTCCAAATAATTGTCAAAGGTCGGGAACACATTCACATGATCCCAACCGATGCCGCTAATCACCGCAATGTGAGGATGATAGTGATGGAACTTCGGCACGCGGTCGATGGGCGAAGTGAGGTATTCGTCGCCTTCCATCACCATGTATTTCGCCGTCTCGCTGAGGCGCACCATCACATCGAAGCCTTCCAGCTGGGCTCCTACCATGAAGTCCGTCTCAATGCCCTCCTTTTGGAGCACATGGAGAATCATGGAGGTGATGGTCGTCTTGCCGTGGCTGCCGCCGATGACGACACGCGTCTTATCCTTGCTCTGTTCGTAAAGGTATTCGGGATAGGAATACACCTTCAGCCCAAGTTCCTGGGCGCGAACCAGTTCCGGATTGTCGATGCGGGCATGCATTCCGAGGATGACCGCGTCGTAACTCTCATCCAGTTTTTCGGGATACCAGCCCCACTGCTGAGGCAGAATCCCTTCCTTGGCGAGGCGCGATTTGGACGGCTCAAAGATTTCGTCGTCCGATCCTGTGACTTCATAACCCTTGCGGTGCAAGGCGATGGCGAGGTTGTGCATGGCACTGCCGCCTATGGCGATAAAATGTACTTTCTTCATAAATTGGATATTTCTCGCAAAAGTAATGCTTTTATGGGATTGCTTCGCAAGAAATCATTCAAAAACCTATCGAAAACCTTTCAAAAAGGAATAGTTCTTCCCATAGTGCAGGTGCTGCGCCAGAAAATCGGTGGGATAATCAACGCGGTAATCGACCACTTTGGCCAGCTTTGTCGGCCCTTCGACAGGCTTAGGAACCTCAGCAAACACTGGCACAATCTCCGGATTGATGAAACCACCGTAGGGCTTGAGGCCCAAGGCATTGTAGCGTTCCTTCACCTCCTTGTGCAGCTCTTGATTGACCTTCACGGCATAGCGTTCCACCAAGACCTTGCCCGCCGCATAGTCGCCTTCGCTCTTGATGCGCTGCACCTCGGCCAACAGTTCGCCAAACAACCGACGCAAAGCCTCGAAATCGTTGATGACGAAATAGGTCTTGCCGTCGCGGATGATTTTTTCAATGACGTCTTTTTGTTGTACAGACGTTGCGTGCAACGTCTCTACACGACCGTGTTCGAGGCACCATTCCGCAATCAGTTTCCTGTTTTGCATGTGCGATTCGGTGACGTCCTTGCCCAATTCCACACGCGCCAGCTGGGTCATCAGGCCATTGCGGATATAGCTGCAATATTCGGCTTTATAGGCTTCATTGTCAGGCATAATGCCCAATTCCACCATCTTTGAATCGGCGATGTAATAAAGGCCGAAAAGGTCGGCGCGGGCTTCTTCCAAAGTGGAACTGAACTCCTTCAAGGCGTTGGGCGAAGTGGACGGCAACAGCTTTCCCGAGCCGTGACCCAAGCACTCGTGCAGGTTGGTGTGCACCACCGATGCACCGGGGCCGTATTTCTTGCAAAGGGCGACTTCCTCCTCGGAATAGGCAAACTCTTTCAAGGCTCCCTTGGGATTTTCGTCGGCGGCTTTGTCGTAGGCTTCCATCAAGTTGGTAATCGTCACCGACTTGGAGCCGTAGTCCTTGCGAATCCAATCCGCATTGGGCAGGTTGATGCCAATCGGGGGCGAAGGGAAGCAGTCGCCGCCCAAGGTGGTGACGATGATGCTCTTGGCCGAAACGCCCTTGCACTCTTCCTTCTTGAAACGCGGGTCGACGGGCGAATGGTCCTCAAACCACTGCGCATTCGCGCTGATGGTGTTGGAGCGCTTGGTCGCCTCCATGTCCTTGAAGTCCACCACACTCTCCCAAGTGGCTTTCATTCCCATCGGGTCGCCGTAATCCTCGATGAAGCCGTTGACGAAGTCGATGTGCGAGGCATTGTCCTGCACCCAAGCGATGTTGTAGGCATCCCAAGTCTTGAGGTCACCCGTGCGGTAATAATCGATAAGCAGTTGCGTATAATGGCGTTGCGCATCGTTTTCGGCCACTTCATTGGCTTTCTCCAGCCACCCGATGATGGCTTGTATGGCCTCGCCATAGAGTCCATCGACTTTATACACCTTCTCCGAAATCTGTCCGTTTTCCTTCACGAGGCGCGAATTGAGGCCATAGGAAATCGGCTTCTCGTCGCCCTCCATGTGCTGCGCGGCATAAAAAGCCTCCACTTCGGCCTTGGTCAAGTCACCTTCGTAGAAATTCACCGATGAATTTCGAATGATGTCGTCCTCGCTGCTGCGGCGCACGGAAGCCACATTGGGGTCGAAAATGACGGGCAGCAGGAAATCAAGGAATTCATCAATGGTTTCACCTTTATTAATGGGCAATTGCGAAGGGTCACTGTTTTTCACCAATGCTGCGAAATAGGTCTCGGGAACCTCGGGAAAGAACTTGTCCTCGGCATAATGGTGATGTATGCCGTTGCTGAAGAACACCCGCTTGGCATAGACCACAAACTTCTGGAAATCATCGCCTCCCCTATCGCCTTGATAGGTGTTGAGAATGGCTTCCAAGGTCTTGCGAACCGTCAGGTTGTGCTTGTAGTTTTGGTTGAAGAGGATGTCGCGCCCGCATTTGGCGGCCTCGCCTAAATAATAAAGGTATTGCTTCTGCTGCAAGGTCAGGTTTTCCCATTCGGGGATGCGGTAGCGCATGATTTTGAGGTCGGCGAATTCGTCGACGAGGTATTTGAAGTCAGTCATGTTTATGGCATTTTTAATCAGAAAACGGTTGTTTGAATCCCCCGCCCTTCGCCCCCCCCTTCAAAGGGGAAAAAAGAAGGGTAAGCTACTTATATCGCACCGCTACGACCTCCTACCCTTGCTACATTCCTGTCCTGGGGGATTTCAGAGGGAGCTGGTCGTATAAGACTTACCCGATGCAAAAGTACGGACTTTTCGCGAAATGGCAAGCGAAAATCGAAAATTTTTATTCGTGGCCGTAGCTAGAGCCATCGAAGCAATGCGTGCAAAGGTCGCATTTGGGCAGGCCGATGGCGTTCACCACGCTTTCCAATGAATTGAATTTCAACGTATCCACGCCAACGTGCTTGCGGAGCATCTCCACCAAATTGGCATACTCGGGTGAGGTCGGGTCGCAATACTTGTCAATGTTCTTTTCGCTATCGCCCTCCATTTCCTCCACGCAACGGCGCGTAATCAGTTCCATGACATTCTTCGAAGCCGAGAAATTGAGGAAGGGGCAGCCGAACAACAACGGCGGGCAGCTGATGCGCACATGCACCTCCTTGGCGCCGTAGTCGTAGAGCATCTTCACGTTGTCGCGCAACTGGGTGCCACGCACGATGGAGTCGTCGCAGAAAGCCACCTTCTTGCCTTCGAGCAAGGCACGGTTGGGAATCAGTTTCATCTTGGCCACGTGTTCGCGCTGGCTCTGGTTGACCGGCATGAAGCTCCTCGACCAGGTAGGCGTATATTTCACCACACCACGCATATAGGGTATTTTCCTGATGTTGGAATAGCCCAATGCCATGCCAATACCCGAGTCGGGAATGGCGGAGACGTAGTCGATGTCGTCATAATCACGTTTGCCCATCTCGCGTCCCTCGTTGTAGCGCGCCTCCTCCACGTTGATGCCTTCGTATTCGGTCACCGGATAGCCGTAATAGATCCAAAGGAAGGAGCAAATCTGCTTCTTGGGATTGGGTGCCAGCAGTTGCTGCACACCGTCGAGCGTCACCTTGACGATTTCGCCTGGCCCCACGTTGTAGCACGTCGTATAATCAAGATTGATGTAACTGTGACTCTCTGAAGCCAACACATACCCTTCTTCGCTTTTGCCCACCACGATGGGGGTACGGCCATAATAATCGCGGGCTGCGATAATGCCATCCTCGGTGAGGATAATCATCGAGCAAGAGCCTTTCACCTTATTATATACGTTGCGGATGCCGTCCACGAAGTCCTCGCCCTGCGTGATGAGCAACGCCACCAACTCGGTGGGATTCGTCGCGCCCGAACTCAACTCGGCGAAGTGCTGACGTTGGTCGAGGCAATGATCGACCAGCTCATCCAAGTTGTTGATTTTGGCGACGGTGGAGATAGCGAACCGACCCAAGTGCGAATTGACCACAATCGGCTGCGCATCCGTGTCGCTGATGACACCGATGCCTAGATTGCCGACAAACTTGTCCAATTCGTCGCAGAATTTCGTACGGAAATACGAGTTCTCGATGTCGTGGATCGAACGGTGGAAAAGTTCGCCGTCGTAGGTTACCATACCGGCGCGTTTTGTGCCGAGATGTGAGTGATAATCAACGCCATAGAACAGGTCCTTGACGCAAGCATGTTTCGAAACGGTTCCAAAGAAGCCTCCCATAGTTTTGCAATTTTTAGGTCATAAAACAAAAATCCATCCAAGGGAACTACCCCTTAGATGGACTGCAAAAATACGGATTTTCGCTTTTGTTCGACAACATTTTTGTATTTTTGCGCGATTTTTTTGTAAGTCCATGATACTCAAACTTTACCCAACGAATCCCAACCCGCGCTACGTCAAGATGATCTTGGAATGCTTGGCCGACGGCGGACTCATCATCTTCCCCACCGACACTTTGTACGGCTTGGGCGGCAACATCAACAACGTGAAGACCTTGGAGCGCATCTGCCAAATCAAAGGCATCCGCAAGGAAAAGGCCAACTTCTCTTTCATCTTCCACGACCTCAGCATGTTGAGCGAGTTCACCAAGCCCATCAACAACGACGTTTTCAAGATGATGAAACGCAACTTGCCAGGACCGTTCACCTTCATCCTGGAGGCCAACAACAACATCCCGCGCATCTTCCAAAGCAAGAAGAAGACCATCGGCATCCGCATCCCCGACCAGCCTATCATCACCAACCTCGTCAGGGAGTTCGGGCAGCCCATCATGACCACCTCCTTGGCCGACGAAGACGACGAAATCAACCCCTACCTCACCGATCCAGAAGAGATTCACGACCGTTACAAGGACCTTGTGGACATCGTCATCGACGGAGGAGCTGGCGACAACGAAGAGAGCACCGTTTTGGATTGCACTGATAATGAAATCGTTATCATCCGTCAAGGCAAAGGATGGCTTGACGAATGAAAAAATTTTGGTTCAAAAGGCCGTTGATAACGAAAAAAAGCGTACTTTTGCAGCCGTTTTAATCCCTTAAGCTTCCCTTAAAAAGAGGAAGCAAGGATGACTCGGTAGCTCAGCAGGTAGAGCACAACACTTTTAATGTTGGGGTCCTGGGTTCGAGCCCCAGCCGGGTCACCAAAGAAACCGCCAATCGGTTGAAAATCAATCAGATTGGCGGTTTTTCTTTTTGTCTTCCCTCCGAGATTTCCCCCATTGTTCTTCAATGGCACCATTTGCAAGGCCTCCTGCCTGTCTCATCAATGGCAACAAACTTGCTCGTAACCCCTACAACTCGCTTCCACAAGTCATGGGTCGTAACGCCTCGCGTATTCTGCTGTTTCAGCTGGTCTATCTCGTCCATCAGATCCGCATCGTCGCTCATCCTCTGCACGTCGGCTGCAATGTCGGCCAGCATATGCTCGTTTGCGGCTTGCCCTTGCATCAGCGCAATGCCTTGGCGCAAACCCCATGAGATAACCTGCTCTTCACTCATCTTCACGACATGGTTGGCATTGCTACCCACCTGAAATTGGTAGTTGCCATCCTTGTCCTTGCCGACAAAGGTCAGGCCGTCAATCTCCGTTTCACCAGGCTCAAGCTCAAAGCCCCATGCGCTCTCAACGGTAGGCATTATGTTGTCGTTCTCGAACTGCTTCTCCATCATATCCCTGACAATCTGCCCTTGGTTGGCGTTCTGCTCCGCCGCCGTGGTCACGTTGTCAAGCGATGTTACAGTCCGGCCGCTCACCTGCCTCACCGAACCATCTTCCAAACGTATGGCAAGCATGGCACTTGAAACGTATGGGTTGAAATTATATGTCCCGTCCTCGTTCTGCGTGTAGTGCATCCTGCCGTTGACCACCGCGCCGTGCAATTCCTTCTGCGTCTTTGGGTCTTTGAAGGTCACGTTGTAGATATGCTCGCCGTCCCACTCGTTGACGCGTTGCTTCGTCTGCTCGTTGAGGGCATCAACAGATTGTTGGATGGCTTCGCTGTTTTGGTTGGCCATGGCATTCTGCTGCGCCATATCCTTGTCCGTAACAGCACCTGCTATGTCAGTCGAACCTGTTATATAACTGCCAGCCAAAAACTCCAGCCGGGTCACGGAAAGCCAAAAAATCCCTGTTCACCAGGGATTTTTTGTTTTGTTACGGAATCCTATTTCAACAGACAAAAAGGATGGTCGCGTCTCACGACGGGACCATTCCAAAAATGCAAATGAATCAATTAGCACCCAAAGAGGGTTTTTTATATTAGATGAACAAAACTATGAACGTTTCCTTTTCTTGAGCAGATAGGCTCCAACAAATCCGAACAGCAGCATGGCTCCTCCTTCCAACGGCGCAAACCAATCCTCTCCCGAACTGTATACTGTCGGATTGTTGACTATCAAACTATTATCCGTTTGCGCCCTATTGCTGTACCAATCATCGTCGTCCATGATGAACACTTGGGCTTTCATTGGAGCTGTCAACAGCATCAGCGCAATCGTTATTTTCATTATTTTCTTCTTCATTGTCTTATGGTTTTTGTTGATTTTTTGTTTTCCTCAATCTCCTTGTTATCTGACCACTATTTTTTGCGTTTTCACACCGTCTTCGCCGACCACGCGCAACACGTAGACGCCTTGGGCCACACCACCGATATTGACATGGTTCTGCTCGTCATTCAACGTAGTATTACAAATGGTGCGACCCGTAGCGTCGATGACGTCAAGACGGCCTTTCCCGTTGACAACCCAGTTAGTTCCATCGAAGAAAGCGAAGGAGGTCATACCTTCGGGCGCATCTATTGCTTCCTCAACATCGGCGAACGCTCCGACCACCACTTTGAAACGCGACTGGTAATCCGACCTATGGCCCTCAAACTGATAGCTATCGCGACTGGTCATGTCCACACGCGCCCCTGTAATGTTATCCAAGAGGGTGAGCTCGGTGAAGCGTGCATTCTCCAGCGTCCAGCTCAGGGTGAAGACGCCATCTTCCTCGGCTTTGAACCACAACGGCTGGCTGCCTTGGGTCAGGTCGCGGAAGAGAATGGCGAAGTCGTGCTCGTCGTGCCGCAACGAGATACGGCCTTGGGCAGCGCCCACGCGAAGTTTTTCGGCACCGCCCTCGTCGGGACGGCCAAGTTCAAGGACGGCCACGTCAGTACTGTTGCTGCCATCGCTCAGCTCGAAATTGATGAGCGGATAGGCAGGCTGGACATCCCTGAAGCCCGTTTGGCGGTCTTTCGTATGTGTGCGCATGGCATTATTAAAACGTGCATCCCCATCCTGGCTCGTCCTGATGAAAAAGCCCTGGTGCATGTTGATGTAGCGCGAAGCCGTCTCCGCACCCACCGAAACGCCTTGGGCGTATTGCAAATAACTATCCTTGACCGGGTTATACACAGCATAAGTCTGTGCAGAAGCATCATTGCTTCCCCAAAGGTTGGGATTCCCGGCAACGAACAAGTCAAAGTCCAGGTAGCTCTGATAAGGATTGCCCAACAAGTTGTAGCCTCTCAGCCCCGTCCATTCCGGCGCGCTGGCGGTGACGGGAATGGTGACAGCCCCGTTGTTGAGCACGCCTCTGTTCTGGAGGAACTGCTCCTTGTCGATAGCCAACAAATAGCCCTTGCCTGGAATGAAGTGGTCTTCCTGTTCGGGATAAGGAATATTGACCTCATAATTATCCATATGCCAATGGCTGAGGCTATTGCGTTTGAAATTCAACCAATGGTATTGCGGTTCGTAGAAACAGTAGAAATCAATGGCCGACACAGGGGCATCGCTGGGGAACAAAGCATGGTCGTCAGTCTGGCTCAGGATGAGGCCACAAGGGTCGGGATCCCAATTGTGGGGAACCACTCCATTGTTAGCGTAGGAAAACCCGATGTCGCTGCTCAGCGAAGAGCTGACGTTGTGCCAACGTTCGCCATTTTTGTCACAGAAGGTTTTCATGGTCTGACACGTGTAGGCATCAATGACCGAGCCTTCGTCTTGCAGCAGCGAAATGTCTTCGTCGATGTAGACCATCACATGGTCAGTCGTACTCCTGTCGGTACTTTGGTTGGCGTAAAGGTTGATGGTGCCTCCATAGATGGCCGCATGCTGGGTTTTCTTGTAGTTGTCGCCCAAGGTGGTATGCTCGTTCACGTTTCCCATATTATGGCGGTCGAGCATTTCGTCCAAGCTCCGACCGTAGTCGAGCACGATGCCATCCGACGAGCCTACGCAAGCATAATCGAAAGCGAGGATGGGATAGTCGTCGTTGATGTCGCCCGCGCCGGCGGAATAGTTGCCCGCGGTGGTGCGCTTCCATGTAGAGCGGGAAGAATCGATGTTTGTCAGATTGGTCAACATCCATTCAATATCACCCTCTCTATGGTAAAGGTATTTTGCACAAGTATAACCATAAGGTGTCATCACCACACCTCCATAAATGCCAGCTAGTTGACCTGTATGTTCGTGTGGTACATTGAACAAACTCTCTACCGGAAAAAGAACCTGCTGGTAGGTATGTGCAACTGTTGTCAAGACGAGCCGTCCTACTGCCATACCGAAAACAGCTTGATCCAAGTTTTTACTTGGCCGTTCGAAGCGCATATACGAATATCTATAACGATTCCCTTCACTAATTGCTGTAAACCCTCCAACAAAACCTTTTTTATTATCTCCGATATAGTTGAATTGCGGGTTGGTGAAAAGATTCTCAATTTTGTTTTTATTACTATCACCAGTCAAGTTGTAACTCTGGCCAATGGCCCCGCCCATATTGAAGCCCGTCAATTGCGCCATTGACATGCACGAATGTATCTCACCCCAATTCAGTCCCACCAATCCTCCAAAGATCAAGGTGTCATTGCCTTCCTCGTCATTGGTCATGAGTCTTCCTGCGGCCTCACTATTGTAGAGCATGCCACCCTGAGCAAGCGTGTCGATGATGATGCCGTAGTGTATTTTGGTGCCGGCATGCTTCTTGGCATGGAAGTCGCTATCGAGCACGAACACGTCGTGCACCGTTCCGCTCACCTTGCCGAACATGCCGGGATAGACCACGGCTTGGGTCGTGCCCAACTGGTAGTACTTGGAGGCATTGTTTTTCAAGCCCGTGATGACGTATCCGTTGCCATCAAACTCGCCTTCGTAGGCGATGCCGTTACTGCCAATCGCCACCCAGTTGTGGGCGCTCATGTCGATGTCGGCGGCAAGCTTGCCATACAGCGTTGGATGGGGATCGACGGGATGATTCGGGTCATAGTTTGAATAGCCTTGTCTACCGTTCACCAAGCTGATGAACCAAGCCAGGTCTTCCGGACGATAAAGGCTGTCAGCCCTGAAGCCAAGGGGCTCTTCGGTCACCACCTCCGTCCACACCTCGCCGAGAACGTTGGCATAGGGCATCGGGAACGGTCCATAGGGATTCGTCAAGTCGCCATCAGGGTAAATGACCGACATGTTGCCGTTGGTGGGCAGGCCATCGCCCCACACGCCGTCGTTGACCACCAAGGGGATCTCGATAATGAGTTTGTTGCCCTGTGGCTCCGTCCCGTTATGCATGCCGCACCAATTGGCCGCAAAGTCAAAGCCTGACACTCGGACCTGATTCCCCTCAATGACAATGTCTGGATCTTCCATGGGCACCTTGTCACCAAATTCAGGGTTGCCTCCCGTAAAAGGCGCCGTATACACCCTAATGCCCTCCAAAGCATTGTCGGGCAGGTGGAAATGCTGCGACACTTCGTCTTGCACGATGGTTTGGGCATTCAAAGGCAAGGGCACTGAAGAGACCATATTGGCGATGCTGGTGAAAACTTGAGTCAGCTGGGCAGCGTCGTTGGCGGAATAGTAAAACCCATTGTCATGATAGCCCGCCACGTTAGCAGGAGACTCTGTCAGCGCCGACCAAGAAGTAGCCTCTCCAGGCCCAAAGTCACTCGAAATGAAATGCATGAGACCATTGGCGGCAGCAACGCCTGTTGTCCATATTGTGTAGCCCCACGCTGTTGTCTTCGTCGTCGTGTAGGCGGTTTCAGGCGAGGCGTCTCCGAAAATGCCGATTGAAAAGACCCTGGCGCCGCTTTCCTTTATCGAATTGGCCATTGCCACAGCCGCATCAGACACCGATTGTTGGTCGTAAGCATAACTACCTGGACCTTGTCCTTCACAAAAGGCATCCGTATAGTATTGGTATCCACCAGGGTATCCGTCCGTAAAGAAGACCACCACGGTGGCGCGAGGGAGCGCTCCGTCGTCGGTTTCGTAGGTGGTTTCCTCCCTTTTATCCAAAATGCCTTTGGCCATCTCCATGCCGTATTGCATGTATGTGCCTCCATTTGCACTAATCGCAGCGATGGCGTTCGTGAGACGCTTATTCACTTGTCCGTCCTGATTGACATCGACGAGAGCCGCCTTGTAATCGTTGTCTGTAATCTGGCGGTAATTCACTTCCGTTTCCGTTGAGAGGAGTTCCGTGTTTTCATACCTGCCGTTTGGCCCCGCGGCAAAACCCACGATGGCCACCTTGTGGTTGACGTTTTCGTCTTCGGCCTTTTGCCGTACCGTTTCGACAAAGGAGGTGGCAGCCCGTTTCAATGCTACAAGCCTCGTGACGTTCCCCAAATAATAGTCCGTCATCGAGCGTGACTGGTCGACAACCAACACAATATCCGTAGGCACTGCCGAATAAGTCGTCACCGACTCTCCCGTGACGAAAGCTTCAAGGGTGACATAGCCTTCCGAGCCAGTTGCATTGGTAGCGGTCCAAGTCTTATCCATTTTCAAGCCTTCGGGAGGAGGCGTTTGCGCGAAGGCAGGGTTTGCAAACGTCCAAACGCCTATTATTAATAATAAGGTGTAGTGCCGCACGGTTTTCACGATAGCCTTTCCCATGCGTTTGCCTTTCAAAAAAAGACCAACATGCATCATCTTGTTTCTTGCAGATTTCATTTCGTTTATCATTGATTATCTTATCCTTAATTCGACTTGAATTTATGCCAGCTTGTCTATTTAGAGCCTAAACAATCGATTTCAGGCTGCAAAAGTAGTCATTTTTTGAATATAAAAACCATTATGAGCATATTTTTCACCAAAAAACAGGAAAATCGCATTTTGGTCGCGCAGCGGTCATTCGTCTTTCTTGACACGATAGGCCAAGATGACCAACAAAATGAGCCATAGCACCACAGACCAATACACGTCGGGGACTGTCCCAAGCCAATTTCCCACGTCTTGAGGCCATCCGTTCCCGTATGATTGCACGTCAGCCACAGCAAACTCAGATTACAGCGCGCCGTCGTGCGGAGGGCGGTTCCTATTCTTCCTGTTATGTCTGAAATCCGAGGCGAGGTACGCAAAAAGCAGGGCAACTACAGCAATTGCGACAAGGACAACCGTATCACGGTCGAGATTAATGTGTGTCAATGGTTCCATGGCGTTTATCATTTATGCGATTTTCAATTTTCTTACTCTAAATTCTATAACAACCAACATTCAAACTAAAACAACCTATAAAATGGGAAAAACAGGTATTCAAAAAAGCAAAATCAAATCCATTTTCTCATCATTTTCGCAGCAAATATAGCAATAAAATGAATAATCCGACTAAAAAATATACAAAAATAGAATAATATTATTAAAAATAGAACTTTTTCATAAGAAACAGATACATTATTTTTGCTACGAAAATTGGAGTAATTTTTCGTCGGGCGTCATATAAGTGGAAAAAGAGGCCATTTAGTACTTACATGGAAAAAGAAGCCTCTTGTTTTTGTTTTATTGGTTCGGTTTTTGTAACGAGAATTACCCAATTCATACACTAACATCAAATTTATATTGCAACATAGTATTTTTCTTTTTTTGAAAGATGGATATTAAACTTAGAGAAATCAGGGAACAAAGGAATTTGAGTCAAGAGGAGACCGCAGAGAAGATGCACATCAGCCAGTCCGCTTATGCTCGTTTTGAGCTGACGAAGACAAAAATCGATTTGGATCGTCTCGAGAAATTTGCATCAGTCATGGGTATGTCAATCATCGACGTGTTGACCTATCCTGAGCACTATGTGAATTCCACCACCATCAGCGACACCGACTTTGGAAACGAAGCCGAGGTCACCCTACAAATCAAGGTGAAAGAGTCGCAAAAGCACAAAATCCTTGAAATGGTCTTGGGTGGTCCTGAGATTTGAAGCGCTCCCAAAGGACAGTTGTTCTCTTTTCATTTCCTTCCGCCAACACGGGCTCTTTTATGGTTTTTGCTTGACTTACGATGCGCTTGGCACCGACCGTATGGATTTGTTTTTGCGAAAGCAGATGCCGCAATCGTATTTTTCCTTATCTTTGCCCATTCAAAAACGTTACAATGATTGACCTGTTGAAAGACCTCAACGAGCCTCAGCGTGAGGCCGTTACCACCATAGAAGGCCCCGTGATGGTCATTGCGGGCGCCGGTTCGGGCAAGACGCGTGCCCTCACCTACCGCGTCGCCTACATGATCCAGGAGGGCGTGGACCCGTTCAGCATCATGGCCCTGACCTTCACCAACAAGGCCGCCCGCGAGATGAAGGAACGCATCATGCAACTCGTCAACGCCAGCGACGCGCGCAACGTGTGGATGGGCACCTTCCACTCCATCTTTGCGAGGATTCTGCGCATCGAGGCGGAGAAAATAGGCTTCACGCCCAACTTCTCCATCTACGACACCGACGACTCAAAGACCCTCATCACGCAGATTCTGAAGGACTTGAGCTTAGACACCAAGGTCTATCCCGCCAAGCAGGTGCTGTCGCGCATCTCGTCGGCCAAGTCGAGCCTCTTCTCGCCCGAGGATTACGCCAACAACCCCGAAGTGCAAGAGGCCGACCGCAAGGCCAACAAGCCGCTCATTGCGCAACTCTTCAAACTCTACAACGACCGCCTGCATCGCGCCAACGCCATGGATTTCGACGATATCCTGTATTTCACGAACGTCCTCCTGCGCGACAACCCCGATGTGCTCTACAAATACCAGAACCACTTCAAGTTCATCCTCGTCGACGAGTACCAGGACACCAACTACGCCCAGTACCTCATCGTGAAGCGCATCGCGGCCCTCTTTGAGAACCTTTGCGTGGTGGGCGACGATGCCCAAAGCATCTACGCCTTCCGTGGCGCCAACATCCAAAACATCCTCAACTTCAAGAACGACTACCCTGATTATAAGCTGATCAGGTTGGAGCAAAACTACCGTTCCACCCAAAACATCGTCAACGCGTCGAACAGCGTCATTGCCCACAACAAGGACCAAATCAAGAAAAAAGTTTGGAGCGACAAGGAACAAGGCGAACTCATCGGCCTCATCCACGCCAACAGCGACACCGAGGAAGGCACCCTCGTGGCCAACAGCATTTTCGGCTACAAAATGGGTCGCCACCTCGCCAACAAGGACTTCGCCATCCTCTACCGCACCAACGCCCAAAGCCGCTCGATGGAAGAAGCGCTGCGCAAGCAGAACATACCTTATAAAATATATGGCGGCCTCTCGTTCTACGACCGCAAGGAGATCAAGGACCTGTTGGCCTATTTCCGCGTCGTCATCAATCCCGAGGACGAGCAGGCGCTGCTGCGCATCATCAACTATCCGGCACGCGGCATCGGCAAGACCAGCATCGAGCGGATGATGGTCACGGCCAACGAGCAACGCACGAGCATCTGGAAGTGCATGGAGAGCAACGTGTTTCCGCAGGACTTCAACATGGGCACCGTCAACAAGTTCCGCGACTTCATGGTGATGATCAAGAGCTTCCAGAGCCTGCAAGCCAAGATGAGCGCTTTCGAACTGGCCAAGCACATCACCAACACCATCGGCCTCATCAAGGTGCTGAAGGAAGACGAATCGCCCGAGGGCGTTTCGAGAGTCGAGAACGTGGAGGAACTGCTCAACGCCATCATGGAGTTCAGCGACCGCCAGGTGGACGAAACCACCGGCGAGACCGCCCGCGTGGACTTGGTGCAATTCATGGAAGACGTGGCCCTGCTCACGGATGCCGAGATGAAAAAAGACGACGGCAACGACGACTTCGTCAGCCTGATGACCATCCACTCGGCCAAGGGATTGGAATTTCCTTACGTTTATGTTGTCGGCATGGAAGAAAACCTCTTCCCCGGCATCTTGAGCCTCAGCACACGCGAAGAGTTGGAAGAAGAACGCCGCTTGTTCTATGTGGCCGTCACCCGCGCCATGACCAAGCTCACCTTGAGTTACGCAGAACAACGCTACCGTTACGGCAACCTCACCCTAAGCGAGCGTTCGCGTTTCGTGGACGAAATCGACGCCAACCTCATCGAACAGACGCAAAAGGCCTCGTTCAGAGGCACTTCGGCCATGGGCGGACGCACCACTTTTGGAAGCGGACGATTCGGCAAGCCCATCACCGAGCCTGAACGACACGGTTTCCGCAAGTTAGAAGAAACGCCTTCGTTCACAAAGCCGAGTTTCAGCCAACCTACTATGCCACAAAACCTTGAGCCCTCCAATCCCGACTTGCTTCAGGAAGGCATGCGCGTGATGCACGGCAAATTCGGCGCAGGCACCATCCTGAGCATCGAAGGCGCAGGGGCCAACAAGAAAGCCTCCGTCAGTTTCGACACGGCAGGGGTCAAGATGCTCATGTTGAAATTCGCGAAATTGGCGATAATGAAAGAATAATTTGTACCTTTGCAGCCAAATTTGAAACGAAAAATGGAAAGAATCGGACTGACATACAACACGGAAAAAGAGCAAATCGTCATCTCGGAATATGGCCGCTGCATTCAGGAAATGATCAAGAAACTGCCTGAGATTGAGGACCGTCAGCAGCGCACCGAAGCCGCACGCTACATCATCAGCGTGATGGTCCAGATGAACCCGCAGGTGAAAGAATCAAGCGACTGGGAACACAAGCTTTGGGACCACCTCTACATGATTTCGGGCTATGCGCTCGACTTGGACAGCCCCTTTGCCCCACCTGCCCCAGCAGTTCGTCGAAGCAAGCCACAACATATTGGCTATCAGAACAATCACATCAAATACGGCCACTATGGCCAATACATCGTCAAGATGATTGAAGCCGCTTCTTTGGAAGAGGACGAAGAAATGCGCGAAGCCCTTGCCCACTCCATCGCCAACCAAATGAAACGCAACTACTTGGAATGGAACAAGAACGTCGTCAACGACCAAGTCATCCTCGACGACTTGAGAACCATTTCGGGCGGACGTTTGATGATTTCGGAAGAAAAGCTCAACAGCACCAGCGAGATCCTCGGCAAAGCCCAGCCCCAACCCAAGCAGCAGCAAGGCCAACCCAAAAAGAAGAAAAAGAAAGTGCCGAACCTGAAGGCCAACATGAACAACCCGAACAATCCAGCCTACAAGAAACGGATGCAACAATTAGGCAAACTATAAGCCAACAAACACTTAACCAAAAAGGAATAACGAAATGATTTCTAGAATGCTTCGTTGTTCCTCCTCGCAATGACGCAAGCGTAAACTGAACAACTGACAACTGCAAACTGGCCATGGCATCACTGAAGATAAAAGGCGGCTGCACGCTGCAAGGCGAAATCACACCGCAAGGCGCGAAGAACGAAGCCATGCAGATTCTCTGTGCCTGCCTGCTGACCGACGAGAGAGTCACCATCCACAACCTGCCCGACATCCTCGACATCAACAACCTGATTGCCCTTTTGGAAGGCATGGGCGTGAGCGTCGAACGCATCACCCGCCACGACATCGTGCTTCAAGCCAAAACCATTGATTTCGGTTATTTTGAAAGCGAGGCCTATCAACAAACCGCCTCAAAATTGCGCGGCAGCGTGATGATGACCGGCCCGATGCTGGCCCGTTTCGGCCAAGCCCATATGCCCAAGCCTGGTGGCGACAAAATCGGTCGGCGCAGGCTCGACACGCACGTCATCGGTTTGCAGAAACTCGGTGCCATTTTCGACTTCGACACCTATAAAGTCGGAGTGCAACAAGGCGGCTTGAAAGGCTGCTACATGCTCCTCGACGAAGCCTCCGTGACCGGCACGGCCAACATCGTCATGGCCGCCGTGATGGCGGAAGGCACCACGACCATCTTCAATGCCGCTTGTGAGCCTTATCTCGTACAACTTTGCAATATGCTCAACAGCATGGGTGCCAACATCACGGGCGTGGGTTCCAACTTATTGACCATCAAAGGCGTGAGCCGATTGCACGGCACAGAACACACTTTGCTCGCCGATATGATTGAAGTGGGCAGCTTTATCGGCATGGCTGCCATGACGGGCAGCGAAATCACCATCAAGAACGCAGGCATCGCCCAGTTGGGCATCATCCCCGACGTGTTCCGTCGACTCGGCATCCAAATGGAATACCGTAATGATGACATTTTCATCCCCGCGCAGGAGCATTATGAGGTACAGACCTTCATGGACGGCAGCATCCTCACCGTGGCCGACGCCCCTTGGCCTGGTTTCACGCCCGACCTCATCAGCATCGTCTTGGTGGTGGCCACCCAAGCCAAGGGCACCGTGCTCATCCACCAGAAGATGTTCGAGAGCCGCCTGTTCTTCGTCGATAAGCTCATCGACATGGGCGCACAAATCATCCTCTGCGACCCGCACCGCGCCAACGTCATCGGCCTCGACCACGCGCACCAGCTGCGCGGCATCCGCATGGCCTCGCCCGACATCCGTGCCGGTGTCGCCCTGCTCATCGCAGCCCTCTCCGCCAACGGCACCAGCATCATCGACAACAGCGACCAAATCGAACGCGGCTATCAGTATATCGACAAGCGGTTGAACGCGCTTGGGGCGGAGATTGAGAGGATGTAAGCCACTCCAATAATATGCAGGATGATGAACAAAACAACATACTTTTGCGTAATATTATAAACATTGTCTTCAGTTCGTTCGGATTTGCAATCCGAACGTATCAAATATTAGCATTTACAATGCGAACCAAACAATTTGTTTGTCATGTAATCGGATTACAAATCTTTGTATTCTAATCGGCTGAATTGCAAATTCAGCCAAACGGGGTTGGAGTGCTTTCGGCGCAGCAAGTGCGCGGTCGCGAGGTGTTTTCCTTCGAGTTTGACGACGACTGGCTTCGCGACAGCCGTTGCCATCTGTTGGATCCTGATTTGCAGCTCTTTTCGGGGCGGCAATACCTGACCGAAAGCAAGAGCAACTTCGGCCTTTTCTTAGACTCGTCTCCCGACCGCTGGGGTCGCGTCCTCCTCGACCGTCGCGAAGGCTATCGCGCCCGAGCAGAGCAACGTCCTCGGCACAACCTGCAGGAAAGCGACTATCTGTTAGGCGTTTTCGACGAAAGCCGCATGGGTGCTTTGCGCATGAAACTTGACCCTGACGGCGACTTCTTGGACAGCGACCCTGAATACAGCACACCGCCGTTTACCTCGTTACGCGACTTGGAGAATGCCGCTTGGCAGTCGGAGCAAGACGGCGAGGCCGATGTCAGCCGATGGTTGCAAATGATTTTGGCTCCAGGCTCTTCGCTCGGTGGTGCGCGGCCCAAAGCCAACGTGAAAGACAGCGAAGGCCTCCTTTGGATTGCCAAGTTTCCCAGCCGCCACGACAAAAAAAACACTGGTGCATGGGAGGCCGTGACCATGAACTTGGCCAAGCAATGCCACATCCATGTTGCCCCATTTGAGGCAAAGGCATTGAACAATGCCCATGCCACTTTCCTCACACGGCGTTTCGACCGCAACGCAGAAGGCAAACGCATCCATTTCTCCTCCGCGATGACCATGCTCGGCTATACAGACGGCAACACGGTAGGATGTAGTTATTTGGAGTTGTTTGAGTGGATTAGCCGCAACTGCTGCCGCATTGAGGACAACCTCGCTGAACTATGGCGGCGCATCGTGTTCAGCATTGCCGTCTCCAACTGCGACGACCACCTGCGTAACCACGGCTTTTTGCTCACCCAGCAGGGTTGGATGCTCTCTCCCGCTTACGACCTCAACCCACAAGAATACGGCGAAGGCTTGTGCCTGAACATCAACGAGCACGACAACGCCCTTGACCTTGCACTTGCCATGGAAGTGGCACCTTACGCGGGCATTTCAAAAACCATTGCGAGCCAAATGATAGAACAAACGAAAGAAGTCGTTGCCCATTGGCGCACTTGGGCCTCACTTTACCACATTCCTCGTGAGGAACAAGAAATGATGGCAAGGGGGTTCTTGGATAAAAGCCAAAGCCATCCCCAGTCGCGGAAGGCGGAATGGCTTGTGTTGGCATAGGCCGAGTTGAATTGAAAGTACCATGAAAAGCTCAAGTTGAATGTATCAAGTGAGCTCGACCAATAGTCGCCTTCATCGCCAACGAAAACAAGTCCGTTCCCATCGCGAAAGCCAGTGGCAGGAAGGAAGAGGCTGTTGCCGTTGGGTCCTGTGAAAACCCTTCCTTTCACGCCGTTTTGGGTTGTCCATTCTGAAGTACATTGGCTATTCAGTTCCTGCCATTCCTCTATCGTAGGGGTGCGAGCGTCAACGCCCAAGCTGACTGTAGCCGCATCATCGTCAGGCTGCAAAATAGTCAAAGTGTCAGTGAAGCCATCGCATCCGTAATTGGGACGATAGCAGTATTTTGTCAGCGAATAGTGATTATTGTTGCAACAATAAATGTAGGTGCTCTGGTCGTACACGCTTTTGGGGCTGATTTCGGCCCAGTCAAAGTAGTCGCCATAGTCTTCGGGGGCGTTGGCACCCACATTGCACTTGGCCCATAGCAAACCGTTGGGCAATCCGAGGTCGACCCAATCGGAAGTGTCTGCAACTCTATAAACATAAACCGTGTCCAAATCCGACAACATGGTGCTTTCAACACCTTCATTATGATCAATTCCTGTCCAAAGGCATCGATATGAATACTACTCACAGATTCGACATTGAGACAAATGGTATCATTCGGGGTCGCGTACTTGATGTAATAAGTCCGCTGGTTTTGACCGAAGCCGATAACGCTGACCAAAAGAAAAACCATAAGAAAAACATTCTTTTTCATCTTCTAATGAATTTGATGGTTTGGCTGTTGACTCTAATAAGATATAATGTGTTGGAAGAGAGCATCGACAAGTCGATGACACATTCTCTGCAACTCGGCTTGCTGTAAACCACCCTACCCAAGAGGTCGGAAACCACAATACAGCCCTCGCCTTGGCTCTTCACAAACAGCTTGTCGCCAGCGACATAGCTGCTCTCGTCAGCCATATTATCAGCCGTAGCGTCGATTTCGTCCTCCGAGAAATAATACTTGACCAAGTCTTCCATAAAGAAACTCAAGTCGTTCACTACCATAATGGAGTCCTGAAAACGGATGTCAACGCCATTGGCCAATTTCATAACTGACCAATGAGTTGTCGGGCAAGACAAGATTAAGATATTTCAACTCGTTTGGATTTTGTGCTCTAAGCCCTTGGCAAACGATGAATGTCATCATGAGAAACAACAACTTTTTCATATCGAAGTTTTTTCGTTCTTGGCGCAAAATTAGCACAAATATTCAAATCCGGAAACAAAACTTTGAAAATACTCCCCTTCCCTGCCATTTTGTCAAAAATCCCTTTTTGGCAAAGGATTTGATGAATCGTGCGGCGAAACGAAGAATAGTAAAAGCAACACATATCATGGAAGAAAACCAAAACGTTAACAATCAGGACGATGCCTTGAAAGACACCGTCAATCCCGACATGGAATCCACCCTAGAACAAGCCGCAGACCAGCCTAAGCAAGACGAAACGCCCGAAAACAAGCTGGAACAAAGTGACACCGTTTCAGACAAAAAGTCAAAGAAATTCAAGATTCGTCACGCCCAAGAGAAGGCCTTGGAGGAAGAAAAGGCCAAGTATGCCGAATTGAACGACAAGCACCTGCGCCTGCAAGCGGAGTTCGACAACTTCCGCAAACGCACTGCCAAGGAAAAACTGGACTTGACCGTCACGGCCTCCGAAAATGTCATCAAGGACATCCTGCCCGTTTTCGACGACTTCGAGCGCGCCCTGCAAAACATGGAAAAGAACGGCAACGAGGCCGACATGCAAGGCGTTACGTTGATTTTCAACAAGTTGAAAGACACTCTGAAAAAGAAAGGCTTGGAGGAAATCGAAGCGATGGGTGCCGAGTTCAACACTGACGAGCACGAAGCCCTCACAATGATTCCCGCTCCTGATGAAGACAAGAAAGGTAAGGTTTTAGACGTCATCCAGAAAGGCTACAAACTCAACGGCAAGGTGATTCGCTTCGCGCGCGTCGTTGTCGGGAATTGACAATCTTTGGACACGCTTCGCGTCATTGCGATCAAAGCGAAGCAATCCAGACAACAACTTATACTCTGGATTGCTTCGTCGTTCCTCCTCGCAATGACGCAAAGCGACAGAAAAACAAGCAGATAGAAAGGACAATAGATAATGGCAGACAAACAAAAACGTGATTACTACGAGGTGTTGGGGGTCAACAAAAACTCCACACCCGACGAGATAAAGAGCGCCTACCGCAAGGCCGCGCTCAAATGGCACCCCGACAAGTGGGTGAACGGCACCGACGCCGAAAAGAAGACCGCCGAGGAGAACTTCAAGGAAGCCTCGGAGGCCTATTCCGTATTGAGCGACGCCAACAAGAAGGCTCGCTACGACCAGTTCGGCTTCGCCGGCATGGACGGCGGCTCGGCTGGCGGCGGCTTCGGCGGCTTCGCCGACTTCGACCTGACCGACATCCTGAATCAAGTGTTCGGGCGAGGCTTCGACTTTGGAGGGGGCGGCTTCAGTGGTTTCAGTGGCTTTGGCGGCGGTGGTCGTGGCGGAACGGTGAAACAACGCGGCTCCAACATCCGCGTGAAGGTGAAACTCACCTTGCCCGAAATCGCCCACGGCGTGAAAAAGAAAATCAAGGTGAGCAAATACGTGCCCTGCACACATTGCCACGGCAGCGGCTCGGAGGACGGCTCCACCGAGACCTGCCCCACCTGCCACGGTCGGGGCCAGATGGTGCAGACGGTCAATTCGTTCTTCGGGCAGATGCAGACCGCCTCGGTGTGTCCCACCTGCGGCGGACAAGGTACCGTCATCAAGAAGAAATGCTCGCATTGCGGCGGTGAAGGCGTAATGAAAGGCGATGAAGTGATTGACATCGACATCCCCGCCGGCGTGGGTGAAGGCATGCAACTCACCGTGCGCGGCAAAGGCAACGCCGGTCCGCACAACGGCATCAACGGCGACCTGTATGTCCTCATTGAGGAGGAAGCCCATCCCGACTTCGAGCGCAACGAGAACGATTTGATTTACAACCTGTTCATCACCATACCGGAAGCCATCATGGGGACCCAAGCCGAAGTGCCCACCGTCGACGGCAAGGTTCGGGTGAAGATTGCAGCTGGCACGCAAAGCGGCAAGGTGCTGAGACTGAGAGGCAAAGGTCTGCCCATCCTCAACGGCTATGGCAGCGGCGACATGCTGGTCAACGTCAACGTTTGGGTGCCCAAGAAAATCAACAAGAAAGAAGAAGAACTTTTGAACCAATTGGCACAATCGGAGAACTTCAAGCCCAACCCGACCGCCGAAGAGAAGAGCTTCTTTAGTAAAATAAAGGATTACTTTAACTAAGGAATTTCAGACACGCTTCGCGTCATTGCGGGGCACGAAGCAATCCAGACATTAGGCTTTTTCTTCTGGATTGCTTCGTCGTTTCTCCTCGCAATGACGCAAAGCGATGACAAGACCAACACATTACATTAATAGCACATGACCACAATATCCGTCAACGAAGTCACGAAACATTACGGCGACTACACCGCCTTGGACCGTATCTGCATCGACATCCCAGAGTGCTGCATTTACGGTCTTTTGGGTCCCAACGGCGCCGGCAAGACCACGCTCATCCGCATCCTCAACCAAATCACCGCGCCCGACAGCGGCGAGGTGCGCATCAACGACGAGAAACTGAGCCAGAAACACATTGCCCGTATCGGCTACCTGCCCGAAGAGCGCGGTCTATACAAGAAGATGAAAGTCGGCGAGCAAGCCATCTATTTGGCCGAGCTGAAAGGCATCAAGAAAGCCGAGGCGCAAAAACGGCTCAAGGAATGGTTCGACAAATTTGAAATCGGAGGCTGGTGGGACAAGAAAGTCGAAGAGCTTTCGAAAGGCATGCAGCAGAAGGTGCAGTTCATCACCACCATCATCCACGAGCCCGACATCCTCATCTTCGACGAACCTTTCAGCGGCTTCGACCCCATCAACGCCAACCTGCTGAAAGAGTCGATCCTCGAGTTGCGCGACAAAGGCGCCACCATCCTGCTCTCGACCCACAACATGTCCTCGGTCGAGGAGCTGTGCGACAGCATTACCCTCGTCAACCACGGCAAGAGCATCCTGCAAGGCAAGGTGACTGACATCAAACGGCAACACGACACCCACCAAAGGGAAATCATCGTCCGCACCGACGACA
This sequence comes from Bacteroidales bacterium, assembly GCA_017460915.1. Taxonomy (GTDB): domain Bacteria; phylum Bacteroidota; class Bacteroidia; order Bacteroidales; family F082; genus Limimorpha. Next base: position 14,911 of record JAFUAA010000054.1, on the reverse strand, counting down.
AACAGCCGATTTTGGCCCTGGCCGACACCTATAATAATATAAAGGTGGAGCCGACCGAAATCGACGATGAGGTGAAGCTCACCCTGTTCAGCGCCTCGCCCAACGAATTGCTTGCTCAACTGCTGGGCATGGGACAACTCGTGTCGTTCAAAGAAGTGCTGCCCTCGATGAACGACATCTTCATCCAAGAAGTTCAATCCAAAAACCAAGCCTCATGAACAAGATCGGACTCATCATCAAGCGCGAATACCTGACGCGCGTGCGCAAGCGCAGTTTCCTCATCATGACCTTCCTCGGCCCCATCCTGATGGCCGCCATCTACATCATCCCCATCATGCTCGCCTTGCATTCGGGCGACGAAAAGATGCGCATCGCCGTCGTCGACGAAAGCCATTGGTTTGAGGATCGCTTCACCGACAACAAGGAGCACACTTTCGTCCTGATGCCGGGCCTGCCCATCGACTCGGTCAAGGAACTGGTGAAAAACGAGATTTTCGACATGGCGCTCTACGTGCCGCCCACCCAGCTCAACATCCCTTCGAACGCCATCGTCTACAGCATCCGCCAAGTGCCGATGGAGATTGAGAACTACATCAGCAGCGTGATGCAAAAGGAAATCGAAGACCAGAAATTGATGGCCAAGGGCGTGGACCCCGAAATCGTCAGTGCAGTCAAGACCAACGTCAACCTGCAAGTGATGCGGATGGACGACAAAGGCAACGAGAAAGAGACTTTCACGAGGGTGCAATTCGTCCTCGGCATCTTATTGGCCTCTTTGGTATACATGTTCATCATTTTCTTTGGCGGACAGGTGATGCAAGGCGTGGCCGAGGAAAAGACCAACCGCATCATCGAGGTCATCATCAGTTCGGTGAAGCCCTTCCAGCTGATGATGGGCAAAATCATCGGCGTTTCGTTGGTGGCCCTCACCCAATTCGTGATGTGGATTTTGCTGACAGGCGCGCTCTATTTGGGCTTCTCGGCCTTCATCGGCCTGAGCCATCCCGGAATGCTGTCGCAAGGCACCGTGATGAGCCAGGAAATCACCGCCAACGACATCATGAGCAACGAAAGCGTGCAAAACATCCTTCAAATCGCACAATCCATCGATTTCGGCACCATTATCGTCAGTTTCCTGATTTTCTTCATCTTAGGATATTTGCTCTATGCGACACTGTATGCTGCCATCGGCTCGTTGGTCGACAACAACACCGACTCGCAGCAATTCACGCTGCCCGTCACCGTCCCCCTGATGATTGCCATCATCAGTTCGTTCTACATCGTCAACAACCCCGACAGCTCGCTTTCCATTTGGCTCTCGATGATTCCGTTCACCTCCCCCATCTCGATGATGGTCAGGATTCCGTTTGGCGTGCCCATTTGGCAAATCGTGGCCTCCGTCGTCTTGTTGGCCGGCTCCTTCGTCCTGATGACATGGCTGGCAGCCAAAATCTACCGCACAGGCATCCTGATGTACGGAAAAAAACTTTCTTACAAGGAAATTTTCAAGTGGTTGAATTATAAATAGAAATATTTCTTATTTTTGCAGGCTCAAAATAGGGTAAAAGAAATACAATTAGAAATTTAACAATTTAAAAGTCAAATAATTAAATCAGTTTTACAATGCAAAACAAAGGAGCAATCAGAGCGATAGCCATTATCTTCGCGCTCATCTTTCTTTACCAGCTCTCGTTCACCTTGGTGACGAACCGCGTGGAAAAGAAGGCTGCCAAATTCGCCGAAGCCGAGGCTAGCAAACTTGCAAACGGAGACGAGTCAACATTCAACCTTCTGAAAAACGAGAAGGAAACCTACTTTTTGGACTCGGTCAGCAACGTGAATGTGTACAACCTCTTGGTCAAGAAGTACACCTATCGCGATGCAAAAGAAAAAGAAATCAACTTGGGTTTGGACTTGAAGGGCGGCATGAACGTCACCCTTGAAGTTTCCGTGAAAGACATCGTCAAGGCCCTGTCGGGCGACTCTCAAGACCCCACCTTCTTGAAAGCCATGGATTTAGCTACACAAAGACAAGAAGAGAGCAAGGGCGATTTCGTCACCCTCTTTGGCGAAGCTTTCAAGGAAGTTGACCCCAATGCTAGCCTGGTCTCCATTTTCCTCTATGAATTCAAGGACAAGGGCATCAACATCAACTCGACCAACGACGACGTGTTGAAAGTGTTGAAGAGCGAGAGCGACGGCGCCATCGACCGTTCCTACCAAATCTTGGGAACCCGTATCGACCGTTTCGGCGTGGCACAGCCCAACATCCAGAAGATGGAAAACTCGGGTCGCATCCTCGTCGAACTGCCTGGCATCAAGGACCCGAAGCGCGTCCGTAAGCTCCTCCAAGGTACTGCCCAACTCGAATTCTGGGAAACCTATAACCTTTCAGAGGTGCAACAATACTTCATCGACGCCGACAACAAGTTGGCTCAGACCAGAAAAGCCAAGAGCTCGCTGGAAGAGTCAACGAATGAAGTGGCTGAGAACGAAGCTGTTGAGAACGAAGTGGCTGCAGTTGAAGGCGACAGCACGATGGTGGCTGACACCTCTGCCTCTACAGACCTCCTCAACGAACTCACCGAAAACAAGGCGGAAGAGGAACTGAGCGAAGACGAAGACGTCAACCAATTCGCTGAGACCCACCCCTTGATTTATATGCTCAACATGGGCGGCCTTTACGGCTCGTCGGCCCGTGTGGGTATGGCTCAGGTGAAGGACACCGCCAGCATCAACCAGATGCTCGCCGAAGCCACAGCCATGAACATCTTCCCGCGTAACTTGAAGCTGGCTTGGACCGTGAAGCCCGAAAGCTACGATGGCCAGAATGGGGAAAAAGTTGAAATGCTCGACCTCGTCGCCCTGAAGATGTCGCGCGACAACAAGTGCGCCCTCGGCGGTGAAGTCATCACCGATGCCCGTCAGGACTATGGCCAAGGCAACCAAGTGGAAGTCACCATCCAAATGAACCCCGAAGGCGCCAAGGCTTGGAAACGCCTCACTGGCGAGAACGTGGGCAAGCAAATCGCCATCGTTCTTGACGACTATGTCTATTCATTCCCCGTCGTCAACGGCGAAATCCCGAACGGTCGTTCGTCCATCAGTGGCGGTGGCATGACCATCGAAGAGGCCCAAGACCTGGCCAACATCCTGAAGGCTGGTAAGCTGCCCGCCCCTGCCCGTATCCTTGAAGAACAAGTCGTTGGTCCTTCTCTCGGTAAGGAAGCCGTGCAAAAAGGTATGTGGTCGATGGTGTTCGCTTTCATCCTCGTGCTGGTCTACATGGTGTTTTTCTACAACAAGTCGGGTCTCGTGGCCGACGTTGCCTTGTTGGTCAATGTGTTCTTCCTGTTTGGCGTGTTGGCCTGCCTCGGATCGGTGCTGACCTTGCCTGGTATCGCAGGTATCGTGCTTACCTTAGGTATGGCTGTTGACTCGAACGTGATCATCTTCGAACGTATCAAGGAAGAGGTGAAGGCTGGCAAGGGCATCAAGCTTGCCGTGGCCGATGGTTACAAGAACGCCTACTCCGCCATTATCGACGGTAACATCACCACTTTGATTACGGGTGTCATCCTGATTATCTTGGGTACGGGTCCTGTCCACAGCTTCGCCGTCACCCTCTGCATCGGTATCCTGACCTCTTTGTTCACCTCCATCTTCATCACCCGTTTGATTTTCGAACGTATGCTGAACAAGGACAAGGAAATCAGCTTCTCGACCGCTTGGACGCGCAACTTCCTGCAAGACAAACATTACGACTTCATTGGCATCCGCAAGACTTCGTTCATCATCTGCATCTGCATGCTCGTTATCAGCTTGGGCTCGCTTGGCTTCCGTGGCATGAACCTTGGCATCGACTTCACTGGTGGCCGCAACTACGTTGTCCAATTCGACAACGCCAACATGAAAGTTGAAACCGTTCGCGAAGCTTTGACCGACCTCGACATCAACAAGCAGGCCATCCACAGCGCCCTTGAAATGAGAGAGAACCAAGAAGTGGAAGACTGGACCGCTCCTGAGGTGAAGACCTATGGTACCAACGGCCAAGTGAAGATCACGACCAAGTTCTTAATCAACAACGACAGCCCCGCCGTCGACTCCGTCATTCAAACCATCCTTTATGACGGTTTGAAGGGCCTCTACGGTAACAACCTTACGCCTGAGCAGTTCTCATCGGAAGACGAGACTGTGGGCATCCTGAGTACGCAGAAGGTGGGTGCCACCATCGCCAGCGACGTCACCCGCAAGTCCATCTGGGCTATCATCGTGGCTTTGGCTCTGATGTTCGTCTACATCGCCATCCGATTCAAGAAGTGGCAATACGGTGTGGCTTCCATCATGGCCTTGGCACAAGACACCATCATCGTGTTGGGTATGTACTCGTTGTTCTACAACATCCTGCCCTTCACCATGGAAGTCGACCAGAGTTTCATTGCCGCAGTGCTGACCGTCATTGGTTACTCCATCAACGCCACCGTGGTTATCTTCGACCGTGTGCGTGAGAACGTCAGCCTGCACCCGAAATCCTCATGGAAGGAAAACATGGTCAACGCTGTCAACAGCACCTTGACCCGTTCGTTCAACACCTCAGGTACGACCTTGGTCGTGTTGCTCGCCATCTTCATCTTCGGCGGTGACACCATCCGTGGCTTCATCTTCGCCATGTTGGTCGGTGTGTTGGCTGGCACCTTCTCGTCAGTGTTCCTCTCCACGCCTTTTGCCTACATCCTGATGAAGGGCAACAAGCAAGACAAGGAAATTGCCGAAACTGGCGACAAAAAGAAAAAATAAAATCACTCATATTTAACCTTCTAAACTGCTTGCAAAGAATCCCGCTGGAAACGGCGGGATTTTTTGTGTGTTTCCGTTGCGGTGTTTCCCTAAATTGTTGTACTTTTGCCCAATAATAAAAACGCGTTTTTCACGTTTGAAAAAGAGAATCCATATCCATGAAAAGATACATCATAATCGTCATGTCGGCCCTGTTCATCTTCATGAGCACCGACGTCTTCGCACAGAGAAGAAACCCCGCCAAGAACGCCGACCTCGCCTTCGGCAGAAAACAATACATCGAGGCCGCCGACCGCTACAAGAAAGCCTATCGGAAGGTACGTCGCAACAAGGACGAACGCAACCGAATCAACTTCCAAATGGGTGAATGCTACCGACTTATCGGCCTCACCAAACGCGCCGAGCCTTTCTACAAACGCCTATTGAAGACCGAGTATCCCAACACGCATCCCGAGCTTTATCTCTATCTTGCCGAGACCTACAAGATGAACGAGAAGTTCAAGGACGCCACCGAGATGTATGACACCTACTCGCAAAAAGTGCCCAACGACCCGCGAGGTCCATTGGGCGTTGAGACCACTCAAATGATCCAAGAGTGGAAAGAGAACCCGTCGAAATACGAGCTCACGGAATTGAAAAAAGTCAACTCGACGCGCGATTCCGACTTCGGCGCCACATGGCTCAACAACAACTTCAACGAAATCATCTTCACCTCCACTCGCGATGCAGCCACCGGCAAGGAGAAAGACGGCATCACTGGGCAAGAGTTCGCCGATTTCTTCACGGCCAAGCAAGACCGCAAAGGCGATTGGAGCACACCCGTCCTCGCCGACGAGAACGAAAACATCAACACTGAGGCCAGCGAAGGCACGCCTTTCATGAACTCAAAGTTTACCAAGCTCTATTTCACCCGCTGCCAAAACGGAGCCCATAGGAAGAACGGCTGCCAAATCATGGTGGCCAGCAAAAGCGGCGGAGCCTTCTCCGAAGCCCGTCCCGTGGAGATTGCCGGCGTAGACACGTTGGACATTGTGGGGCATCCCACCCTCTCCAGCGACGAACTCATCATGTACTTTGCCGCTGAGCGCAAAGGCGGTTTCGGCGGCAACGACATTTGGGTGGCCATGCGCGACAATGCCACTGAGCCTTTCAAGCACCCCTTCAACCTCGGCGAACGCATCAACACGCCTGGCAACGAGGTGTTTCCCTTCCTGAGATACGACACTGTCCTCTATTTCTCCTCCGACGGTCATGGCGGCATGGGCGGCTTGGACATCTTCGTCAGCTCGATGGACACCAGCGGACAATGGGGCGAGCCTCGCAACCTGAAATATCCCATCAACTCGACGGGCGACGACTTCGCCATCGTCTTCCACCCCACCGAGGAACGCGGCTTCATCTCTTCCAACCGTGGCAACAGTCGAGGTCTCGACAACATCTATTATTTTGAAGAGCCGCCCGTCCTGTTCACCTTCTCGGGAACGGTCAAAGACGCCAAGACCAAACAATTTGTCAGCAATGCTGCTGTCCGCCTCGTCGGCAGCGATGGTTCCAGCATGATGACACGAACCAACGACAAAGGTTACTTCAATTTCAGCGACAGCCAAATCAGCAAAAACACAATTTACGATGTCACCATCGATAAAGACAATTACTTCACCCTCAGCACACAAGAGACCACCATCGGGCTTGAATTCAGCAAGGACATCGAGAAAGACTACGACATCGAGCCCATTCCACAAGAGCCCATCATGCTGCCCGACATCCTTTACGACCTGGGCAAATGGGACCTCAAACCGCAGTTTGAAGACTCGTTGCAAGGCTTGATCGAGACCCTGCAAATCAACCCGACCATCACCATCGAGTTGGCTTCGCACACCGACAGCCGCGACACCGACGAGCGCAACGACATCCTGTCACAAAAACGCGCCCAAAGCGTAGTGGATTACTTGATTATCAGGGGCATCGACCCGCTTCGCCTCACCGCCAAAGGCTATGGCGAACGCGTGCCGCGCACCATCCAGAAAGACATGACCGTGAAGGGTTACACCTTCAAGGCGGGCACGAGACTGACCGAAGACTTCATCAACAAACTGCCCAACAATGATGTTAGAGAAGCCGCCCACCAAATGAACCGACGCACCGAGTTCCGCATCTTGAGCAAGGACTACGTGCCACGCGACCATATCGCCGAAGGCGGCACCGTCAACATCGCCATCAACCCGCAAGAAGAACAATCCGAGATGTTCACCGTCGACAAGAAGGGCTACTTCAACTTCTTTGGCAACGTGGACGGCTACAATGAGCCTTTCACCTACAGCCAAAACGCTGACTTCTGCGTCAGCGAGAGCCGTGCGCTCGAACTGCTGAAGGGCGGTCGCATCACTGCCGACGACTTCCAAGGCGACGTCGACAAAATCCTCACCACGGGCGGCATCGCCAATGGCGCCATCTTCGTCATCAAGGAGGTGAGAATCGCAGGCCGCTCGCTCTACAATGTGGAGTGCAAGGTGGTGAGCCGCATGGTTGAACAATGGGTCATCGGACAAAAGAATATGAAGCAACTCGGCAACTTCGAGTTTGACACTAAAGAGAGAAAGTTAAAGTTCAAATAATTGGACTATGGCTTATGGCCTATAGCTTATGGCAGCTTTTACTTGAGTTGAAGTTGCAATTTATGTTAAAGCTGCCATAAGCCATCGGCCATAGTAAAAATAAAGAAAATGGAGAACCAAAGATATGCTCAACGAGGCGTTTCTGCCGAAAAAGAAGACATCCACAACGCCATCAAGAACCTCGACAAGGGACTGTATCCCAACGCTTTCTGCAAAATCATCCCCGACATCCTCGGCGGCGATCCGCTGTATTGCAACATCATGCACGCCGACGGTGCCGGAACCAAATCGTCGCTCGCCTACCTTTATTGGAAAGAAACGGGCGACATGAGCGTGTGGGAAGGCGTGGCGCAAGACGCCATCGTGATGAACACCGACGACCTCATCTGCGTGGGCGCGACGGACAACATGCTCCTCTCCTCCACCATCGGGCGCAACAAGAGCCTCATCCCAGGCGAAGTCATTTCCGCCTTGATTAACGGAACGGAGCATTTCTTGGAGAAACTGCGCAAACTCGGCATCGGCATCTATCTCACCGGTGGCGAGACCGCCGATGTGGGCGACCTAGTGCGCACCGTCATCGTGGACAGCACCGTGACGACACGCCTCCGCCGAGATGAAGTGATTGAGAACAACTTACAGCCGGGCGACGTCATCGTGGCTTTCGCATCCTATGGACAAGCCACCTACGAGGACAGCTACAACGGCGGCATGGGCAGCAACGGCCTCACCTCGGCGCGACACGACATGCTCAACCATTATTTGGCCGAGAAATACGATGAGAGTTACGACCACAGCATCCCCGAAGAACTGGTGTATTCTGGTCCGCACAAACTGACCGACCCGACCGAGATCCACGGCGTGGACGTGGGCAAACTCATCCTCTCGCCCACCCGCACCTACGCCCCGCTGATGATTCCAATCCTGAAGGAGTTCCACAAACAAATCCACGGCATCATCCATTGCAGCGGCGGTGCCCAGACCAAGGTGCTGCATTTCGTTGACAAACTGCACATTGTGAAGGACAACATGCTCGTCTTGCCCCCTCTCTTCCGTATGATTCAAGCCGCCTCGGGCACCGACTGGCACGAGATGTACAAGGTCTTCAACATGGGCCACCGTTTGGAAATCTACACCAACGAAAAGGCCGCCAACGAAATGATTGCCATTGCCAAGGAGTTCAATATCGACAGCCAAATCATTGGCCACGTGGAGGCTTCGGATGTGAAGCGGCTGACGATTCGGAGTGAGTTTGGGGTGTTTGAGTATTAAATGGTTTATATTTGTTTTAAAACTATATCAAAATGAAAAAGAAATTACTACCTCTACTAACTATTTCGATACTATTATTTGTATCATCCTGTTCGGTATTGTCACAAAAACCCTTATCAAATGCATCAATTGGAGATAAATGCTATTTGAATGTGAGGATATTTCAAGCCATGAACAGTCAGGAAGCATTAGCAACAAGTGTTGAAAAAAAGTTAGTTTATGGACATCACTTCAAAACTTGAAACGACAGGTGCAATCAATCCATTTTTTATTGACGGAATTGGGTAAAAAAGCCATTTTTCGTCAATAATTGTGTATTTTTGCAAGGTTAATTAGACATAGTACCATGACCACATTAAGCGTAACCATAGAAGACAACAGCAAACTCCAAATGCTGATAGAATGGCTCCGTTCCATCACTTTTGTAAAGAAGGTTGAAGTTGGAGAGTCCAAGAAAGGCAATTTCGAGGAAGTTTCAAAAGCATTGGAACAACTTCCCGAAGGCGGAATCATGAAAGAGATTTCGGATCCAGTCGAATGGCAAAAACAATTGCGCGATGAGTGGTAAAACTTATATTCTTGACACTAACATCATCATCTATCTTTCTCAAGAAAAGATAAGAATATCAGACTTTGCCACAAAAGGCGATAGTCTTTGCTTATCAATTATTACTTACATGGAATCATTAGGTTATCAATTTAAGAGCAAAGAGGAAGAGATAATTGTAAATACTTTATGTGATTCTTGCGACATCATTAATCTGACAAAACAAATCACTGAAAAAACCATTGAAATTAGTAAGCAATTCAAAATCAAACTTCCAGATGCCATTATTGCTGCAAGTGCGTTGATAAGCAATGCCGTTCTTATTACTGCTAATGTTAAGGATTTCAAGATGATTGATGGAATTAGTATTGTCAATCCTATTCCAGACAAATAACATTCATGGACATCACCGAAAAACTTGAAACGATAAAGCACCGCTGGGAGGAAATGGGCGAGCAGCTCGCCGACCCTGCCGTGGCTTCCGACATGAAGCGATACGTGAAGCTCAACAAGGACTACAAGGACTTGGAGCCTATCGTCATGGCCTTCAAGGAATACAAAACGCTGAAAGCCAACATCGAGGAAGCCAAGGAAATCCTAGCCACTGAAAAAGACGAGGAACTGCGCAAGATGGCCGTGGAGGAAATCGACACGGCGCAAACGCGCATCGAACAGTTGGAACAGGACATCCACGTGATGATGATTCCCAAGGACCCGCAGGACAGCAAGAACGCCATCATGGAAATCCGGGCTGGCACGGGTGGCGACGAGGCTTGCCTCTTCGCTGGCGACCTCTTCCGTATGTACACCAAATTCTGCGAAGCCCAAAGCTGGAAAGTCGAGGTGACCTCGGTCAGCGAAGGCGCCAGCGGCGGCTACAAGGAAATCGACTTCAGCGTGACAGGCAACGGCTGCTATGGCATCCTCAAATTCGAGTCGGGCGTGCATCGTGTGCAGCGTGTTCCAAAAACCGAGACCCAAGGCCGCATCCACACCTCCGCCGCATCGGTGGCCGTGTTGCCCGAAGCTGAGGAGTTTGATGTGGAAATCAACGAGGGCGAAATCAAGTGGGACACATTCCGCTCAAGCGGCGCGGGTGGCCAGAACGTGAACAAGGTGGAGTCGGGCGTGCGCCTGCGCTACATGTGGAAGAATCCCAACACGGGCGAGATGCAGGAAATCCTCATCGAGTGCACCGAGACCCGCGACCAACCCAAGAACCGCGAACGCGCCTTGGCACGGCTGCGCACGCGCATCTACGACATGGAATACCAGAAATACATCAGCGACATCTCCGCCAAACGCAAGACGATGGTCTCGACCGGCGACCGCTCGGCCAAGATCCGCACCTATAACTATCCCCAAGGGCGCGTCACCGACCACCGCGTGGAAGGCCTGACCGTCTACAACCTCGCCGCCGTCATGGATGGCGACCTGGGCGAAATCATCAACCGTCTGCAAATGGCGGAAAACGCTGAAAGACTGAAAGAAAACATTGAATCGTAATATAGTCTATGAAACAAAACCCACAAAACTTACAAAACCAAAAGAGGAGCGTTGGCGACTGGCACAACCGTGCCGTCGCCGGAAAGCCGCTGGTTGGCAGCTTTCCCAGCAAACAAAAACAGTTTTGATGGTTTTGCAGGTTTTGTGACAAAAAAGCACCAATATGAACAAGCAACAACTTTTCGAGCGAATCAAGAAAAAGCAGTCGTTCCTTTGCGTCGGCCTTGACACCGACATCAACAAGATTCCGCAGGACTTGTTGGCTTTGGAAGACCCCGTTTTTGAGTTCAACAAACAGATTATCAACCAGACGGCACCCTACGCCGTGGCCTACAAGCCCAATACCGCTTTCTATGAAGTGTATGGCGCCAAAGGCTGGCAAAGCCTGGGACGCACCATCCAATACATCAAAGTCAACCATCCCGAGATTTTCATCATCGCGGATGCCAAGCGCGGCGACATCGGCAACACTTCGGCCAATTACGCCAAGGCCTTCTTCAACACCTTGAAAGCCGACGCCTTGACCGTAGCGCCCTATATGGGCAAGGACTCCGTGGAGCCGTTCCTCAACTTCGAGGACAAATGGGTCATCCTTTTGGCCTTGACCTCTAACAAAGGCTCGCAAGACTTCCAATATCTGAACGTCGGCGAGCGAATGCTGCACCAGCAAGTGCTGCAAACCGCCACCACATGGGCCTCGTCGGAGCAGATGATGTTCGTGGTGGGTGCCACGCACCCTGAGGAGTTGGGCGAAATCCGCAGGATGTTACCCGACTATTTCTTCCTCGTCCCTGGCGTGGGCGCACAAGGCGGCGACTTGCAAGCCGTGGCCCACAACGGATTGAATGAAGAGTGCGGTCTGCTCGTCAATTCGTCGCGAGGCATCATCTATGCCTCCAATGGCAGCGACTTTGCCGTTCGCGCAGGCGAAGAGGCGAAGAAGTTGCAAGAGCAGATGAGCGGGTTGCTGAAGGAGAAAGGGATCGTATAAAGTTAAGGAGATAGCGGGGCAAGCCCGCTATGACGTTCAAGGGTTAGTTATGACCCAACGAAAAAAGTCGCCTCGAAATGAGACGACTTTTTTGTTGCGTTCGGTTGGTCGCGATTAGCGGACCACCGAGAAAGTGCGGTTGAGCACCGTGCCATCGTTGGCGTGAATGCGGACGAAGTAGAGGCCATTGCTCAGGCTTTCGATATGGACTTGAGCCTTGTCACCCTCAACGTTCACTATCATCATGCGTTGTCCGACAGCGTTGAACACCTCGACGTCGCTCATGCCCTCGCCTTCGATGTTCAGGACGTTGGAAGTCGGGTTAGGATAAAGCTTCAAAGTGGCAGCCAACTCGTCGACCCCTTCGGGCATGGTTTGGAATGTGGTTTCAGTGCCATAGTAGGTCTGGCCATTGACCACGGCAAAAGCCTTCACCATATAAATGCTGGCCGGTTCAAGGTCGTCGGTCGAGCCCAAAATGTTGCGGAACTCGTTCAGGAAACCAGGAACGATGAAAGGATCGGGGCTCGTGACTTTGCGGACCGAGAAGCCCACTTGGTCGGGATAGCCATCGTACTCAAGAGGAGCGGCAAAATCGGCATGGGCGTAATCCACGTTGTTCACCTCCGTAACGCCGACGCTAACGGAAGCGCCAGCGGCTCTGACCGAAATCAGATGCGAGACCTCTTCACCGAAATCGCCATCGTTTTGGTCGCCAAAGAGTACATTGCCCTGACTGTCCTTGGCGATGTAATAGCCTTGTCCATAAGCGCAGCAAATACCATTGCCGTTATCATCGTGTATCGTGAACTTCACGCATTCATTGACCGGAACCATAACATACTCGACGTGGATTTGAGTGGCCGTACCACCCAGCAGCATGTCGTAAGGGCCGCCACTGCCCAACAGGTTCCCTTCAGAGTCTGTCACCGTCCAAGTGGTTTGGTTGCCGAATTTATCTTGCATGATTTCGAGTCTCAACTCTTCCTCTTCACCTTCAATTTCGAGGTCGGCCCATTCAAGGCAGGTGATGCTGCATTGACTTTGGGCGTCAAAGCTTTGTCCGTTGGCCTCGGTGATTCTTACAGTAGCTGTAGTCGTTCCGAATGACATCACGACAGGAATTTCCACCTTGCCAATGCCATATTGTGCAATACTGCCTTCCCAGTTGGCCGTGAAAGTCTCGCCGTCCACTTCAGCAGTAAGCGTCAGTGAAGTGAGAGTCTCCGTGCCACCATTCTGGACGTTGACATTAATGATTTCGTTGTGCGAGCAAGTCGTGACAGAGGATTGGGCGACCGTCTTGAGGAACGGGAAGATGGGTTGGTCAGAGCCAACAATCACATCAAGCTGATTGCCTGTCAAGATAGGACGAGTAGGCGTTCCTTGGTAGCGTTCAGAGACCCAGGCAAGGAAATGAATGTTGTCGAGGTCAACCTCAACGCCATTGGGATTGCCAATGCTTTCCGGAATTTCGTAAGTGTAGGTTTTGGTAATCAAAGTGCCTTGCGTGGTAGGGCTGATGGCTTCTCCCCATGCATTTTCGGTAATGATATCGCGAAGCACATGCGTATGGACATACTGTCCATTGATGATCTGACCAGGATTCCACGTCGAGCCACCCACCTGAGAACCGAGAATGCTATCCTGCAACATGGCAACGGTCAGATAATTCTCATCAGCCGAACTATTGCCCGTATAATACACCTCAACGGTAATGATGGCCATACGCGAAGTTGGATTCAGAACGACCTGACCAGCCACATTGCATTCCGAGAGTTGGTTCAATTGCTGTGTAGCTGTACCATTCCATTCACCTCTATTCTGAGCGGCTGCAGTAGAACGGTTGACCACGCCGCAAGGATATCCGCTGATGCTGAATCCACCGTGAATGGTGTTACCATCTTGGGTAATCATATTGGGATAGGACGTTGGAGCATAACCGCCAGCATGAATGTTGATACCCCATAACCTGCCAGGATGAGCGGCCATAAGCTCATTGACGATGCGGTGCCCATCTGGACAGTATTGGCAGTTTCGGCCAGTGAACTCTTCGATGATGACGTTCCTGTTGGCAGGCTCCGTCGAGACAAACTGCTGGGCCTTCAAAGAGAAGGAGAAAGCCAGCAAAGCCATTAAGGCAAAAGCAAATTTCTTCATAGTGCTATGATTTAATTGTTGATTATTTTTCGCCACAAAAATACACATTAATCAAAAAAATGCGCCACTTTGTGACGCATTTTTTTGTTGTTTCGGCAAAAATTTCCTGTTTAGATACCTTCAACGACGGTAATCCAGCCGAATTCGTCGGGCTCGGAGCCGTATTGGATGCCACGGAGCTTGTTGTAGAGCTTCTCACTCCACTTGCCAGGTTTGCCGTCGCCAAACGTGTAGGACTTGCCCGTTTCGGGGTCGTCGATGCGCGAGATGGGGCTGATGACGGCAGCGGTGCCGCAAGCGCCAGCCTCTTCGAAGGTGGCCAGTTCCTCTTCGGCAATCGGGCGACGCTCCACCTTCATACCCAAGCTCTCAGCGATTTGGATGAGGCTCTTGTTGGTGATGGAAGGCAGGATCGAAGTGCTCTGAGGCGTGATGTAGGTGTCGTTCTTGATACCGAAGAAGTTGGCAGCGCCAGCCTCGTCAATAAACTTCTTCTCCTTGGCGTCGAGGTAGAACTCGCAGGCATATTCACCGCCGAGGCAGGCCTCAACGTGGGCACGCATGGAAGCGGCATAGTTGCCACCCACCTTGTAAATACCCGTGCCGAGCGGGGCCGAACGGTCGTACTTGCGCGTGATGACATAGGGGTTGGCCATGAAGCCGCCCTTGAAGTAAGGACCGACGGGCGTCACGAAGACGATGAAAAGATACTCAGTGGCAGGCTTCACACCCACTTGGGCGCCCATGCCGATGAGCAGCGGACGGATGTAGAGCGAAGCGCCCGTCTCATACGGAGGAATGAAGTCGGAGTTGAGTTTCACCACCCTGATGATGGCGTCCTCGAACTTGTCCATGGGGAACTTGGCCATCATGATGCCGTCGCAGGAGCTTTGCAGGCGCTTGCAGTTCTCGTCGAGGCGGAATATGCGCACCGTGCCGTCTTTGCCACGGAAGGCCTTCAGGCCTTCGAAAGCCTCCTGACCATAGTGCAGGCAGGTGGCGGCCATGTGGATGTTGATGGTG
>JAFUAA010000053.1 GCA_017460915.1 Bacteroidales bacterium | reverse complement strand
TCTCCTCGCAAAGGCCAGCCGTCAGCTTGCGGCGGTCGTTGTACTGCCTCCTGGAGATAAGATTCGGAATCTCGTCTTTGGAGTTGGATAGCTGGTGGAACAGGTTGTTCTCGCTGTCTATCCCAAACGCCTCTGCGGTCATGCTCAAGGCGATGACTTCAAGGTCTGAGAAACGTGGAACGACACCGACTCGGGGGATGTTGCCGAGTGAATTGACCAAACTCTCGGAGAACGGGTTGTTGATAATTAGTTTCTTGCTTGGACATTTTCTGTCTTTTGCACAGATAGATCACTCACGGGGAATCTGGGATGTTTTTGAAAACGAAGAATACAACGATATTCCATCACCTTCGCTCCTACGAATATCCAAATTCGTAAACCTTGAGAAGGAAATTCAGCTACATTTCGCCCTAAACCGTGTCTGGCGGGGTGCTCTCGCTGTCGTTTTCACCTTTCCTCCTTTTCTCGCTAACCTTTTGTATCACCTTGGCCAAAACCGCCCATAGCACAAAAAATGCCACCACGCCGATGGTCCAAACGATGACCAGAGTCCAAGTTTCGCTGTTTATCATATCTGATTTCTTTGGATTCAAAATTCGCCACAAAGATACGAAATCGGCGCGATATATTATTATAAGGTGCAAAAAAGTGTTCGTGTCAGATGAAAATGTTGCGCATTTCGAAATAATCCTTATATTTGCACCATCAACCAATACATAACAACCATGAATTACGATGCAAATCCAGTACACATCCTCTACAACAACGAGGAGTTGAGGCAAAGGATCTTGATGATCATTGAAGGCCGTGACACAACTACGGGCACCACTTTCGTCAACCTGTGCTACCAAATCCGCCAGCAGGCCATCAACGACCACGCTGTGGCCGATTCTGAGAATACGGTCTACACCAGCGAAGAGCTTGCCCCTGAAGACCAAGTGCGCGTGAGCCGCGTCCTTTGGGAACTCATTTGGGAACACAAGGTGTTTTTGCTCTTCGGGCGCAGTCCGTTGCTCGGCTTGAGCAATGGCGAGGACCGTTTCGTGAAGTATTGAGACAACGGTCACCTTTGTCATCCCAAGCCGAGGAAAGTGCGATTTGGAATCTTCAGGAGACCTGTTTCTGAGCCAATCAGCGTCTTTTTTGCTCATTATCAAGGCAAGAAAGACGTTTTTTTTAAACGATTTGGTTTTTCTTTTGTTATTTATTTATCAGTAAATCAATAATATACGATTAAATGTGGAATATTTTTCGAAAAAAATCAGAAAAAAGATTGCCAATTCAGAAAATTGTCGTACTTTTGCACCCGCTGAATTGAAAGAGGGCTTGCCCTTGAAAATGATATAGTTAGGAACCTGATAAGTTAAACGTGATAGGTTTCTACACGATGTGACGGGAAAGTCAAGCGTCTAAGTTGCGTCGTGGGTTTATAGACTTCTAAGCCGTAAGGGCTTATAGTGTTCCCTGACTACATCTCGAAAAGTGCACCCTCGGCCAGTTTGGTATGAGTTTGTAAATAATTCCTAATCAAAGGATTAAATAACTAATAAATTAAACCTAACAAATTAAAAATGCCGACTATTCAACAATTAGTGCGCAAAGGGCGCAAGAAATTGATCGACAAGAGTAAGTCACCAGCATTGGATGCCAGTCCGCAACGCCGTGGCGTGTGCGTGCGTGTTTACACGACGACCCCTAAGAAGCCTAACTCAGCAATGCGTAAGGTCGCTAGGGTTCGTTTGACCAACCAAAAGGAGGTCAACGCCTACATCCCGGGTGAGGGCCACAACCTGCAGGAGCACTCTATCGTCATGATCAGAGGAGGTCGTGTGAAGGATTTGCCGGGCGTTCGTTATCACATCATCCGTGGAGCTTTGGACACCTCGGGCGTGGATGGCCGCCGCCAGCGCAGGTCCAAGTACGGTGCTAAACGACCCAAACAAGCCGCAAAGAAATAACGATTAGTCAAAACAGAAAGACTTAAAGACATGAGAAAAGCTAAACCAAAGAAGAGAATTATCCTTCCCGACCCGAAGTACGGTGATGTGCAAGTCACGAAGTTCGTGAACAACATCATGCTCGAGGGTAAGAAGAATTTGGCTTATCAGATTTTCTACGAAGCAATGGACATCATTGAAAGTAAGCTCAATGAGAATCCAGTTGAGGTGTGGAAGAAGGCCCTGGCCAACGTTACCCCTCAAGTGGAAGTAAGAAGCCGTCGTATTGGTGGTGCTACCTTCCAGATTCCTTCAGAAATCCGTCCTGCCCGTAAGCAGAGCATCGGTATGAAGAACCTGATTGGTTATGCCCGCAAACGTCACGAGAAATCGATGGCTCTGAAGCTCGCTTCGGAAATCATGGCAGCTTACAAGGAAGAAGGTTCTGCATTCAAGAAGAAGGAAGAAATCCACAGAATGGCAGATGCCAACAAGGCATTCTCGCATTTCAGATTCTAATAGAAGGAAGTAGGAATTATGCAAAACGGACAGGAAAATATGATGAATCCCCTCAGCCTCACGCGTAATATCGGCATCATGGCACACATCGACGCCGGTAAGACGACGACGACTGAGCGTATCCTCTATTATACTGGCCGTAGCCATAAGATAGGTGAAGTCCACGACGGCGCCGCCACCATGGATTGGATGGTACAGGAGCAGGAACGTGGCATCACCATCACCTCTGCTGCAACGACGGTGTTCTGGCACCTCAATAATGAGGCTTACAAAATCAACATCATCGACACCCCTGGCCACGTCGACTTCACCGTCGAAGTGGAACGCTCGTTGCGTGTGCTGGATGGCGCCATCGCCATCTTCTGCGCCGTGGGCGGCGTCGAGCCTCAGTCGGAAACCGTTTGGCACCAAGCCAACAAATACAACGTCCCGCGTATCTGCTACGTCAACAAGATGGATCGCGCAGGCGCCGATTTCTTTAAGGTGATGGACCAAATCAAGGAAAGGCTTCACGCCACCCCGATTCCGGTGCAATTGCCCATCGGCGCCGAGGACGAGTTCATCGGCGTTGTCGACTTGCTAAGAAACAAGGCGTACGCTTGGGAAGAAGAAGACAATGGCTCTGTCTACGACGAAATCGAAATCCCTGACGACATGAAGGACATGGTGACGGACTACCGCACCCGCCTCATTGAGGGAGCCGTCGAAGACGACGAAGCCTTGTTCGAGAAATACATGGAAGCCCCCGACAGCATCACGGAAGAAGAACTCATCGCTCAAATCCGCAAGGCTACGCTTGACCTTCGCATTTGTCCCGTGCTCTGCGGTTCGTCGTTCAAGAACAAGGGCGTGCAGCCACTGCTTGACGCTATCGTCAACTACCTGCCTAGCCCGCTCGACATCGACCATGTGAAGGGTGTTAATCCGAAGACCGAACAAGAGGAAGTGCGCAAAGCCGACCCCAAGGAGCCTTTCTGCGCCTTGGCGTTCAAGATTGCCACCGACCCCTTCGTTGGCCGCCTCTGCTTCTTCCGCGTCTATTCCGGTACGTTGAAAGCTGGCGAAATGGTGCTGAACGTCTCAACGGGCAAGCGCGAACGCATCGCCAAGATCGTTCAGATGCATGCCAACAAGCAGAATCCCCTGGATGAGATTTCGGCAGGCGACATTGGTGCCGCCGTCGGGTTCAAGCTCATCCGCACGGGCGATACGCTTTGTGTTGAGAACAAGCCGCTGATTCTCGAGAACATCAAGTTCCCCGAGCCAGTGGTCAACATCGCCATTGAACCCAAAGTTACAGCAGACCTCGACAAGCTCGATCAATCCTTGGCCAAACTGGTTGAGGAAGATCCTACGCTGTTCGTGCACACCGACGAAAACTCGGGCCAGACCATATTGGCAGGTATGGGCGAATTGCACCTTGATATTATTTTGGACCGCTTGAAGAGAGAGTTTGGCGTCGAAGTCAACTCCGGTCGTCCACAGGTCGCATACAAGGAAGCCTTTACTCAAACAATTCAGCATCGTGAAGTCTATAAAAAACAGACTGGTGGCAAGGGTAAGTTTGCCGATATCGAGTTCACAATGGGTCCGGCCGATGATGGCGTGCAGGGACTGCAGTTCGTCGACGAAGTGAAGGGTGGCGTCATCCCTCGCGAGTTCATCCAAGCCACCGAGAAGGGCTTCAAGGGTGCCTTGTCAAACGGCGTTTTGGCAGGCTTCCCGGTGGAGAACCTCAAGGTGACCCTTACTGACGGTTCGTTCCATGCGGTCGACAGCGATGCTCTCTCGTTCGAGAGTGCAGCGCACATCGCCTTCAAGGAGGCTGGCCTCAAGGCCGGTGCTGTGCTGATGGAACCTATCATGAGAGTTGAAATACATTGCCCCGACGAGTACTTAGGTGACGTGACGGGCGATTTGAACAAAAAGAGATCAATATTGCGTGAAGTCATTGCAAACATTGGCTTCCAGGTGATTAAGGCCGACGTGCCGCTGGCCGAGATGTTTGGTTACATCACACAGCTGCGCTCGATGTCGTCGGGCCGTGCCAACTTCAACATGGAGCTGAGCCACTACGCCCCAGTCCCTGAAGCCATTGCCGATGTGGTGATCAAGAAGGCAAAAGGACTATTATTCATTTAAGCAAACAATTCAATAAACAACAATATTGTGAGCCAGAGAATTAGAATTAAACTGAAGTCGCACGACCACAACTTGGTTGACAAGTCAGCCGAGCGGATCGTAAAAACCATCAAGGCGACTGGAGCCATCGTCAGCGGTCCTATTCCGTTGCCGACGAACAAGAAGATCTACACGGTTCTGCGTTCGACCTTCGTCCACAAGAAATCGAGAGAACAGTTTGAGCTTTCGACCTACAAGCGTTTGCTCGACATCTACAACTCGACTTCGCAGACAATCGACGCACTGATGAAGCTGGAGCTCCCCAGCGGTGTGGAAGTAGAAATCAAATTGTAATTAAACCTATCTAGTACAACAAATTAAAAAGCTAAAACAGCATGTCAGGATTACTAGGAAAAAAGATTGGGATGACGAACATCTACGACGAGGCCGGAAAGATGGTTCCCGTCACTGTCATTGAGGCAGGTCCATGCGTCGTCACCCAAGTCAGAACAGTAGAGAAAGACGGTTATAGCGCCATCCAGTTAGGTTTCGACGAGAAGAAGGTGAAGAACACCTCGAAAGCCGAGCAAGGTCACTTTGCCAAGGCCGGCACGACTCCTAAGAAGCTGGTGCGCGAGTTTACGCGTTTCGAAGAAGGCCACAGAAAACAATTGGGCGAAACGCTCACCGTCGATGTGTTTATGGAAGGCGAATTCGTTGATGTCAGTGGCATCAGCAAAGGTAAAGGCTTCCAAGGCGTAGTGAAACGCCATCATTTCAATGGCGTTGGTCAAGCAACTCACGGTCAACACAACCGTTTGAGAAAACCTGGTTCAATCGGCGCTTGCGCTTATCCTTCGAGAGTGTTCAAGGGTCTGCGTATGGCTGGTCAAATGGGTAACAAGAAAGTGAAGGTGACGAACCTTTTGATCATGAAGGTCGTTCCCGAGAAGAATTTGTTAGTAGTGAAAGGCGCCGTTCCGGGCCACAACAACGGTTATCTAAAGATTGAGAGATGGAGTTAACAGTTTATAATATCAAAGGTGAAGATACTGGCCGTAAGGTTCAGCTGAATGACGACATTTACGGCATCGAGCCGAACGAGCATGTCATGTATCTGGCAGTGAGACAATACCTTGCCGACCAACGTCAAGGCACTCACAAGTCGAAGGAACGCAGCGAGATGTCGGGCAGCACCCGCAAGCTCTTCCGCCAGAAGGGTACGGGCGGCGCTCGCCGTGGCGACATCAACTCACCCCTGCTGAGAGGCGGTGCACGCGTGTTTGGTCCCAAGCCGCGCGACTATCGTTTCAAACTGAACAAGAAGGTGAAGGTGCTGGCCCGCAAGTCGGCTCTGTCGTCCAAAGTCAACGACGGCGCCATCCGCATCGTCGAGGACTTCAACTTCGACGCCATCAAGACCAAGCAGATGGTCAAGGTGCTCGACTCGTTCAAGGTCAACGGCAACCGCAACCTGTTCGTGTTTGCCGAGCCCAACAAGAATGTGGTCCTGTCCTCTAGGAACATCCAACGCACCGAGGTCATGTTGGCTCGCAACCTGAATACTTATGATATTCTGAAGGCCAAGAACATTTTCCTCACCGAAAGTGCCCTGCAGCCTATCGTGGATGTCTTGAACAGAGAGTTTTAACCATTAAAATGCACGAGAGATGATTATCATAAAGAAACCCGTCATTACTGAAAAGATGACCGCGATCAGCGAGAAGCTGAACAGATTCGCTTTCATCGTCGACAAGAACGCCAACAAATATCAGATCAAGGATGCCATCGAAAAGCTCTACGATGTGAAGGTTGTCGCCGTCAACACGATGAACTACGATGGAAAAAAGAAGTCACGTTACACGAAGGCCGGTGTCATCACGGGCAGGACTGCTGCTTTCAAGAAAGCTATCGTGACATTGAGAGAAGGTGATACAATTGACTTTTATAGCAACATTTGATCATGGCTTTAAAGAAATACAAACCGACGACACCAGGTCAGCGCTTCAAAGTGATTAGCGCTTTTGACGAGATCACGACCGACAAACCCGAGAAGTCGTTACTGAGACCCAAGAAGAGCACGGGTGGTCGTAACTCAAGTGGTGAGATGACCGTTCGCTACAGAGGCGGCGGCCACAAGAGAATGTACAGAATCATTGACTTCAAGCGCGACAAGGACGGTATTCCGGGCGTTGTGAAGACCATTGAATATGACCCGAACCGCACGGCTCGCATCGCCCTTGTGTTCTACAAGGATGGCGAGAAGCGTTACATCATCGCCCCTGCCGGCCTTAAGGTCGGCCAGGAAATCCTCTCCGGCAAGGGCATCCAACCCAACGTGGGCAACACCCTTTACCTGAGCGAGATTCCGTTCGGTACGATTATCCACAACATCGAGCTTCGTCCCGGCCAAGGTGCCAAGATGGCCCGCAGCGCCGGCAGCTATGCCCAGCTGATGAGCCGCGATGGCAAGTACGCCATCCTGCGTATGCCCTCAGGCGAAACCCGTATGATCCTCCAAGCTTGCAAGGCTACCATCGGCTCCGTTTCGAACGCCGACCATAACCTTGAGAAGAGCGGTAAGGCAGGCCGTAGCCGTTGGCTTGGTCGCCGTCCCCACAACCGTGGCGTTGTCATGAACCCGGTCGATCACCCGATGGGTGGTGGCGAAGGCCGTGCCTCTGGCGGTCACCCGCGCTCACGCAAGGGCTTGCCGGCAAAGGGCTACAAGACCCGCTCGCCGAAAGCTGCTTCGAACAAGTATATCATCGACAGAAGAAAGAAGTAATTTAATCAGGAAAATCGCATAAAACTATGAGTAGATCACTAAAAAAAGGTCCGTATATCCACTACAAACTCCAACTGAGAGTGATGGAAAACGTTGAAAGCGGCAAGAAGACCGTTATCAAGACTTGGTCAAGAGCATCGATGATTTCTCCTGATTTCGTCGGTCAAACCATCGCCGTCCACAATGGCAACAAGTTCATCCCGGTCTATGTGACTGAGAACATGGTGGGCCACAAGCTCGGCGAGTTCGCCCCGACGCGTATCTTCAGAGGTCATGCTGGTAGTAAAGATAAAGGTAACAAGTAATACTAGGAAACAATGGGAGCAAGAAAACATAACAGAGCAGAGGCTTTGAAGGAAGCCCGCAAGAGTGTCGCCATGGCTCGTTTGAACGACCTGCCGACCAGCCCGTTCAAGATGCGCCTTGTGGCTGACATGATCAGAGGCATGAAGGTGGAGCTTGCATTGCACTCCTTGCAATATTCGACGAAGGATGCTGCGAAGCCAGTCTACAAGCTGCTTCGTTCGGCAATCGCCAACTGGGAGGCCAAAAACGAAGGCAAACGTGTTGAGGACAGCAACCTCTACGTGAAAGAAATCTGGGTCGACGAAGGTCGCACGCTGAAGCGCATCCAGGCCGCTCCTCACGGACGTGCATTCCACATCCGCAAGCGTTCGAATCACGTTACGATAATTGTGGACAGCAGAATTGCTAACGAAGAATAATTGGAGAACAAAAAGAGTTAAATAATGGGACAGAAAACTAATCCTATAGGTCTTAGACTGGGAATCATCAGAGGATGGGATTCCAATTGGTATGGCGGAAAAGACTTTTCGGCCAAGCTCGTTGAAGACGACAAGATCCGCAAGTATCTGACCGCCCGTCTCGGCAAAGCCGGCATCTCAAAGATCGCCATCGAACGTTCCTTGAAATATGTCACGGTCACCATCTTCACTGCTCGTCCGGGTATGATCATCGGCAAGGGCGGCGAGGAAGTCGACAAGCTGAAGAAAGAACTGGTGAAACTCACTGGCAAGGAAATCCAAATCAACATCAACGAAATCAAGAGACCTGAGCTTGACGCCTACATCGTGGCCAGCACCATCGCCAAGCAGATTGAAGGCCGCGTGTCATATCGCCGCGCCATCAAGACCGCCGCGTTCAGCACCATGAGAATGGGTGCCGAGGGTATCAAGATTTTGATCTCGGGTCGCGTCGGAGGTGCCGAAATCGCACGTTCCGAGTCTTACAAGGAAGGCCGTATCCCGTTGCACACGCTGCGCGCCGACATCGACTACTCCTTGGTAGAAGCCCATACCTCATACGGCCGTCTCGGCATCAAGGTGTGGATTTGCAAAGGTGAAATTTATGGCAAGCCCGAACTGGTTCCCACCACCGTTAGCGCTCCCGCTAAGAAGCAAGGCGCCCCGCGCCCTGCCGGTCGTGGCCCCCGCCGTGGCGAAGGCAAACGTAAATGATCGTGTTAAATCTTTAAAAGTTGACTGAGTATGTTACAACCTAAAAGACAAAAGTACAGAAGGCCACAGAAAGGCAAGATGAAGGGTAACGCCCACCGCGCTCACCAGCTTGCTTTCGGCTCTTTTGGAATCAAGACACTGGATGAGGCTCTGATTACTGCCCGTCAGATCGAAGCCGCCCGTCAGGCCGTCACCCGTTACATGAAGCGTGAAGGCCAAATCTGGATCCGCATCTTCCCTGACAAACCCATCACCAAGAAGCCTTTGGACGTCCGTATGGGTAAAGGTAAGGGTGATCCCGAATACTTTGTAGCTCGTGTTACTCCGGGTCACATGCTGTTCGAAGCCGAAGGTGTGCCGATGGCCATCGCCAAGGAGGCTCTTCGTCTGGCTGCCCAAAAGCTGCCCGTCACCACGAAGTTTGTTGTTAGAAGAGATTACGTCGAATAATTTGGAGGATAATACACAATGAAAAAGCAAGAATCAATCAGAGAGATGAGCACGCCCGACCTGACCGACCGTTTGGAGCAGGCCCGCGAGCAACTGGTGAAGATGAGACTCAACCACGCCGTTTCGCCGCTCGACAATCCCAATCAGATCCGTGAAACTCGCAAGAACATTGCCCGTTATCTGACCGAACTGAGAAGACGTGAACTTGAAGGTAATAAATAATTAAACGACGCAGATACAATGGAAAGAAACCTTAGAAAAGAAAGAATCGGCGTGGTCGTCAGCAACAAGATGCAGAAATCCATCGTCGTGGAGATTGAGCGCCGTGAGAAACACCCGATTTACGGCAAGTTCATCAAGAAGACGAGCCGTTTTATGGCTCATGACGAGAAAGAAGAATGCAACATCGGCGACACCGTGCGCATTATGGAAACCCGTCCGCTGAGCAAGAGAAAATGTTGGAGACTAGTAGAAATTATCGAAAGGGCTAAGTAAAATGATACAACAGGAAACCAGACTCGCAGTAGCTGACAATAGCGGTGCAAAGGAAGTCCTCTGCATCAGAGTGTTGGGTGGAACCAAGAAGCGTTACGCCCACACGGGCGACATCATCGTCGTCACCGTGAAAAGCGCCATCCCGAGCGGCAACGTCAAGAAAGGTACCGTCTCGAAGGCAGTCGTAGTCCGCACCAAGAAGGAAACCCGTCGTGCCGACGGTTCCTACATCCGCTTCGATGACAATGCTTGCGTGCTGCTGAACCAAGCCGGTGAACTCATCGGCACCCGTATCTTCGGGCCAGTGGCCAGAGAGTTGCGTGAAAAGCAGTTCATGAAAATAGTTTCGCTCGCTCCGGAAGTGCTGTAATTCTAACTTTTAAAAACGAAAGAAAATGAGTAAATTACATGTAAAGAAAGGCGATACCGTACTGGTCCTTTCAGGCAATGACAAAGGCAAGCAAGGCAAGATCTTGAGGGTAGATGTGAAGAAGAACAGAGCTATCGTCGAAGGCGTTAGAATCATCTCCAAACACACCCGCCCCAACGCCGAACACCCCCAAGGTGGCATCGTCAAGCAGGAAGCCCCTATCCACATCTCCAACCTGATGGTTGTCGACAAGAATGGCAAACCCTCTAGGATTGGTCGTAAAAGAGATGAGAACGGCAAATTGGTCCGTTATTCAAAGAAAACAGGTGAAATCATTAAGTAATCATGAACTATCAACCCAGACTTAGAGGACAATACAAGAGTGAAATCGTGCCTGCATTGATGGAAGAATTCCACTACAAGAGCGTGATGCAGGTTCCACGGCTTCTGAAAATTTCACTCAATCAGGGCATCGGCGCAGCTTTGGCCGATAAGAAACTGATCGACGTCGGTGTGGAGGAAATGTCCGCCATCACCGGCCAGAAAGCCGTTCCGACCATATCCAAACACGACGTCAGTAACTTCAAACTGCGCCGTGGCAACCCGATTGGCGTCCACGTGACGCTGCGCGGCGACAAGATGTACGAGTTTCTCGAACGCTTGGTCTGCGTGGCCCTACCTCGTGTGCGCGACTTCAGGGGTATCAGCGACAAAGGCTTTGACGGCCGTGGCAACTACAGCTTCGGTATCACCGAGCAAATCATCTTCCCCGAAATCGACATCGAAAAGGTGGTCAAGATGAACGGTATGAACATCACCTTCGTCACTTCAGCCAAGACCGACCAAGAGGCATTGGCTTTGTTGAAACATTTTGGTCTTCCCTTTAAAAATCAAAACAAGTAAACTATGGCAAAAGAGTCAATGAAAGCGCGCGAGCGCAAAAGAGCAAAGATGGTCGCGAAGTACGCTGAGAAGCGCGCAGCCCTCAAGGCTGCCGGCGATTACGAAGGCCTGCAGAAACTGCCGAAGAACTCGAGCCCCGTCCGCCTGCACAACCGTTGCAAGCTGAGCGGTCGCCCGAAAGGCTACATGCGTCAGTTTGGCATTTCGCGTATCGATTTCCGTGAGATGGCCCTCAAAGGCCTCATCCCGGGCGTTAAGAAAGCTAGTTGGTAAACATTAAGATTAAGTGAAAGATGAATACAGACCCTATAGCAGATTATCTGACTCGCATCCGCAATGCGAATAGTGCCAAGCATAGAATCGTTGAGATCCCCGCTTCGAACATGAAGAAGGCCATCACGAAGATCCTCTTCGAGAAAGGCTACATCCTCAACTACAAGTTCGAAGAAGGCGAAAAGAAATCGCAGAATGTCATTAAGATCGCTCTTAAGTACCATCCTGTGACCAAACTGCCTGCCATCACGACCATCGACCGCGTCTCGCGTCCTGGCCTGAGAAAATATGCAGACAGCGAAAACCTGCCACGTGTGATGAATGGCCTCGGTATCGCCATCATCTCCACCTCGCAGGGTGTGATGACCGACAAGGAAGCCCGCAAGCTCCACATCGGCGGTGAAGTGATTTGTTACGTTAGCTAAAAAGAATAGGAGATAGAAAGTATGTCAAGAATTGGTAAATTGCCTATCGCCATCCCCGCTGGCGTTACAGTCGACGTCAAAGACGGTGTCTTGACGGTCAAAGGTAAATTAGGTGAACTTTCGCAGAAGTTCGGCGACAGCGTGAACGTAGAAATCGAAGACGGCCAACTGCACGTGAAACCCAACGAGGCTACCACCGCTGGTAAGCCGGGTGCCATGCACGGCCTCTATCGTGCCCTCTTCGCCAACATGGTGAAGGGCGTGAGCGAAGGTTTTGAAACGGTGCAGGAATTTGTCGGCGTCGGCTACAAGGCCGAAGCCAAAGGACAAATCCTCGAAATGTCTCTGGGCTTCTCCCATAACATCTTCATGGAGATGCCTCCCGAGATTAAGATTGAAACCATCAACGAAAGAGGTAAGAACCCCATTCTGAAGATGCGTTCCTACGACAAACAACTTCTTGGTCAGGTGGCCGCAAAGATCCGCTCGATGCGTAAGCCTGAACCTTATAAGGGTAAGGGTATCAAGTTCGAAGGCGAAGTCCTGAGACGTAAGGCAGGTAAAGCTGCTGGTAAGTAATCATTAATACCTCAGTAAGAAATAGTAATAAAATGGCAAAAACTAAAGAAGAGAGAAGACAGTTCATCAAGAAGAGCATCCGTAAGAAGATCTCTGGCACGGCCCAGCGCCCCCGCATGTCTGTCTTCAGAAGCAACAAGCAAATCTATGTGCAGCTGATTGACGACGAGGTCGGCAAGACGCTGGCAGCAGCCAGTTCGCGCGAGGACGGCATCGAAAATGAAAAGATTACGAAGACCGAGCAAGCCGCCAAGGTGGGTGCCCTGATTGCCGAGAAGGCCAAGGCCGCTGGCATCGAGACCGTCGTGTTCGATCGTAATGGTTATTTGTATCACGGTAGAGTGAAGTCGCTGGCCGACGCCGCTCGTAATGGAGGATTAAAATTCTAATTGTCATGGCAGAAGTTAATGTAAAAAGAGTAAAGTCTAGCGAAATCGAGTTCAAGGAACGTCTCGTTAGCATCAACCGCGTCACCAAGGTGACCAAAGGAGGTCGTACTTTCACTTTCGCAGCACTGGTTGTCGTCGGCAATGAGAACGGTGTCGTCGGTTACGGTCTTGGCAAGGCCAAGGAAGCCACCGCTGCCATCCAGAAGGGTGTCGACGATGCCAAGAAGAACCTCGTCAAGGTTCCAGTGCTCAACGGCACACTGCCCCACGAGCAATACGGTAAGTATAGCGGCGCTTATGTTTACATCCAGCCCGCTACTCCCGGTACCGGCGTCATCGCCGGCGGTGCCATGCGTGCCGTCCTCGAAAGCGTCGGCGTGAAAAACGTGATGGCCAAATCGAAGGGCTCGTCCAACCCTCACTCGGTTGTGAAAGCCACTTTCGACGCTCTGACCAAGATGCGCGATGCCTATACCGTCGCCCAATTGAGAGGTGTGGATTTGGATACTGTGTTTAACGGATAAAACTTTTGAAAGATGAAGAAAGTAAGAATCACCCAAGTCAGAAGTGGTATCGGAAGACCACAAGATCAAAAGGACACTTTGAAGTCGCTTAAACTGAGAAAGATGCACCAGTCTGTCGAGGTCGACATGGACAACCCCTGCATGGCTGGTATGGTGAATAAAGTCGCCCACCTTATCAAGATCGAAGAAATCTAATTGTTGAACTCATCAAATCTACATTATCATGGATTTAAGTAATCTCAAACCAGCAAAAGGTTCTACAAAGGAAAAGAAAAGATTAGGCCGTGGCCAAGGCTCAGGAAGAGGCGGCACGTCAACGCGCGGTCACAAGGGCGCTCAAGCTCGCTCCGGTGCAAAGCGTAAGATCGGCTTCCAAGGCGGTCAGATGCCTCTCGCCCGTTTGGTTCCTAAGTTCGGTTTCAAGAACATGAATCGCGTTGAGTATTGCCCGGTCAACCTCGCAACTTTGCAGAAACTTGCTGACAAAGGCATCACGGTGATCACACCCGAAGTGCTTGTTGAAAACCGTGTCACCCACAAGAAAGAACTCGTCAAGATTCTCGGCCGTGGTGAATTGACTGCAAAATTGGAAGTTAGGGCTCACGCATTTTCCGCCAAGGCTAAAGAGATGATCGAAGCCGTTGGTGGGACTTGCGAAAAATACGAAACGAAATGAATAGATTGTTTGAAACCATAAGGAATATCTTCAAGATCGAGGAACTGCGTAAACGCATCCTGTTTACCATCCTCATCATCTTGGTCTATCGTTTCGGATCGTTTGTCGTCATCCCTGGCATCGACCCGAGCCAGCTCTCTGTCCTTCAGAGAAGCAGCGAGGGCGGTCTCCTTGGTTTGTTGAACATGTTCTCGGGCGGTGCCTTCGGCAATGCATCCATCTTTGCCTTGGGTATCATGCCTTACATCACCGCATCTATCATCATCCAATTGCTGGGCATGGCAGTGCCCTACTTCCAGCGCCTGCAGAAGGAAGGTGAGAGCGGCCGCAAGAAGCTGAACCAAATCATGCGTTACCTGACGGTGATCATCGTGATTGTCCAGGCTCCTGGCTACATCCGTAACGTCATTGAGCAGTTCAGAATGGCAGGCGCCGTTACCGCGGTGACCCCATTTGATGGTTCCGCCCCTGGAGCCTTCTTCTGGATCTCGTCAGTTATCCTGCTGGTGGCTGGCACCCTGTTCATCATGTGGCTTGGTGAAAAGATTACCGACAGAGGCATTGGCAATGGTATCTCTCTCATCATCATGATTGGTATCATCGCACGCCTTCCCGGCGCTTTTGTCGCCGAGGTGGCTACCCGTTTCAGCCAAGGCGGTACAGGCCTTCTGGTTCTGGTTATCGAGCTTGTCGTGCTGTTCTTTGTCATGGTGGGCACCATTGCCCTCGTGCAAGGCACCCGCAAGATTCCGGTACAGTATGCCAAGCGCGTTGTCGGCAACCGTCAGTACGGTGGTGTGCGTCAGTACATCCCGCTGAAGGTGAATGCCGCAGGCGTTATGCCTATCATCTTCGCGCAGGCTATCATGTTCCTGCCTATTACCATCGCCGGCTTCAGACAGACGGACGCTCTCACGGGTTTCGCCGCTGCCTTCACCAACATCAACGGTTTCTGGTACAACCTTGTGTTCTTCCTCATGATCATCGCTTTCACCTATTTCTATACGGCTGTGACGATGAACACCAACCAAATGGCGGAAGACATCAAGAAGAACGGAGGCTTCATCCCGGGCGTGAAACCTGGTAAGAAGACGGCTGAATACCTCGACACCATCATGTCGAGAATCACCCTGCCGGGTTCCATTTTCCTCGGCATCGTGGCCATCATGCCTGCCATCGTCGCTTCGCTTATGAATGTCACCACGGGCTTCTCCCATTTCTATGGAGGAACCTCTCTGCTGATTCTTGTGGGCGTTGTGCTCGACACCTTGCAACAGATTGAAAGCCACCTCCTGATGCACCATTACGATGGTCTCACCAAGACCGGCCGCATCAAGGGTCGTGTTGGCAGAATGTGATGACACCCCCAATGTCCTTAGCTCGTTGAAGCAAGGCATGCCAAACTTTCGGGAAACCTTCGGAACAGCTCCGAAGGTTTCCCGAAGAGATGGTGAGATTCGACGCCAAAACGGTCAGGATGAAGAAAATTGAGAAAAAAGTCCGCCAATTGGAAAAGAATTGCTACTTTTGCAACCCGAAATCGCTAGGTTCAACAGAGTTAAAATCGGGTCTCAACTTAGTGAGGGACAGAGAAAACAAACAACAACTATAACAGTATTTGAAAGAATAAAGTATGGTAAAACAAATGTCAATAGAACAGGAAGGCACGGTAGTGGAAGCATTGGGCAACGCCATGTTTCGTGTCGAGTTGGAGAACGGTTTGGTGATCATTGCCACCATCTCCGGCAAGATGCGTATGCACTACATCAAAATTCTACCTGGCGACAAAGTCAAGTTGGAAATGTCTCCCTACGATCTGACAAAGGGCCGTATCACCTTCAGGTACAAGAGTTAGAGAGCAAACTACAAAAGTATATTGAAATGAAAGTTCAAGCATCTGTAAAGAAAAGATCTGCCGACTGCATCATTGTCAAGCGCAAGGGCAGAGTGTATGTGATTAATAAGAAGAACCCTAAAGAGAATCAGCGTCAGGGTTAATCTTGGTTGAAAATTTAATCTAAAGAAAAAAGAAAATATGGCAAGAATCGCTGGTGTAGATATCCCGAGCAACAAGGCCGGTGAAATCTCGTTAACCTACATTTACGGCATTGGAAGATCACTCTCGAAGGAGATTTTGGCCAAGGCCGGTGTCGAACCCGCCAAGAAGGTCCAGGACTGGACTGACGACGAACAAAAGACTGTTCGCGACATCATCGCCGAGCAGTACAAGACCGAAGGTGAACTTCGCGGTGAAGTTCAGATGAACATTAAGCGTTTGATGGATATCGGTTGCTACAGAGGTGTCCGTCACCGTGCAGGCCTTCCAGTGCGTGGCCAAAGCACCAAGAACAACGCTCGCACCCGTAAGGGCCGCAAAAAGACTGTCGCTAACAAGAAGAAGGCTACGAAGTAATCTTGTAGTTGGATCATATCAAATTAAAAACCACACAATTAAAAAATGGCAAAAAACAACAAAGTTACAAAGAAGCGTGTTGTGAAGATCGAGGCAACGGGCATGGCTTTCGTGAAAGCTTCGTTCAACAACGTCATCGTTTCTCTGACCAACAATGAAGGACAAGTCATTTCTTGGGCATCAGCAGGTAAGATGGGCTTTAAAGGCTCGAAGAAGAACACACCATACGCTGCTCAGATGGCTGCTGAAGACTGCGCCAAGACTGCCTATGACTTGGGATTACGTAAAGTTAAAGTGTATGTGAAGGGACCTGGTTCGGGACGTGAATCCGCCATTCGTGCCATCCATTCGATGGGTGTTGAGGTGACCGAAATCATCGACGTCACCCCGTTGCCGCACAATGGCTGCCGTCCTCCAAAACGTAGAAGAGTGTAAAGTCGAACAATAAAAAAACTTGAATTATGGCTAGATATACAGGTCCAAAAACGAAAATCGCTCGTAAGTTCGGTGAACCCATTTTCGGTTCAGACAAGTACTTCGAAAAGAGAAATTATCCTCCTGGAATGCATGGCGCCAACAGCAGAAGAAAGAAAGTTTCGGAATACGGCGTCCAGCTCAAGGAGAAGCAAAAGGCTAAATATACGTATGGAGTTCTCGAGAGACAATTCCGCAAGACCTTCGACCTCGCCCGCCGCAAGGAAGGTGTCACGGGTCTGATTCTGATGCAACTTTTGGAATCACGCCTCGACAATGTGGTGTATCGTCTGGGAATCGCTCCCACTCGTGCCGCCGCCCGTCAGCTTGTGAACCATCGTCATATCGTTGTCAACGGCAGCGTGCTCAGCATCCCGTCTTACTTGGTGAAAGTCGGCGATGTGATTGGCGTTCGTGAGAAATCCAAGAGCCTGGAAGTCGTCACCAATTCGCTTGAAGGCCGTCAAGGCAGCAACTTTGCCTGGATGGAGTGGGATGGCGAAAAGATGTGCGGCAAGTTCTTGAACTATCCGACTCGCGAAGAGATTCCGGAGAACATCAACGAACAGCTCATCGTTGAATTGTATTCTAAGTAATTGTTGATTTTTTAACCTGGTAAATAAATTAAATATGGCAATATTAGCGTTTCAAAAACCCGATGAGGTTATCATGGTTGAAGGCTCCGATACCAAAGGCATTTTCGAGTTTCGACCTCTTGAACCAGGTTTCGGCATCACCATTGGTAATGCGCTTAGAAGGATACTGCTGTCTTCGCTCGAAGGCTTCGCCATCACTTCTATCCACATTGACGGTGTCACCCACGAGTTCGCCTCTATTGACGGCGTCATCGAAGACGTCGCCGATATGGTCTTGAACTTCAAACAAGTGTGCCTCAAACAAGTCGTCCCCACGGAAACTCACGAGAAGGTCAGCTTTACCATCACGGGCCAGGAGCAATTCAAGGCTGGTGACATCAACAAGTATCTCTGCTCCTTCCAAGTGCTCAATCCGGAACTCGTCATCTGCAATCTCGAACCTTCGGTGAAGTTGACAATCGAACTCAACATCAACAAGGGTAGGGGCTATGTTCCCGCTGACGAGAACAAGGTGGCAGGCGCTCCTGTCGACACCATCGCCATCGATTCCATCTACACGCCTATCCGCAACGTGAGCTACAAGGTGGAAAACTGGCGT
The DNA here is from genome assembly GCA_017460915.1 of Bacteroidales bacterium. Classification (GTDB taxonomy): domain Bacteria; phylum Bacteroidota; class Bacteroidia; order Bacteroidales; family F082; genus Limimorpha. Next base: position 28,154 of record JAFUAA010000053.1, on the reverse strand, counting down.
GTCGAGCAGAAGACGGACTACGAAAAGCTCGTCATCGAAATCGACACCGATGGCTCTATCAATCCTAAAGATGCCCTGAAAGAAGCCGCAAAGATCCTCATCTATCACTTCATGCTCTTCTCCGACGAGAACATCAACCTCGTTCCCGACGAAAAGACCGTGACGGAAGATTTCGATGAAGGCTCGTTGCACACCCGTCAGCTCCTCAAGACCAAGCTCGTTGACCTCGACCTGTCGGTGCGCGCTCTGAACTGCTTGAAAGCTGCTGAGGTTGAAACGCTTGGTGAACTGGTTGCCTTCAACAAGCAAGACCTTCTCAAGTTCCGCAACTTCGGTAAGAAGTCGCTCACAGAACTTGACGAGTTGGTCAGAAGCAAAGGCCTCGAGTTCGGTATGAATGTCAGCAAATATAAATTAGATAAGGAATAAGAAGATGAGACACAATAAGAAATTCAATCACTTAGGAAGAAAAAGCGCTCACCGTAAAGCTATGCTTTCCAACATGGCTTCTTCGCTGATTCTCAATAAGCGTATCATCACCACTACCGCCAAGGCCAAGGCTCTGCGCATGTATGTGGAACCGTTGATTACGCGTTCGAAACCGGAAAACAACACGACCACTGAGCAAGGCACGGGCAACCGCCGCATGGTGTTCAGCTACCTGCAAAACAAGTATGCTGTGACCGAGCTCTTCCGTGAAGTGGGTCCCAAAGTGGGCAATCGTCCTGGAGGCTACACCCGCATCATCCGTATGCCTGAGAATCGTAAAGGTGACGCAGCCGAGATGGCTATGATGGAACTCGTTGACTACAATGAGAACCTCCTCAACGTCGAAAGAAAGCCGAAGCAAGCCAAGAGCACTCGTCGTAGCAGCAAGAAGGCTGCCCCGAAAGCTGAGGCTCCTACCGCTGAAGCTCCTGAAGAGACCAAGGAATAAAACATCTTTACAGACAAAAGAAGGCTGCCTAAGGGCGGCCTTTTTTCGTTGGTTTGGGTCTGGAAAAAAACGAAAAAACCGCTCCATCAAGAGCGGTTTTTTCGTATTGTGAATCAAAGGATTAGTTTTCAGCCTTCACGTTGTCCATACCGACCTGGACGGCCTGCATGTTCAGCGGGATGAGCTTGTGGGCGCGCTCAGGCAGGCTGTGGCGCAAGCCTTCTTCCACGTTCTTGTTGTCGATGATCGGGCGGAGCTTCAGGAAAGCACCGAGGATGATCATGTTGAACACCTTGCTGTTACCCATGTCGGAGGCCAGTTGGGCACCTTCGATGGTGTAGATGTGGATGTCCTTGCGGGTGGGCTTGTGAGTGATGCCATTGGGGTCGTAGATCAGGTAACCACCTGGCTTCACCTTGTCCTCAAACTTGTCGAGCGACTGCTGATTCAGAATGACGGCAGTGTCGAAGGCGTTGAGGATGGGGGAACACACGCGCTCGTCGCTGACGATGACGGTCACGTTGGCCGTGCCGCCACGCATCTCGGGACCGTAGGATGGCATCCAACTGACTTCCTTGTTCTGCATGATACCACTGTAAGCAAGGATCTTACCCATTGACAAGACACCTTGTCCGCCGAAACCGGCTATAATAATTTCTTCTGTCATTGCTTTGTCGTTTTTAGGTTTTAATTCTTGAATCGGGCGTTTCGACAGGCTCAACGACCCTAAGATCCCTGAGCTTGTCGAAGGGCCGCAGTCATTTATTTTTTAATCAGCTCGAAATTGTCCTTGAGGTCGCCCAAAGGATAGACGGGCAACATGTTGTCTTGCAGCCACTTGTTGGCGTCGACAGCGCTCATCTTCCAGTTGGAGTTGCAGTTCGAAACGATTTCAACGAAATTGACACCGTTCTTGTTCTCAATCTGATTCTTGAAAGCCTTCTTGATGGCCTTCTTGCAGTTGCGCACGGCAGCGGCACTGAACACGGCCTGACGGGTCACATAGCGTGTGCCAGGCAGTTGCGAAATCAGTTGGGTGATTTGGAGCGGGAAGCCATTGTTAGGCGTTCCGTCGGGCCACAGAGGCATACGGCCGTAAGGCGTTGTGGCGGTCTTCATGCCCACGAGGGTGGTGGGAGCCATCTGGCCACCAGTCATGCCGTAGATACCGTTGTTGACGAAGATCATGGTGATGTTCTCACCACGGTTGCAGGTGTGGATGGTCTCGCAGGTGCCGATGGCAGCCAAGTCGCCGTCGCCTTGGTAGGAGAACACGACCTTGTCGGGCCACACGCGCTTGATACCCGTGGCGCACGCCGGAGCGCGACCGTGGGCGGCTTCAACGAAGTCAACATCGAAGTAGTCGTAGGCCATAACAGCGCAACCGACAGGCGAAACGCCGATGGTACGGTCGTCAACGCCGAGCTCTTCGAGCACTTCGGCAATGATGCGGTGCACCGTGCCGTGACCGCAGCCGGGGCAGTAGTGGAAAGGTTTTTCAGTCAGCAGCTTTGATTTTTCGTAAACCAAGTTTTCAGGCTGGATGATATCTTGTAATGTGATTTCTGCCATTGTCTTATTCTCCTATAATTTGTTTCTTCATAGCTTCGAGAACTTCTTCCGGGGTGTGGATGATGCCACCGACGCGTCCAAAGTGTTCGGCCTTGGCGCGACCGTTGCAGGCCAGCAGCACGTCTTCGATCATCTGACCACAGCTCAATTCGACGGAAAGGAATCCCTTGACACCCTTGTCGATGAGGTTGCGGATGGCTTGGGTGGGGTAGGGCCATAGGGTGATGGGACGGAGCAGACCGACCTTCAGGCCTTCGGCGCGACCGAGTTGCACCGACTTCTGGGCGATACGGGCGCTGGAACCGTAGGCGACGAATACGTATTCTGCATCGTCGCAGTCAATCATCTCGTAGCGGATTTCGTTGGCGGTCACTTCGGCGTACTTGCGTTGCAAGGCGCGGTTGTGTTCTTCCATGCGTGCTGAGTCGAGGTCCAAGCTGGTGATGACGCGGTGTTGCGTGCCACGCTTGCGGCCGGTGAGTGCCCAAGGATATTTGGCTTTGATTTCCTCTTCGGTGAGGCGGGCTTTCTGCTCAGGCAGGACGACCTTTTCCATCATCTGGCCGATGGCACCGTCGGAGAGGATGCACACTGCCATTCTGTACTTGAAGGCCAGTTCGAAGCCCAGCGGCACGAAGTCAGCCATTTCCTGGACGGAAGCGGGGGCGAGGACGATGTTGCGATAGTCGCCGTTGCCGCCGCCCTTGGTGTTTTGGAAATAGTCGGCTTGCGAAGGCTGGATGGTGCCCAGACCCGGGCCGCCACGCACCACGTCGGCGAAGACGCAAGGCACTTCGGCACCGGCGATGTAGGCCAGACCTTCCTGCTTCAGGCACACGCCTGGGCTGGAGGAAGAGGTCATCACACGTTTGCCAGCTGCACCAGCGGCATACACCATATTGATGGCTGCCAATTCACTTTCTGCTTGAAGAACGACCATACCGGTACGTTCGTAAGGGTTCTGTTCCGACAGATACTCGATCACTTCCGACTGGGGGGTGATAGGATATCCGAAATAAGCATCGGCGCCGCAGCGGATGGCGGCTTCGGCCAATGCCTCGTTACCCTTCATCAGTTTTAATTCTCCCATTATGTAAATTTTTTAAATGTTAGACAATTGGTTGGGTTACAGGGCTTTCTTGTACACTTTGATCACGCCGTCGGGGCAGGTGATGCCGCAGCTGGCGCAGCCAATGCACGCTTCGGGATTGGCCATGAATGCATAATTGTAACCTTTTCCGTTTACTTCTTTTGCCAATTCGATGACACCGCAGGGGCAGGCCGTGATGCAAACGCCACAGCCTTTACAACGCTCAGTGTCAACCACGATGGCTCCTCTGAATTTTGCCATATTGATTAGTTTTTAGAATTTGTTGTGTCTTTTTTTATTGAGCCACGAAATTAGGCAATTTTGGGCAAATGGAGCCTGCCTTTTCACTTTATTTCTGAAAAAACGATTAATTTAGACGGATTATAAATAAAATGCCTATCTTTGCATTCAAATTGGAAATGAATGAAAACCTTGATTCAATCGATGTTGCTTGCATTGCTCGTTTTGGTGACCGTTGGCGTGCAGTCGCAGGAACCGCTTAGAGTGCTTTTTGTCGGAAACAGCTATACACAAGTCAACAACTTACCGCAGATGGTGGCCAACATGGCCGAAAGTATGGACGATACGATGGAGTTTCGCAGCAGCACTCCTGGGGCTTGCACCTTCGAGTTGCATTGCCATAACCAGTCGATGGCGATGATTTGCGAAGGTGGCTGGGATTACGTTATCATGCAGGAACAGAGTCAGTTGCCCGCTTTCCCGATGGATTCGGTGGAGCAGTATGTGTTTCCTTATGCGAAGCAATTGGTGGATTCGGTGTATGCTCGCAACCCCGATGCCGAGACGATGTTTTTCATGACTTGGGGCCGGAAGAACGGAGACACGGAGTTTGGCTACCCGCCGATGGACACCTACGAGGGCATGGACAGCCTATTATGTGCAAGGTATATGCAGATGGGCGAGGACAACGCCGCTTCGGTGTGTCCCGTGGGGCGCGTGTGGCATTACCTCCGCGACCATCATAGCGAAATCGAGCTCTATCAGATGGACGAGAGCCATCCTTCGGTGGCGGGAAGCTATGCCGCTGCTTGCGCGTTCTACACGATGCTGTTTGGCCGCGACCCTGACAGCATCAGATTTGATGCAGGACTGGGCGCTAGGCAAGCTTATGTCATCCGTTCGGCGGCGCATGCCGTGGTTTACGACTCGATTTGGAAATGGAAAAGCCCATTGCCCAATGCTTTGTATGCTGAAAAGCCTTTGTCTGGAGTGTCGGTAAGCCCAAATCCAGTTGATGAAGTGATGACGATGCATCTGCCTGAAGGCCAGTCCGCCGAAGTCATTCTTTATGATGCATTGGGCAGGAAACGGTGGAGGAGAAAGGTAATTGGACCTTCTTGTGCTTTGTCCATGCTTGGAGTTTCGCGGGGACTTTACATGTTGAGGGTCGTCACGGAAGAAAGTGTTGGAGCAATAAAGGTCATAAAGCAATGAGAAGGCTCAAGGTTCTGGTGAAGATGATGGCGCAATTCCCATGACACCGAGGGCATATTCCAGCTCGGCCTGATTGTCGCTGAGAATCATAAGTCGGTCGCCGACATGGAGCAGTGTCTTGCCTGTGGGCACAAAGTAATTGTCGCCGCGCTTCACCATGATGACCAGTGTCTTTTCGGGTAAGCGAAAGTCCATCATGCGGGTGCCAATGGAGAGCATCTCTTCAGTCACGGTCGCTTCGATGATGGCTGATTTGATTTCTTCTGGGAAATCGATGTCGAAATCTTGTGAGCGGTTGCGCAGGCTGTCTTTGGGGGCTTCGGAGACATCCAACCATCGTGCCACCAAAGACAGTGAAGTGCCTTGGACGATGAGGCTGACCAAAGTGCAAAGGAAAACGATGTTGAACATCACATCGCTGTGAGGTACATTGGATGCCCGGCAAAGTATGGCGAAGATGATGGGTACGGCACCACGCATCCCTACCCATGAAACGAAAAGTCGGTCACGGAAATCATAGTGACGGAAGGGTAATAGCGAGAGGAATACCGCAATCGGACGGGAGACGAATATCATCACGAAGCTGATAATAAGCCCCAATAGCCACACTTCGCGTAATTCCGACGGATTGACGAGCAGACCGAGCGTGAGAAACATGGATAGTTGTGCCAGCCACGACACAGCATCGAAGAAATTCCGGGTGGAACGTTTGTGGACGAAACGGCTATTGCCCACCACCAAGCCTGCCACATAAACGGCCAAGTAGCTGTTGCCATGCATATAGTAGGTGGCGGCAAAAACAAAGAAGCTGCCTGACAGCACCAGGATAGGATAGAGTGCCTGATTGTCCATATTGATCCTGTTGATGACCCAAACCATGCCTTTGCCCAAGCTCCAACCCGCAGCAGCCCCGATGATGAGTTGGAGCGTAAGGTTCAACAAGGCACTTCCGAAGTGTGGCTCACCACCTTGCAACACGAGCGAGATGAGGGTGGTCGTCAGCACGTATGCCATAGGGTCGTTGGCACCGCTTTCCAACTCCAAGGTGGGTCGTAAGTCGTGCTTCAAATGCAGTCCTTTGCCGCGCAAGATGGAAAAAACCGATGCCGAGTCTGTGCTGCTCATGGTGGCGGCCAACAAAAGACATCCCAACAGGCCAACACCAAAATGGGGGTCGATAAGGAGATAGAGCATCGAACCCGTAATTGCAGCGGTAAACAACACACCAACGGTGGCCAACATCACGCCTGGCCCGAGCACCGGCTTGATGTCGGAAATCTTGGTGTCGAGGCCGCCTGAAAAGAGTATGGCACTTAATGCCACGGTGCCAACCATGTGTGCCACTTTGATGTTGTCGAAGTGAATCCCAAGTCCGTCGCTGCCGAAAAGCATCCCGACGCCGAGAAACAATAGCAAGGCAGGCACGCCAAAACGGCTGCCCGCCTTGCCTGCCAAAATGCTGGCAAAGAAAAGGGTTGATAGAACCAAGAGGAATAATTCAACTTTCATGACGCAATCAATTTGGTTTCAATCCATCAAATGCTTTGAGAAAGGCTTCTGCATCAGTGCCATTAAAGACCATGTTTTCGGAAGCCGGCTTGAACTCGTAAGGCTCGTATTTGCGGACTTGCACCGCTGCAAATTGCCCGTCCCTGGTGCTGACCACCAACAATCCGATGGGCGTGAGTGTCTTGCAATGCAGGTTCTTGACTTCATTGAAGCAATGTTGCTCAAGGAGGACTTTCAGGTCTTCCACATCGTCAGTGAAGTAGTGTTCCTTTTTTCTCACTGGCGTTTGCGTGGGCGTGTAGTACCAACGCCGGAAGAAGCCTTGGCGTTTCAGTTCGGGGTGTTCGTAGTTTGCTATGTTTGCGATTTGTGTTGTTTCCATATTTTCGTTGTTTTTTTGATGTTGAATTGTTTAGATGTTGTTGTGGGGCTGTCACACCTGGCAGCCGCTGTAGGGACGCACCGCGTGCGTCCGCGTACGATAATCCCAGCGGACACACGCGCTGTGTCCCTACATGGGAAATGGACGAAAAAAAAATGGAAACGTCTAAATCAGGATGCGTCTCAACTGGAATATGTGGTATTCCTTCGGGAACGCAATTAAATGGTTGATAACATGATGCATTAGCTTTGACACGACGGGCTTGTGCGTCGAAAGCAATACCTGCCTCGTGCTGGTATTGCTGACGGTTCGGGTGCGATTAGGCAAAACGCGCATGCAGAAACCTGAGGCGCAAGCCGCGCTTTCCTGCTGCACGGCATAGCGGGTCGCGGCTGTGGCGTTGTAAAGGTTCATCAAGTCGGCCTCTATATCATCGACAAGGACAGTGGCTCCCGTCTTTGGACATTCATTTTCCGTTGGAACGGAATGGTTTAGACAACCGCTCAAGTTGGCAAGGAAAAGGAATAATATGGCGGCTAAAAGGCGCATCGATGCAATTCTGGTTTCGAATCGCAAAGATAGGAAAAAATCTGCTTTCAAACAGAAAAATCCGCAAGACGGAAGCCCGAATTGTGGATTTTTTCTCTAAAAAGATCGATTGATTAAATCCCGAACAGTTTCATGCCCTCGTCAACAGAGGTGATCCCGCCGATGCCGAAGTTCTGCACCAAGACATGGGCCACGTTGGGTGAGAGGAAGCCCGGCAAAGTGGGCCCGAGGTGGATGTCCTTCACGCCGAGGCTAAGCAGGGCGAGCAGCACGATGACAGCCTTCTGTTCGTACCAAGCGATGTTATACACGATCGGCAGCTGGTTGACGTCGTCGAGGCCAAACACATCCTTAAGCTTTAGGGCGATGAGGGCCAATGAATAGCTGTCGTTGCACTGACCGGCGTCGAGCACGCGCGGAATGCCGTTGATGTCGCCAAGGCCGAGCTTGTTGTACTTGTACTTGGCACAACCTGCAGTGAGGATGACGCAATCCTTGGGCAGACGTTGGGCGAATTCTGTGTAGTATTGGCGGCTCTTCATGCGGCCGTCGCAACCTGCCATAACGATGAATTTGCGGATGGCGCCGCTCTTGACGGCTTTCACCACCTTGTTGGCCACAGCAAACACCTGCTCGTGGGCGAAACCACCAACGATTTTGCCGGTTTCAATCTCGGTAGGCACAGCGCAGGTCTTGGCCAAGGCGATGATTTCGCTGAAGTCCTTCTTGCCGTTGGCATCGGCGGGGATGTGCTTCCAGCCCGGGAAGCCCGTGCTGTTGGTGGTGAACACGCGGTCTTTGTAGTTGGCATTGGCCGTAGGCGGCACGATGCAGTTGGTGGTGAAGAGGATGGGACCGTTGAAGGTGCTGAACTCTTCGCGTTGCTTCCACCAGGCGTTGCCGTAGTTGCCGCGCAGGTGGCTGTATTTCTTGAGTTTAGGATAATAATGAGCAGGCAGCATCTCGCTATGGGTGTAGATGTCGATGCCTGCGTCCTTGCTTTGTTCGAGCAGTTGCTCGATGTCGTTGAGGTCGTGGCCGCTGACGAGGATGCCCGGGCGGTTGCCCACGCCAATGTTCACCTCCGTGACTTCGGGGTTGCCGTAGGCGGTGGTGTTGGCCTTGTCGAGCAGGGCCATCGCCTTCACGCCCCATTCGCCCGTCTTCAGCGCGAGGGCGGTGAGGGCGTCGGCATCGTTGCAGGTCGCCAACTGACCGAGGGTTTGGAGGATGTATTCGTTGTTGTCGCCATCCACCTGACCGAGGCGGGCGGCGTGTTCCAGATAGGCGGCCATACCTTTCAGGCCGTATATCGTCAGTTCCTTGAGGGAGCGGATGTCCTCGTTGGCTTCGGCCAACACACCCACTTGTTGGGCTTTGGCGTCGTAGTCGGCGCGGGTGCCGTTCCATCCCAGCACATCAAGGCTCGGCAGGGCGATGCCTTTCTTGTTGACAACGCGGTCCTTGAAGGTGTCGCGCAGTTTCAGGCCTTCGTCGATGCGGTTGTAGATGCTCTCGACATCGAAGTTGGCGTTGGTGATGGTCGAAAACAAGGCGTCGTTCACGAAGGCGTGGATGCTCTTGCGAAAATCGCAGTAATCGTGGCCGCAGCCGTGTTGGTGGTGGTTGGCGATGACGCCCAAACCTTTGAGGACATAAATCAGCAGGTCTTGTGCGTGAGCCACCTCGGGGCTTTTGCCGCACACGCCCGAAATCTTGCAGCCGGTGCCGCCGGCGGTTTCCTGACATTGGAAACAAAACATCTTCTCGTTCATTGCTATGCTGTTTTTGATGAATATTGCTGCAAAAATATCCACCTTGAACAGGACGGGGCGTAACATTTGTTACCGGTAGGAAAAAAGATTTCAAGGGTTTGAGGTTGTGCTTTATCGTCATTGCTTATCCGATCAGTTCCATCTCGCGACATTTCCATTCCTCGTCCAGGATGTGATGAGTTTTCACTATGTCAGTGTCTTGAAAGCCATGGGCTTTGTAGCATTGATGTGCTGGCTCGTTGTTTTCAAAGACTCCGAGCGTGATCTTTTTCGCTTTCAGTATCTCAAAAGCGTATCTGATGGCCAATGCAAGCATTTGTTTTCCGAGGCCCATGCCACGCTTCTTGTCGTCAACAATGATGAAGCCAAAACGGAGTACGGATTTCCCTTCGTCGGTGAAACGCATGAGCAGGTGCCCTATGATGCCCGTCTCGTCAAAGGCTATCATCGGATGGTAGTTGTCTGAATCGGCGAAAGCGTCATAATGGCGGATTAGGTCCTCTGCCGTAATGGGATAATGGTCGAACTGGACCGAGCTCCATTTTCTGAAGGAAATCTCATCGCCAATCCACGAAACAACAGTGGCAGCATCACATTTCATGTATGGACGTAACTTTATCATTATTTTTTTTGGACACAAAAATACAATAAAATGATGAAACCTCAATCAAAAAATCCCCATAAATGGTGATTTCCAGCGATTTGCACATTCTATAATTTTGCAAGCGAAAACAAAAATAGCACGCCATGAAATGACATGCCCCAAGGGATACGTTGCTATCAGGGCTTTGTCTTCGTATATTGAAACAAACAAATCAATAATAAACTAAAATCAAACAACATGGAAACAAAAACCAGAAAAAGTAACCTGATTATGCAACCAAACTACAAAAACTGGATGCCCAAAGGCTTGGTTGTGGGGGCACTAGCGGGCAGTCTCGGCTGTTTGGTACTGTTCCTTGTTTTCGGCATGAGCGGACTGATTGCCGCCGGAGTATTGAAGACGGTACTGAAAATCCTGTTCCTCGTCCTTGCCATCGTGTTGTCATTGGCCACGCTGTGGATGTGGCTGATGTATCGTGCCTTTTCTTACAACGGCAAGCGACAGATGTCACGTCGGATTATCGAGGGCGTTGCCGAACGAGTGACCGTGCCCTACGGCGGTTGGGGACTTGATGTGGGCTGTGGGAGCGGCGCATTGACCATTGCCGTCGCGAAGCGAAATCCCAACGCCTTAATAACGGGCATTGACCGATGGGGAAAGGAATACGCTTCTTACAGCAAATCGCTCTGCCAAGAAAATGCAAAAGCGGAAGGAGTGAGCAACATCCGATTCGTCAAAGGCAATGCCTTGAGATTGGACTTCCCCGACGAAATGTTTGATGCCGTCACGAGTAACTATGTCTATCACAATATTCCCAGCCGTGACAGGCAGGCCATCCTTTTAGAAACCTTGCGCGTACTGAAAAAAGGCGGAACCTTTGCCATACATGACATTTTCTCTCACATCAACTATGGGGACATGCAAGCCTTCGTGCAGAAATTGAAAGACATGGGTTATGAGGAAGTGGAACTCATTCCCACCGACGACGGCACGTTCATGACTCCTTGGGAATCCACATGGATGATGGGTAGAGGCTCTGCGATTTTGCAAGGGAAGAAATAGTAATAAATAACCATATAACATGAAAAAGAAAGAAAAACTACTCCCACAACTCCTGGCTTATGCTGGAAAAAGAAAGGTCCTGACCTATCTTTCTATGGTGATTGTGGGCATCAGCCAACTCCTGACCCTTGTTCCTTTTCTGTATATCTGGGCCATCCTGCGGGATGTGACAGCTGGAGATTACAGCCGGATTGCCTACTATGGCTGGATGGCCGTAGCATTCGCGATTGCCTCCATTGTCGTATACTTCGGCGGACTGATGTGTTCCCACATGGCGGCATTCCGGATTGCCGCAAACATGCGGAAGGCCTTGATGCGGCATATCACGACGCTTCCCATCGGCTTTCTGGACTCCCTTGGCAGCGGAAAAGTCCGCAAATGGGTGCAGGAATCCACCCAATCCACAGAGACTTACCTTGCGCACCAACTTCCTGACAAGGCCGGCATGTACGCCACCATGCTGGGCCTGGCCGTGCTGATGTTTCTATTTGACTGGCGGATGGGTCTCCTGTGTCTGGGCACCGTGGCGCTGGCCCTTATCGTGATGATGACCTTGATGACTGGGCCGTTTCTGAAGAAGAGAATGGGCCAATACAACAAGGCGCTGGACAACATGTCCAACGAGGCGGTGGAATATGTCCGCGGCATACCAGTGGTGAAAACCTTCGGCCAATCGGTCTTCTCCTTCAAGCGCTTCAAGGAATCCATCGATCAGTACCAGAAATGGGTGATTTCCTACACGCTGGATTTGCGTATTCCGATGGTGCTCTACACGGTGCTGGTCAATGCCTCCTTCGCCGTCCTCATCGGCCTGACGCTTTATGTGGCCAAGGATGGTGCAGTGGATGGACAGTTCCTTATGAACCTCCTTTATTATATTATTGTTACGCCTGCCATTGCCGTCACGCTCAACCGCATCATGTTTGCCAGCGAGAACGAAATGATTGTGGCCGAAGCACTGGACAAAACTGGTCAGATTCTCTCAATCGACCCATTGTCTGAACCTTCCGAAGCCATGTTATCGGAGGATAATGAGATGGCTCTTAAGAATGTCCGTTTCCGTTATCCAGGGGCTTCCAGTTATGCTGTTGACGGTGTTTCCCTTACAGTCAGGCCGGGACAGAAAATCGCCCTTGTGGGCCCTTCTGGGGGCGGAAAGACCACGACGGCCAGTCTGATGGCACGTTTTTTTGATGTCACGGAAGGTGCCATAACTCTCGGCGGTGTGGACATCCGTCATATCCGAAAGCAGGACCTTATGAACCGTATTTCCTTCGTTTTTCAGGATAGCCACCTGATGAAGACCAGCATCCTTGAAAATGTCCGCCTGGGCAAGCCCGATGCCACGCGCGAGCAGGTGTTGGACGCTCTGCACAGGGCTCAGTGCGACGATATCCTCGCCAAGCTTCCCCAAGGCATCGACACCGTCATCGGCACCAAAGGGACTTATCTCTCTGGTGGTGAGCAGCAGCGCGTGGCCATCGCCCGTGTGATGCTGAAGGATACGCCCATCGTCATCTTGGACGAGGCAACCGCCTTTGCCGACCCGGACAACGAGACCCGTGTCCAGCAGGCTTTCTCCGAGATGGCCGCGTCTGGAAAGACACTCGTCATGATTGCGCACCGACTCTCCTCCGTAACCGGCGCCGGCTGCATCTATGTGATGGAGGACGGCCGCATCACGGAAAGCGGGACGCACAAGGCTCTCCTTGAAAAGGGTGGCAAGTACGCTGCTATGTGGAAACAGTATGTAAAATCAGTCAAATGGAATATAAAATGAGTATCATCAACACCATACGCCATAAATATGCCGCTTCAGAGCAAGGAGCGAAAGATCTTGTAAAATCCTGCGTTGCCTGTGCTGCGATGGACATTGTCCTCATGCTGCCAGTTGTCCTTATGTATTGTCTGGTAAAAGACCTGATGGAAGAAACACCTCTCAATGTCTGGGGATATGTTTGGAAAGTCGGTGCCTGTCTGTTGGCTATTACCGCGATGGAATACGTCAAATACAACTTCCAGTTTACCACCGTTTACATGGAAAGCGGCCGACGGAGGATATCGCTGGCAGAGAAACTGCGCCGTCTCCCGCTGTCCTTCTTCGGCAAGAAAGATTTGGCCGACCTCACCAGCACCATCATGGCCGATGCGGCCACCATCGAGACCGGAACGTCCCATTGGGTGCCTGAACTCATCGGCTCGATGATTTCCACCACGCTCATCGGCGTCAGCCTTTTCTTCTTCGAGTGGAGGATGGCCTTTGCCGCCGTCTGGGTGATTCCTGTAGCGATGTCCATCGTCCTCTTCTCCGCCAAAATCCAGAACCGCTATAACCGCCGCAACGTGCAGGCGACGGTGGATCTGGCCGACCATATCCAAGAAGGATTGGAGGCTTTCCAGGATATCCGGGCAAACGATGCCGAGGAGAAGTACCTGAAAGACCTTTGGCCAAAAATAGACCTCGTGGAGAAGCGTGCCGTGCAGGCGGAACTGGGCGTGGCCTATTTCGTTGTCAGCGGACAGATGGTCCTGAAACTGGGGATTGCCACCGTCGCCCTTACCGGCGCCTATCTGCTTACGCATGGAAGTCTGGATGTACTGACTTTCTTTATGTTCCTGCTGGTGGCTTCCCGGCTCTATGATCCCATGTCCAACTCATTGATCACTCTGGGTGCGACCGTTTCGCTTGGCATCCAGTGTGAACGGATGGATGAGATCCTTTGCCATGAAGAGCAGCGTGGCGTGGAGGCTCTTTCCAACAAAGGCTATGACATAGAATTCAAGGATGTCAGCTTCGCCTACGACTCGTCTGAGACAGTGCTGGACGGTGTCACCTTCACGGCCTGGCAGGGTGAGGTGACGGCGCTCATCGGCCCGTCTGGTTCCGGCAAGACCATCATCTCCCGTCTGGCATCCCGCTTCTGGGACATCCCTTCAGGCTCCATCACGGTGGGTGGGATGGATATCTCCAAAATTGACCCTGAAACACTGATGGGCCTATATTCCATCGTATTCCAGGATGTCATCTTGTTCAACAACACTGTATTGGAGAACATCCGGATCGGACGGAAGGACGCCACCGACGAGGAGGTCATCGCCGCCGCACGGCTGGCGCACGTGGATGTCTTCGCCGAGAAGTTGCCCGATGGTTGGGACAGCCTCATCGGGGAGAACGGCAGCGAGCTGTCTGGAGGCGAACGCCAGCGCATATCCATTGCCCGCGCCTTCCTTAAAGACGCCCCCATCATCCTGCTGGACGAAGCCACCGCTTCTCTGGATGTGGAGAACGAGACCTTCGTTCAGGAGTCGTTGTCCCGTCTGGTGAAGGACAAGACCGTGATTATCATCGCGCATCGGATGCGGACCGTTGCTGGTGCGGACAAGATCGTAGTCCTGAAAGAAGGGAAGGTAGAAGAGTCAGGATCTCCCGCCTCGCTCACCGCATCTGGCGGCTTCTACAAGCGGATGCAGGATATTCAGCGTAACGCCCTTGAATGGAATATCTAATGTGATTTTCTTGAAAAAAAGCGAAAAAGTATGGCTGATAAAACAAAAATGCCAGTTTGTTCTATTGCGAAAATTCCTAATTTTGCTGCAAAAACCAAGGAAGATGATCGAGGAACTGCAACGATTCGAGATGTTTTCCTCTTGCACGGAGGCGATGCTGGAGGAACTTTTGGCTTTGCCTTACCGCCGCAAGACGTACAAGGCAGGCGACAAGGTGGTGCGCGTGGGCGACACCTGCGAATGGTTGATGCTGCTCGCTGAGGGCGGCATCGAGTCGCGGATGGGCGCGCAAAGCGGAAAGGAAGTGGTGATAGAAAGAATGCAAGCGCCTAAGATTCTGGCACCTGCATTCCTTTTCGCGAAAAACAACACCATTCCCGTCGAGGTCTCGATGACGACCGACGGCGTGGTGTGGTACATCCACCGCGAGGCGTTCTTCAATTTTATGACGGCGCACCCCGAGGTGCTGCGCGGATTTCTGGAAGCCCTTTCCGACCGCAGCCATTTCCTCAGCAACAAGGTGAGGAGTTTCGCCGTGAAGAGCCTCCGCGACCGCGTGTTGGACTACATCCGTCAGCATGGCGCCATCACCAATGTGGCCGAAGCCGCCGAGATGCTTGGGGTGGCCCGCCCCTCGCTCAGCCGCCTCATCGCCGACCTTCAAGACGAGGGTCTGGTGGAACGGACGGAGAATGGGGTAGTTCGGAAGAAGTAAGGCACAGTAAACGCATATTGTGTTTGATGGAGTCCAACCAATAGGCAAAATGGATTAGTGTAAGGTCGTTTCATTCGACGAAGCCTTTGACATTCAATGTGATTTGTTGCCCGTCACTTAAGGTGACTTTTATTGAGTTGTTGATTGACATTCCTTGTCTGCCGTTGGGGTTGTACCAAATCTCAACAATTCCCGATTCGCCAGGACAAATGGCTCTCGATGTGGCATTTACGGTCAAGGCCGAACTTGTGTTGGTGACATTCTGAATGTACACATTGCTGCTTGTCGGATTCTGCAAGACAAACTGTCCGCGAGCCGAGCCCGACAACACGCTAATCCTTCCCCAATTGCAAGTCGTACTTTCGAAATAAGCACTACCTTGTGGGATTGAGGACTGTTGCATAAGAACCGCTGTTCGCACCAAACGCACACTGAATTCTGTTGCTCCATATCGCCAACTGTTCGCATGGGCGTAAGTATTCCTTCCGTTCATCCTCAAGGTTTTGCGGTTGGAATTGAGCGCGTCCAACTCCTCTTGAGTTGGCAACCGCCAGTCGTTGTAACCGTATGAACTATTCTTGTTGGTTGCTTGAATTAAGAAGGTTGGTGCAGAAGTGAAAACGCCCAAATCCTCGGGATAGACATAGAGATAATCGTACAACAGATAAGGCGAGGATGCCGCTACGACATTTGGGTTGGAAAGTTCTAGATTGTTGGTCAATTCCATGGCCACACGGCGCATTAATTCACGCTCCGTGCAGCCTTTCTGCTCACCGCCTGCCACCGAAAGCCACTCACCCGTGTTCACGCTGACCAAACGAATATCCACATTGTATTCGCCGACATCGTGTTTTGAGGAATAGTCAGAACCATAATGAGTGTCACGAGGAATGAAATTAATCGTCCCCGTAACAATTGCATCCACTTTCAGTGTGCCACCGATTTTCTTCCTTTGGGCATCCGTCAAGTATGTCATCCGGAAATGTTGCTCCCGAATGACCTTCTCGACCTTTGACCGTTCCACGATGGTGAAACAACCCGAATTAAACAGTTCCACCGAAAGCATATCCGCCAATCCATTCACCTGTTGTTGGGTGCGATTCACACCTGCATCCAAATCGAGAATGGCAATGCGCAAACGGTTTTGCGCTTGGGCGTTCCAAACCGCAAACAAAAAGGTCGCAATAAAGATGAATCTAATCGTTTTCATTGTGTTATCGCATTATAGATGGCTTCCAAGCCTTCCAATTGGAACGTGGTAGTTTTGTCTGAGCCATTTTGTTTGTAGTTCACAATCATGATGCGTTTGTCCTTGATTTGGTTCAATATTGACGCATCGCGTTTCAGTGTGCCCATAAAGCGGTCGTATTGGACATATTCATATGTATGATGATTGGAATAATTGGTTTCTTGATCAATCATTTTAGCAAGTATTTCGTGGAATGCTTTGGCCATATTATTATCTAAATCATCTTGCGCTCTATTTACCACAAAAGAAAAGCTTTGCTCCGATCCTCCATCAAATGGAATCATCAAATAAGTCAATTCCTCTCCATCATCTGTTATTTCAGTTTTGTATCCCGATCCGTTTTTATTTAAGACAACACCCCATGTAATGGGACAATCTTGTATTTCTTGAATTTGTCTGTATGTGCCTTCAATCATTGATTGTTTCAAATCCCATCTCAAGGTCGTATCATTCTCCAAATCTTCAATACTGTTTCTTAGACTTCCTATTTTATTCTTACGGTTCCAAATGACCCAATTTGCATCTTCTTGAGCTGATTCAAGGAGAATTTCGCTTCTGTCATCATTCCACTGCCATTTTCCGTATGGGTCTGAAGTTTGCTCATTCAATTCACTTTGGGATTTTTCAACTGCATTGAAATAGAAAAATCGTTGGGTTAATTTGAGGCATATCTGATAGTATATCGGCACATCTCTTGAAACTCCATTATCAGCCCAGAAATGGTCAGTTCCGGTAATCACGGACATAATATCGTTGCCAATAAGCCTAAAACCTTGTCCGTCTGCATATTCAAGAACGTAGGAGTATTTCTTGGTATCTGAATAGGAAGGGAAAGAATACTCTTCTGTGGAATAAACATCTCCTTGTCTAGTCCCTTCGTATTTAGACCCATGATCGCTCCCTCCAGTGGTGCTTGTCTGTACACTCAGGTCAATTACCAATCTGTCATTTTGCCATCTCACTATTCCCGTCCCGCTGATATGTATTGGGATGTTTGACCATCTGTAATCATCTCGGAACAAAAGCATAGTTGAAGAATAATCCAATGTCACAGAATAATCATCATAAATGGTAAAGCCAAGTTTCTTCCCAGAATCATATTTCCTGAGTCCTTGTGACTCGCTGTAAAAAGAGTATCCGTCCCAGGCATCTTGTGAATCAAAGATAAACGAAGTGTTCTTGTAATATGGAATTACATTGTAAACATCCCATTGCGTGTTTTGTCCCCAAGCCCCGCTCGAAGCAAAACCGAGCAGGGCAGAAACCAATAATAATCTTATGTTTTTCATCATTTTTTTGTTTGATTCCATTATTTTAACCCCAGTTTCTTCTTCACCAATGGCGTTGCGTCAATGGCATCGTCGCCGATATACACAATGGCACCAGAAGTGATGTCGAGCATGTAAGTATACCCTTGCTCTAAAGTGACGACTCTCATCGCCTTTTGCAGTTTCTCCCTGATGGGCGCGTAAAGTGCAGTTTGTTTGCTGGCGAACTCTTTCTCGGCATTCTCTTGGAACATTTGAATGCGGTTCTGCAAATCAAGGATTTCGTTTTCCTTGGTCTTTTTCATCAAATCCGACAGGGAATCCTGCTGTGACTCAAATTCCTCCACCTTTTTCTGATACTCCTCAAGCATGGCCTTGATTTGGGTTTCCACCTCTTGCCCATAAGCCGTAAGCGCTTCCTCTGCTTTGGCAGTTTCAGGCATGGTGGCCAATATCTCTACTGTGTTGATGTGCGCTACTATGGGTTCGCCTGTTGTGTTTTCTTTTGGCACGACAGGCTCTTCCAAATCTTCACTTTGTGTGGTCTCCACACCGCTCTCGGGAATTTCGGTTGTAATTGCCGTTGAATCTTGCAAGGCGATTGTGTCTGTCGCAACAGTTCCATCTTTAGGCTTTTGAACCTTTTCTTTTGTCTTACAGCCACCCATAAGAGCAAGTGCTGTTAGAATGATAATTCCAATCTTTTTCATTTCTTTGTGATTTTAGTTGTTATTACTTGTCTGATTGATTTGTTCCTATTCCAAACAAGCACAAAAAAAAGCGTGAAACCGTCTCGTTTCCCGCTCCTATAGGTATTTGCCGTAACCTGCATCCACAAGAAATAAGTCAATCTCACGCTAATACGTAAGCATCTTGACTAAAACCTATTGGATGCATTCAACTCTTCTTAAAATCGGCAAATTTTATAGGAGAAGAATCCAGTTTTAATGCTGTTGTTTATGTAGTTTCAATTTCACGCAATCCTGCGCTTTTATTGCATATTCGTTTCGTTTTTATGGGTTACTATTCGTGTTTTGTCGGTGCAAAAGTACACAATTTTTCAAAGTTGCAAGGTTTTTGTTGTGTTTTTTTCAAATACGGCAGAGATCCATGTTTCATAGGTCGTACCTTTCAACGGCATTGAATTCGTCCAAAGTCAGAATCCTCGTCCTTGGGAACGGAATCGATTTGAGCCGATTGAAATGATTGTCTTCAGTAACGATGTAGTCGGCGCTTGCAGCAATGGCACAATCCACGAACTTGCGCAAATGTTGTCCACGCAGTTCGTCCAACTTGGCTTGGTCCAACTTGCCCTCGTCCCACAGCTTGTCGATGGCTCGTTGCGCCAATTCGGCAAAGAAAAGCGACAAAGTCAGTTTCAAAGCATCCAAGTCTTCCTTAGTGGTGACATTGGCGGCCGCATTCATCAGTTCCAATTGTGCCATTTCCGAGTAACTCATAATCAGTTCCTTTCCTTTTATCGATGGCAAAGATAGATATTTTTCATGAGATAGAAAGTAAGGAAGCGAAAAATCCGCAATCTAAGCCTTCGCCTGGATTACGGATTTGTGTGGAATCAAAAAAAGACTGCTTTATGCTTCTTCAATGGCACCCACAGGGCAGCCGTCCTTGGCTTCGGCGGCTGAAGTCAAAGCACTTTCTGGCACATCGCCTTCGATGGCCACGGCAACATCGCCTTGGATGGAAAACACTTCGGGGCAGGTGGATTCGCAAAGGCCGCAGCCGATGCAACTGTCGTTTACTCTGTACTTCATTGTGTTAGGTTTTTACATCATCATTTGAAACATATTCTTGCTTACGCCACAAACGGGGCAGCGCCAATTGTCAGGCAAGGTCTCGAAAGGTGTGCCTGGGGCAATGCCGCTGTCGGGGTCGCCTTTGGTTGGGTCGTAGACGTAGCCGCAGGGACCACACTGGTATTTAGGCATATCGGTGTTGCTGGCCACAACCTCAGCAGGCTCTTCTTTTTCCGCTTGGCCAAGCAAATTCCTGACCAACTCAGGAATGCCTGCCAAGGCTTGCTCTTCGGGTGTCCAAGGGGCATGGATGTTCTCGTCGATGACCTCAAAACCAGCATCTTTCAGTTTCTCTTGCAATAGTTTCACTGATTCACCACTCCAGCCGTAGCAGCCGAAGGCGGCAGCTTTCTTGTTCTTGAATTTCAGTTGCTTGAGGAATTCCATCCAACCCGCCACGGACGAAAGGATGCTGTTGCTGACGGTGGGTGAGCCTACGGCGATGGCTTTCGACTTGAAGACCTCAGTCATGATTTCGTTCTTGTCGGCTTTGGCGATGTTGAACACCTTCACCACCGTGTTGGGACTTTGGCGATGGATCTCCTCGGCGATGCGGTGTGCGATTTTGGTCGTGCCTTCCCACATCGTGTCGTAGGCGATGGTCACTTGGTCTTCTTGATAGGTCTTGGCCCAGGTCGCGTATTTCTCCACGATTTGCAGCGGGTTCCTGCGCCAGAGGGCACCGTGCGACGGGGCAATCATCTCGATGGGCAGGTTGAAACCTGCGATTTCCTCCAATTTCTTGGTCAGGATGGGGGCAAAAGGATTCAGGATATTGGCGAAATACTTCATCGCCTCCTTGTTGAGCAGGCATGGGTCGGCCTTGTCGTTGAAGAGTTCTTCGACGGCGTAGTGTTGGCCAAAGGCATCGTTGGAGAAGAGGATGCCGTCACCGGTCATGTAGGTGGCCATCGAGTCGGGCCAGTGCAACATGCGCATCTCGACGAAGACCAGTTTCTTTCCGCGTCCGATTTCAACACTGTCGCCAGTCTTCACGATGTGGAAGTTCCAACCGCGTTTGCCATATTGACCTTCAATGCTTTTCACGGCATTGGCGGTGCAATAGATGGGCGTGTTGGGGATGGCCTCCATCAGTGCGGTGAGCGAGCCGCTGTGGTCGCACTCGCCATGGTTGGCCACGATGAAGTCGATTTTGTTCAGGTCGATTTCCTTTTTCAGGTTTTCGACGAAATCGAAGCGGTGGGGCGTCCAGACCGTGTCGATGAGGACGGTTTTCTCTTCTTCGATCAGATAAGCGTTTTGGCTTGAGCCGTTCATGATGGAGTAGTCGTCGCCGTGGAACGATTCCAGTTCCCAGTCGATGTAACCTACCCAGCTGACGTGTCCTTTTACGTGTTTTCTCATTTTTCCGTTATTTATGGTTTTCGATCAATTCCATTATTCTGCCAATGATGTCTTCCGCCTCCATCCCCGATTTCTTACTCATCTCGGCGATGGTGGCCTTGCCCATCATGATTTTGCCGATAGGCGAGTTGAGCATCTTGAACTTCTCGTTCACTTTCACGATTTCCTCTTTCAGCCATGGATATTGGGCGATGAGGTTGGCTAATTTGGTTTCTTTGGTGATTTCCATAATTGTATTATTGTGGTAGAGACGCAAAATTTTGCGTCTCTACAATGGTTATTGTACCTTGATGTCAGGATTTTTCTCCCCGAATTTCTCTTTCAGCACCTCAATGATTTCGGCGCGGCTGTTGCCTTTTTTCTCCATCTGTTTGATGGTCTTGTAGGCTTGAAATAGGGTAGAGGGTCCGATTTCGGAGCTGAAATAGCCGATGCCTTGGTTCCAGGCGAGCAGTTCGAACACATCATCCAAGGCGGCGCTGTCGAGGCCGTGGATGTATGCCTTCACCAGCTCGCGCGTGGCTTGGCGCATTCTTCCTGCACCGACGGCATTGGTCAGCGAGAGCAAGAGGCGCATCTTGTAAGGCAGGTGACGGCGGTTGTCGTTCCAAGTCAGGTCCCAGAAGTTGACGGCGGTCTGGGCCAGGTCGTCGTCAATCAAGGCCATATTGGTGAGCGCGTAAGGCCGCATCGGGATGTCTTTCTCAGCTTGTTTCATTTCTTTGCGATAGAAATAGGTGTGGTATTCGGCCTCGCCTACCTTTTCGGTATAGTGTTCAAAACCAAGGTCTTCCATTACCTCGTAAAGCGGTATGGGCTCAAAGGTTTGGATGATGGTTATGCCTTCGCCAGCAGCCATTTTTGAGGCTTGCATTTTCAGTCCGGGGAAGAAGTTCCCTAGCACACCGCGCACATCGATTTGCTTGAAGTTGGCGGTTTTGTCTTTCCAGTCGTTGTAACTCATTTTGCAGTCTTTTAGTTGTTTAGTGCTGCAAAAATATTCACCTTCAACGGAAAGGGGCGTAACATTTGTTACTCCAAACGTTTTTTTATTCTTTTTCCAGCTTCATTATCTTTACTGGAGCCTCCTCTCCGTGATACAGATGGCTGCACCAATTGGTTTCGCCTGTGTCGTGGAAGCCGCATTTCTGCATCACACGCCCCGATGCCGTATTGTTGACGAAGAAATCACTCCAAAGGGTTTGGAACCGCATTTGGTTGAAGCAGTAGTCAATCATAAGCCGCAACGCCTCGGTGCAAAGGCCTTGGTTCCAGTAGGGCTTGGCGACCCAATAGCCCAATTCCGCGTCCTGCTCGCCGATATGGATATTGCTCTCGCCGTGAGGATAATAGCCCATGCAACCAATAGCCTCGCCGGTTTCCTTGAGTACGATGGCCCAAGTGTGGTCGTTGTGGAAAACGGTGCGGATGATTTCCAGGCTTTCCTCCGCTGACTTGTGCGGCGGCCAGCCGGCACGCGGCCCCACATCGGGGTCGCTGGCGTATTTGTATAAAGTCTCGGCATCGCTTTCGAGCCAAGGGCGGAGAAGGATTCTTTCGGATTGCATGGTGTTCATCTGAATGTGACAGCAAAAGTACGGCGATTTTCTTGAAAAAAAAGCGAAAAAGTATGGCTGATAAACCAAAAATATCTATTTTTGCATTGCGTAAAGTTCGTTACGAAAAGTTCGCAACGAGATTTTCGCAATGAAAAAACAAGTGTTATGGCAAAGACAAAACAGAAACGGCTTGATAATCCGTTTGTTTACCAAGGATATGAAGATCCAGAGTATTTTTGTGACCGTGAAAAAGAGTCGAAAAATATGATTTCTGCGCTTAATAATGGACGCAATTTAACCCTGATTTCTCCAAGAAAAATAGGGAAAACTGGGTTGATAAACCACGTTTTTCACCAAATCAAAGAGGAAGGCAAGGATGCAATTTGTATTTACATTGACATTTTCTCGACCAAAAACCTACAGGAGTTTGTGGAAACCTTGTGCAGGGCGGTGATTGAAGACGCACTGGAAAGAGAGAAGTCGTTTGCCAACAAGGTGCTGGATTTCTTCAAGGGACTGCGACCCACAATTACCCCCGACCTGATGACGGGGAAGCCCACCGTTTCGGTCAGCGTGGTTCCCGTGCAGGCCGAATACACGCTCAAGAGCATCTTCACCCATCTGAACGACTTGAACAAGCCCGTGTATGTGGCCTTCGATGAGTTTCAGCAGATTACGGAATATCCGGAAACGGGTACCGAGGCTATGCTGCGTTCCCATATCCAGTTCATTCATCATGTGAAGTTCATCTTTTCAGGCAGCAAGAAGCATTTGATGGAGGAGATGTTTTGCGCGCCCAACCGACCTTTCTATCAAAGTACGCAACTGATGAATCTGGATCCGCTTCAAGAGGAGACCTACTATGAGTTTGCCAAGGCATTTTTCGAGGCAAAGAAAGGCTCGTTCAGCCAGCAAGTGTTTCATAACATCTATCAGCGTTTCGATGGCTACACTTGGTACCTGCAAGCCATCTTGAATCGGCTGTACGAGCAAGGAAAGAAAGTGGAAACGGACAAACAGGCGGTCGAGGCCATTATGTTCCACGTCAATGCGTTGGCACCACATTATCAGATGCTCACCTCGTTTTTGACCGACAACCAATTCAGTCTGTTGAAAGCCATTGCCCACGCGGAGGTCGTTGAGCAGCCGTTGGGTAATGAGTTCATCAAGCGCTTTGAATTGCCCAGCGCCAGCAGCGTCAAGTCAGCCTTGATCGTGCTGGTGGACAAAGACTTGGTCTATCAGACCGCCGAGGGCTATATCGTTTACGACCGTTTTCTCGGCCTTTGGCTGAAGCGGGTTTGATTACATTGCATATCCCGCATACTCCTAATATCCTGAATATTACCGATAATACTGATAAGCCCAAGAGTAACCAACAAGGAAAGTGCCGTGGCGGTAAGAATTCGGGAGTTCGCGGAAAGCCAGGAAAGGATGCCTGTTTGTGCTTGGAAGGTGAACAAAGGAACGACGGCAGGCGTGGAAAGCAAAAACGCAATGGTGATGGCACCGCTGATGATGCCCACGACAAAGGCCACCACCATAGCCATCTTGTAGCGACGAATCGTGGCTTCTTGGTGCTGCTTGATGTATTCCACGGCATCCAAACGCTTGGTGAGCGAGGCCATGAAGTTCTCGTTGTCATCGAAATGAGGTTTCTGGGCGAGGAAAAGTTCCTCAAGGGCTTGGTCTTTGTTCATAGCTTCAGTTTTTCTTTCAGTTGGTCACGTCCCCGCGAGAGTTGTTTCTTTACGGCATCCTCCGAAGCCTCGGTGATGGTGGCTATCTCCTTGATATTGTACCCGTTGAGATAGAACAGTGTGATGGCCGAGCGTTCTTTGGGTGGCAGGGTGCGCAGGGCAACATAAAGGTCTTGGTGTTCAAAGGAAGCGTCAGCGGCGGTGTCGCTGATGAGCATCCTGGCTTCCTCGATGCTTTCCGTGTAGCGCAGGCTCGCCTTGTGGTTGAGGAAGGTGTTGTGCGCAATTTTGAAGAGCCACGAGCGGAACCGTCCCTTTTCCTGATAGCCAGCCGACGAAAGATAAGCCTTCACCAATGCATCTTGGGCGATGTCGTCGGCCTCCTCCTTGTTGCCGCAGCAGAGGTAGAGCAAGAAGCCTCGCAAGGCCTCTTGCTCTCGCTCCACAAGTTTTATGAATCCTTCGCGTGTCACGGATTATTCCTGTTCCGTCAGGTTGTTTTCCTCCACATCGATTTCTTTGGTAAGCATCCGTTTTCCCACATTGTAGTTGATGAGGAAGGCGATGCCGACACCTATAAGGATGGAGCCCGCAACATAAATTAGTTGAAGGTCATCTGGGTTCATTCCTCCTTTGTAGTCAAGGAAAATCCCTATTTGTTTTTAATTGTTAGACTTTTGTTTTCTGAACCAGTTCGCCACTATAACAAGTTCGGAAGGCAAAAGGTGACATCGAATCTGAAATTTTTCTCGGACAAAAAGTCTTCTCCGAAAAGGCTTCGCTATCACGCTTGTTTCATTTTGCTATAGGCGCGTATTGCCCCCCTCACAATGAATGCGCACAACCGAATTTTCGTCATTTTTTCTTGGTGCTTAGTCGGATTCATCCTTAAAACTATACTTTTTCCAAAACCACCAAAGACCCAAGGCAAGCAATGAGAGGCTAGCGACGAGGATAACCCAATGGAGGATAGGATTCAGATTGTCCAATTCTATGAAAGAGAGAGAATTCATAATTATGAATGTTTTTTTATACAAACAGATGCTCCGCTCTTCTCTTTTACGCGAATTGCAAAAATAGGGAAAGTGATTTATATGCGAAAAAAAACTCCGCCCTTGAAAGCCAAAAGCGGAGATGTCGTTTGATGAAACTTGTGGTTTACTTCACTGGATGGTCCTTGGCAAAGGCGGCTAATCTCTCGGCCAAAACCGGGATCTCCTCGCGCTGAATCAGCGAAGTGCAGGCGCGGATGCCTTGCTTGGTGCTGCCGCAGGTGTCCAAAGAGATGGCGGAGATGCCGTAGTACATCATTTCCTCCACCAAATCGGCGCCCGTGAAACCTGGATAGCAATAGGTGAAATAGAAGCCGTCGGCGATGGGCTCACCGCAGTCCTCGTCGTAGGTGATGTAGAAGCCGTTGTCGGTGAAGGCTTTCTTCATCAGCTCGGCCTTGCGGCCGTATTCCAGCACGTCCTCACGATAGTTGTAGGTGCCGTCGTTGACGGCCTTCATTACGGCGGCCAAGGCGTATTGGGCCGAGTGTGAAGTGCCCGAACTCAGCGGGTGCAAGGCACCGAAGAGAATGGCACGCAGGAAGACGTCCTGTCCGCAGAAGGCTTTCAGGTCGGCGTAATGGCGTTGGGCCAGTTTGTCGCTGATGCCGAGGATGGCGCAGCGCTCGCCGGCGTAGCTGAAGGCTTTCGAGCTGGAAATCATCAGGATGTAGTTGTCGGTGTATTTGCCCACGCTGGGTTGGAACGGAGCCACGCCCGGGTGACTGTAGTCCTTGCGGAAGTCCATGCCGAAGTAGGCGAGGTCTTCCATGACGATGACGTCGTATTTGTTGGCCATTTCGCCGATGATGCGCAGTTCCTCGTCGGTGAGGCACACCCAAGTCGGGTTGTTGGGGTTGGAGTAGAGCAGGCTGTGGATGTTGCCCTTGCTCAGCACCTCTTCCAGCTTGTCGCGCAGCTTTTCGCCACGGTATTCGTAGATGTCGAAATGCTCCATCGGGATGTCCAACACCTTGTTCTGGAACTTGTGGACGGGGAAGCCCGGGTCGATGAAAAGCATCGTGTTTTTCTTCACGCTGGTGTGACCGGCAATCATGAACGAGGCGAAAGCGCCCTGCATGGAACCGACGGTGGGCACGCAGTTGGCGGCATCCACGTTGAGGTCAAGGAAGTTCTTGATGAAGCGCGATGCCTCCTTTTTTAATATAGGTGCGCCGTCGATGGGCGGATAGTTGGCGGCCACGCCATCCTGCAAAGCCTTGATTTGGGCTTCGACGCCGACTTGGGCGGCGGGCAGGCCAGGGTTGCCAATCTCCATGTGGATGAAATTCTTGCCGCAGGCGGCTTCGATGTCGCGGGCCAACTTGTTGATTTCGCGGATGCCGGCCTTGCCGATGCTCGGCAGTCCGCTCTCAGCAAAGAGTTTCTTTGCGATGTCTTGGGGTACGATATTGTTTTGCATCATATCTGTTTGATAAATCTTGTCGTTTTATTTGGAACGGCAAAGATAGGGAATTAGTGTGAGACGGGCAAATAAAAAAAGCGAGCAGAGGTTTTTGCTCGCTTTTCCCTTGTTCCGTGTTTGGCGTTCGCCTTGCAAACTCGGATGCGTTTCTTATTCGTAATGCCTTATTCTGACGTCGATGCCCTCAGTTTCGAGCTGGGTTGGGATGCCGCTGACGTTGGTCTGGCCATAATGATAAGGGAACAGCACTTTCGGCTTGACCATTCTTGCGGCATTTAGGAGTTGTTCGACCGTCATGGTGTAAGGCTGGTTGCAAGGCATGAAAGCAATGTCGATGTCGTGGATGTCAGCCATTTCAGGGATGTCCTCGGTGTCGCCTGCAACATAGATTCTGGTGCCGTCAATGGTGAGGATGAAGCCGTTGTCGCGACCTTTGGGGTGGAATTGCAGGTGCTATTGGGTGGTGTTGTAGGCGGGGACGGCCTCAACAGTAAAGTCCTCGGCCGGTTGAAGCGTATCGCCATTAGCCATCACTTTGCCGTAGCCAAGCATGTCGGCGCAGCGTTGGTTGGTGATGAGCTGCGTGTTGTCACCCGTGAGTTGCTTGGTGGCTAAGGTGTCGAAATGGTCGAAATGCTCGTGGGTGATGAAGAGATAATCCGCTTTGGGCATGGTGGTGTAGTCGATGGTCTTATCGCCCAACTTCGTCACGGGGTCGATGACGATTTCCTTGCCATCATATTCGATTCTGATGCTGGCGTGAGTCAGGGCGTGGAATTTGACTGTTTTGCCGCTCTTTGTGGTGAAGCTGTCGGTTTCGTATTCATAACTTTGCTGGCTGCATGAGGCCAATCCCAAGAGGGCGAATAAGCTGATGATGATCTTCTTCGTGGTGATGGTGGTTTTGAGGCGGTAAAGATAAGAAAAAGTTTTTTGGACGAGTAAAAAAAACGAAAACCCGCCGAAATTCAGCAGGTTTTGTGTTTTGTGGGACGTACTGGACTCGAACCAGTGACAAACTCCCAAAATTTCAATTTCCAAACGACTTTGGCCGCCAATTGTTTATGATTTAGTGATTTATCTATTAAGTGGTGTTTTTGTGTCATTTTTGTGGCAGTTGCAACACATAAAAGCATTATTTAAAGTGGCTAACACAAAAGGTCTTAATCACCTTTTCTTCAATGTCAAAACTAAAAAAATAACCATCAGCGTCTGGGCATGGTATGTCGTAGAACCCTCCTTTATTATGATACTCGGAATAATGTTCATCGAAAAAGTCGTAATCTGTTAGTATCTCATTCCTGATCACGAAAAATCGGCTTAATACGATGTCGGGTATAAGAGGAGTGGTCTTTTCCTCTAAAGCCACAAATTGACGGTCATTTTCGACGGATTTATATCTAACATTCAATCTAAAAAAAGTGGTATTGTTAATCTAATATAGGAAATAATATGTATCTTTGCGGCTTGAACCAATATTGTAAATACCATGGATTGTCCAAAGTGCAAAAGTGCCCGCTACACGAAGAACGGTGTGGTTGTCGGAAGGCAAAGATACAAG
>JAFUAA010000052.1 GCA_017460915.1 Bacteroidales bacterium | reverse complement strand
GGAGAGAACATTTTCTCTTTCTTGGCGTGGGTTCCAGATTTTTTTGCAATATTTGCCACTCGTAATCGGTAAGGTTAGTTGGGTATCCTCTATTCATGTCTAAATGATTGGAAACCACAAAGATACGAAAAAATATCCAATCAACCTACTGATTATCAATTATTTATATAACTTTTTTGGTTCGAATAGAATACTTTTTTACTCATTTTTAAACAGCTTCTAAATATTGTTATTCTGACGGAGAAGTAGACGATGAGGAATTCTTTATTTATGAAGGACAACGTGTTGTACGAATTGGATACAAGGATTATTATGGATATAACGGATATGTTGATTTTGACTATGATGGGAATCTCTTGAGATCAGCAAATCTTGTCTTGAATGAAGAAAATCGTTATCAGTATCAATTCCTTTATCAGGGAAGTACGCTATCCAAAATAGTTATCACATCTGACTATGAGGATTATAGTTTTCAATTCACTTGGAATGATGGTAATATATCCAAGATGAAGGTGAGTGAAGATAATGATGAAGTAGATGCTTATTTGTCGTATGATGACAAAACCAATCCATTCAAAGGTTTGTTTTCTTTTAATGAATTAAGACAGCCAGAGGATTACTTCGGCATTGGACGAAATGGCCCATTTTTTCCAACCACAATGTAACGCAGATTTATTGGTCAGGACATGGAGGGAATACTTATACGTACCAATATGATAAAGATGGATATCCAACCATGAGGAATCATGGTGCCTCTTATGAAATATTCGAATACGAATAATCAATTAAATCAACGAAGGCCAGGGCTCAGAGGTTCTGGCTTTTTTCTTTGAATCCCTACGGCTTCAGCATCTCCTCGGCCAAAGCATTAATGGCATCGATGTCGATAGGCTCCAGTTGGATGTCGGCATCGTCTTCAAAGTCGATGAAGAAGCCCATATAAAGTGGTACGGTCAGCAGTGGCCCTTCGCGTCCGATGTTGTAGTTCCCGAATTTAATCGCGTGGCTGACATGATAATGCTGCGGATTGTTCAATACGGAGGAAAGGCTTTTCGATTTGCCTGACTTGGCCTTCACCTCCAAAGGGGTACACTCGCCGCGATGTCGTATGAGGAAGTCGAGTTCAAGGCCTGAGTCCTTATGGAAATAATACAAGTTTTGCCCTCGCTTGTGCAAAAAGTCGGCCATCAGGTTCTCGAAAATGGCACCTTTGTAACCCAATAGATTGCCTTGGATGACATCGGCACGGGTGCCCGCGTCGAGCATGGCAAGCAACAGCCCAATGTCGGTGACATAAACCTTGAAGCAATCTGCAATGGAGTTGCCCTCTAACGGAAGCTCCGTGATGCTTGTATTGTAACACCTTTTAATGATACCCGCATCCTCAAGCCACTGAAGGCTGCCTATGTATTGCGATGCCCGTGCGCCTTTCTTGATGACGGAATACTGGAATTTCTTGTTTTCCTTGGCCAACTGTTTGGGAATGGACTCGAAACACTCACGGATGTTCGACTTGTTTTGGCCGTCGGCGTATTTTACCATATCGTCCTCATACTCTGTGATGATGGCTTTTGCCGAGGCGGCCACTTGCCCGAAATGTTTTGTCTCAAGAAACGTGTTGACCACGGCAGGCAAGCCACCAACCACAATATAGCGATAAAGCAGTTGCGTCATTGAATAATGGATACCAGCGGGAACGGGGCTCTCGTTCAGGAAACAATCATGAAGCACGTCAATAATCTTCTCGCTGATGCCGTTAGCCCATAAAAACTCTTCAAAATCAAGTGGATACATTTTCATTATGGTTTCGTATCCTACAGGAATGGAATTCTTGCCGAGATGTTGGTTCTGCTCTTTTTTCTGTTTTTCGCCATAGCCTCTTACGCCGAGCAACGACCCCGTGGCAATGACATCGAACCGCCCGTCAATCTTGAATGATTTGAGTGCCGTCCTAGCGTCGGGACATTCTTGTATTTCATCGAAAATAAAGCAGGTGCGCCCTGGAATGAACTTCACCCCTGGCATGATGGAGGACAGGTTTGTCAAAATGTTCTCCACGTCCTTGTTTCCAGTGAAGGCAATATATTTGTCCTGTTCAAGGGCAAAGTCGATGTAAACGACATTCGAATAGTTCCTTTTCGCAAATTGTTGCACGGTAAAAGTCTTTCCGCATTGACGGATACCCATGATTACCAATGGATTGTGGTCTGGCGTGTTTTTCCACTGCAACAATGCCTCCTCCATTTTCCTTTTCAGCATACGGCGTTTTCTTGTTTTGTTTCGACCGCAAAATTACACTTTTTCCAATGAATAATTTGAGTTTTTTACATTTTTTCAAGGGAATAATCAAGCTTTATTACACTTTTTCCAACGAATATTCGGAAAATCCTACACTTTTTCAAGGGAAAAACAGCGGTTTTGTTACACTTTTTCTAACGAAAGACGATGGTTTTTCCTTACCATACATCCGACCAAGTCACCGAAATCACGTGGTTGGTGGACTTCTCGCCTTCCTTGAAGACGTTGGCCATGCCGAAGGTGTAGCGCACCTCGACAAACCAATAGCTGAAAGCCGCTGTCAGGCCATAGTCGATGCGGTTG
Organism: Bacteroidales bacterium; assembly: GCA_017460915.1. Lineage (GTDB taxonomy): Bacteria > Bacteroidota > Bacteroidia > Bacteroidales > F082 > Limimorpha. The sequence goes on along the minus strand of JAFUAA010000052.1, from coordinate 9,385 downwards.
AAGCTGCCCTTTTCCCAAGGGATGATGTATTGCTGCTTTCTCTTTCCTTGCACGTCGGTGACGTCGTTGCCGCCAATGCAAAAACCGACTTGCGGCCCGATGCGCAACCGAGGAATCATCGACTCGTCTTCGTCGTCTTCGTTCCATTTCCGAAAATAGACGTTGAGCAGCAGCGGCACATTAATGTAGTGCGACTTGCAGAGATAACGAATCGTGGTGCCATCGGCATCGAGGCCTTTCGTGGTGCGCATGCCTTGGCGCGAATAGATGACATCAATCTCGCCGCCTATGACGAAATGCTCGGGGATGAGAGCAAAGCGCACGCCGCCAGTGAAATCGGCACGGAACGTGGTGCTGTCGATTTCGCTCATCTTCATGGTGGAGAAGGCCGGACCGAGCATCAGGCCGCCACCAAGACGCTGAGCCATGAGTGCCGACAGGCCAAGCATGAGGAACAAAAACAGAAATATGGTTCGAAGAGGTTTCATTTTCACTAGTGATTCGTGCTCGTTTTTGTTGGTTGTTTTATGGTCTTCATTAATGAGAGGGCAAAATTACGACAAATATTCTGATTTCCAATCAAAACATTTTCTTAATTTTGCGGCCAAATAATTTTACGGCAATGAAAAAAGCACTATCCATTTTCACTCTTTTGCTCCTGATGGCTAATGTAACACTGAAAGCCCAGGATACCAAGAAACCCGATTGGATGAGATGGCACTATCTCTCCGAAGAAGAAATGTACGACACTTCGCGAGGCATGAACTTCGTCGAGACCGACCCACCGGCGGGCGAGCCGCGCTTCGTGGCCGAGTTTGAACCCATGCAAGGCGTGATGATCCGCTATCCCCTCGGCATCCCAACCAGCCTCGTCGCGCAACTGTCCAATAACTGCCATGTGTATTGCATCGTCAGCAACTCGCAGCAAAGCCAAGCCCAAAGCGCGTTCCAAAGCGCGGGCGTCAACATGGACAACGTGAGTTTCGTCAATGCGCAAACCGACTCCTACTGGGTGCGCGACTACGGCCCGTGGTACATCTTCGAAGACCGCCAACCCGCCATCGTCGACAACATCTACAACCGTCCGCGCCCTAACGACGACAACATCTCGGGCGTGTTCGCCAACTACTGGAACATCCCGATGTACGGCATGAACCTCCAACACACGGGCGGCAACATGATGGAGGACGGTCGCGGCCACGGCGTGAGCGACGACCTCGTGCTCAGCGAAAACGGCAACAACGAGACCAATGTCCGCAACAAGATGCGCGACTACCTCGGCATCGACCCGTACCACATCACCATCGACCCGCAAGGAGACTACATCGCCCACGTGGACTGCTGGGGCAAGTACCTCGCTCCCGACAAGATCTTGATTGCCCGCCTGCCGCAAAGCAACCCGCGCTATCAATACTACGAGCAGGTGGCCGAATACTTCGAAACCACCAACTGCTGCTGGGGCTATCCTTACCATGTGTATCGCGTCGACGAACCTGGTGGCTACACCCTCGCGCCTTACACCAACAGCCTCATCCTCAACAAGACCGTCTATGTGCCGATGGGCTCGAACAACACCTATAACAACGACGCCATCGCCGTCTATCAGGAGGCCATGCCTGGCTACGAAATCGTGGGAGTGAACGGCGGCTCGGCCGGCTGGGAAAACACCGATGCCCTGCACTGCCGCACCCGTGGCGTGATGGACTTCGAAATGCTTTTTGTTGACCACCGCGACGTGCTCCACGGCGAGCAGGAATGGCAACAATCCATCCCCGTGACGAGCAAGTTCATCGCCTACAGCGGCGCCAACTTGAAGCAGGACTCGCTCCTTGTTTATTATAGCATCAACGGCGGTGCCTACCAAACGGCCCACATGACCGCCACGGGCAATCCCGACGAGTATGTGGGCTACATCACTGGCTTTGAAGGCGGTGCCGAAATCGACTACTACGTGTTTGGCGCCGACGAATCGGGGCACCGCTACACGCAGCCCGTCTTCGCCGACCTCGACCCGCACCACTTCACCGTGGGCGAACACCAGCCTACGGGCGACTTGGTGATTACGCCAGATACGCTGTGGTTTGAACAGATGGGTGAAACAAGAGAATTCGTCATCAGCAACGAAACCGCCAATACTGTGACCATTCAAGATATTCTTCCCGAATTTAGTTCATTGAATATTGAAGGCATTACATTGCCGTATTCCTTGCAGGCTGGACAAACAGTTACGGTCGAGGTGGGGTTCCAAACGGCTCCAGGAAAAGACGATCATCTCTCCTACGACATCCAAGTGTTGACTTCGTTGGGCGAGCGTCACGTTACGGCAATGATTCGGAAAACCGCTCTTGATTTTGGCTTGACCATTGTAGGGTCGCCGTACCTGTATGTAGAAGACGAAAACGGTGCCGAAGGCGTGTTGCAAAACCGCAATTTTGGTTTACAAATCCCTGTCGAAATCTATTACATCACCGAAGAGGGTACCAATTATCTGGAGATTATTTCCGATGGTTCATTACTGATAGAACCCGGTGACTATTTCACCATACATTTCTATGCCAATTCACAAAGCAAAGGAACGGTAACAACCACTGTATTGGTGGAATCAAGCGATGGGCTACGCGAGTTTTTCATCACTATCAATGACGAACTGCTTGACGTCACCGAGCTCTCCGCTGAAGCCAAATTCTACCCCAACCCGACCACGGGCCAATTCACCGTGGAAGGCGCGAATGTGGCCAAGGTGGAGGTGTATAACCTCGTCGGACAGAAGGTCTGCGAACAACAAGGCAGCAAGGTCGTCAACATCGATGCTGCCGAATGGCACAAGGGCATCTATCTCGTCAATATCGTTGAGGAGAACGGTGCCGTGGTGACCAAGAAATTGGTGGTGAGATAGCCTTTTCTTGCAACCTCTAGGCCGTTTCCAAACTATTGGGAGCGGCCTTTTGTTTTTATAGGCATATTTTTTGTGAAAAACAACAACTTTTTCACTTGACAAATCGATTTTTTTGTATATTTGCAGCGTAAACAAAACAAGAGAACATGTAGAAGCAAATAATGCAGACATAATATAAATAGCGCTTGCTTTTTATTCGACACAGCCTTGAAACCTAGGAAATTTCAGGATATAAGAGTCGCGAATAAGTCAGCAAACGTCCACGATAGGCGTGGACGTTGACTTATCGACTTTTATAGGCAGTTCCTAGGGCCTCAAGGCGTGGATAAGAAACTTCCACGCTTTTTTATTGTGTTTGTACAAAAAACAAATCAATAATAAAACTACAAGTCATGAGAACAACACTGACAAAGGCAATCCTGATCCTGATAATGACCGCTGCCGCTGTGCCCTGCCTTGCACAGCAAATAGGCGCGGTAGAATTCATCTATGATGCAAACGGGAACCGAACAGCGAGGACACTCTCTTTTCAGAAGACTCGCGGAAGTTACGACTCACAAGAAGGACTTCCTGCCGAATTGTGCGCACCCATTCAAGCAACCTCCATTGAGGTTTTGACAGGTTTCGCGCTAACGCTCTACCCCAATCCTACCGAGGGGCATTTTTCAGTCGGTGTGAGCAACATAGTTGAAGGCGCGCGGCTGCAAGCCACACTCTACACCCCCGCTGGCACCGTCATCAGTCGCAAGTCACTAAGCGGAAACAGCATCGATTTCGATCTTTCGGGGTACGCGACAGGCCTCTACCTACTTCGTTTCGAGGCAGGGAACGAGGTTCTCGTTTGGACAATCATCAAGTACTAACCCAAAAAAACAAAGAAAAATGAGAAAGTACATTTACACCTTAATACTGTGCATGACAACTCTCGGCTTGAAAGCACGGCCGAATGAAATGATACATTCTTCCGAAAACGAAGTTGTAGTGGGTAGCATTAGTGGCGCTGTAGACATTGGTGCGCTTGGCGGAGCTACATATGCCATTCCTATCAATGTACCAAATGGCATAGGCGAAATGCAGCCTTCTTTATCCATTGTTTATAACAATCAGAGTGGCAATGGCTTACTGGGATGGGGCTGGAACCTTGGAGGTGTGTCGGCGATCACAAGGACTGGCCAAACCCTATATCACGACCACACCATAAAAGGTGTTGATTTCAACGACGATCGTTTTGCGTTGGATGGGCAACGGCTGATGGTAGCGAATGGCTTGTCCGATGGAGCCAACGGCGCGGAATATCGCACCGAAATAGACCAAATGGCAAAAATTGTGTCCTATTCGTGTGACACGACTTATGGCCCCGCGTATTTCAAGGTGTGGCTTAGCAACGGAAACATAGCATATTATGGGAGTAGATGGGATTCGAGAATTGGCTTGCAGCAACACAACGACGTGTGCGTTTGGTTATTGGACAGCGTCGTTGACCGCAATGGTAATTATATGTCCTACAAGTATTGTCGAGGTTACGCAAACTACTTCCTGACGGACATCTATTATACGGGTAACAACCGTTCGGATGTATCACCACTTTACAGAATTAAGTTGGAATATGAAAAGCGGCCCGACGAGGAAACGGTATTCATCGGCAACAACACGTTGCACCAATCAATGATCCTTAAACGAATATCTGTAATCAATACAACAAGCACAAAAAACAGGCAATTATGGCAATATGATTTTGCCTATACAGGTGGCTATGGATCAGAGTTGTACGAAAAACTTAAAACCATCACATTTTCAGCAGGAGGAGAAGAGTTTAAGGCTACCACTATTCACTGGGGAACAGACTACAACCAGTTTTCCTCTGTGAACTTTAATTTCACTGGAGATGGTCAAATGAAGAGCCAATGTGTCAAATTCTCGGGAGACTTCAATGGCGACGGCTTCACAGACATGATCACGGTAGAGAAAAATGCCAATGGCAGCGGAAAAAAGGCACGAGTTTATCTAAACGAAAGAGACGCTTCTGGGAATGTAGTTTTCACACAAATAAAGGAATTTACTTTAGACGAAAACATAACTTGGATTTATGTGGCCGATTTCGATGGCGACGGAATGGATGATTTCATGTTCGCTAACCGCAAAAGAAGAGATAATTGGTGGCAGCGTGATATTGTTACGCTTGACATCTATCTTACACGAAGAAACGGAAATGGTGGGCTGAATTTCGTTAGACATGAAACACCGCATGCAGATTATAGACTGGCCAGCAGCAAGCGCGATGTGCTCATCTTAGGCGACTTTCTTGGTGAGGGAAAAACCAGTTTTATCCTTGAAATATCGCGAAGAGAAGAGAAAGAAATGGAAACGGATGTTTCGGAGAACGACAACATAGAAGTAAGAGCTGACCGTTCCATCTATTTCTTCTACGACAAAACCCAACAGCAATTCGTCGAACATAGGGTTGAGATTAATGGCATCCTTGGAGCAGATGTTTATTTCCCTGCAGACTATGATGGTGATGGAAAGACCGAGATACTATATTCCTATCCACAAAATGGATACACGTCAACAGCGATTGTGAAACTATTCAACAGCAATGGTCAATATGGTTTCCAGGAACACTATAACGGTCTTCCAAACAATTGGAGATACTGCTATCCAGGTGATTTCAACGGGGACGGCCACACGGATGCACTGTTTCGTTTCAATGACTATGATCCTGATGGAGAATGGCGTGTGTTTCTATTTAAGCAAAACGGGTTCCTATGGAATAGTTATTTCTGTTGGGATATTGGACAAAGCACAAATCCAGTTATCAATGACAACCCTGTCAACCTTGAAAACTTGTTCGGTTCTTCCGAATACCTCCGAGTTGGCGACTTCAATGGCGACGGCAAAGCGGACATCATGTATCCAGATCTTAACAAAAAGACAATTGTTTGCTTCGGGCCGATGCGCAACGACAGCGGGTATCCTCCATACACATACCGGCAAGTGATAAACGCTTCTCCATATTTCTCGACCACTAATGTCTGCTTCGGGAACTTTCTCGGCAAAGAGAGCCTCCAGTATTTAGGATATCTCGGTTCAAATGGGCACAACAATGTAATTCGTTATGTGCATCCCATCTCAAACCGGTACAATGTGGAAAGTATTGTTGATGGCATGTCTAATAGGGTAAGGTTTGAGTACGACTATCTGATGCCTACGCTTACAGGCAATCATGCCAACGACTTTTTCACGCTCGACAATGGACAGACTGATGCCAACAGGAATATTTTCTCGCGTGCGATGCCGATCAAGGCACTGAAAAAAGCCGTCACAGACAACCCCGATGCTGGCACACCGTCAGTGGAAACACGATACCGCTACAGTAATGTCATGATTCACACCAAAGGGCACGGAATACTTGGCTTTTCAGATGTCACCACCGAATCGTATGTGTCCAATGTGTATAAAGGAAAATCCATCAAGCGCTTCTCTACCACTGATTTAGGAAATAAATGCCAAAGCGTGTTGAAGGAGGCTCTTGCCTATGGGCCGAACAACAACCTTGTTCAACGCACAGAATGCAGTTATGCAGTGTGTCAAAGCATTCTCAACGACAAACTGTACATGCTTCTCCCAACGTCGCAAACAGGTTGGCATTACGGTCTGGATGGCTCGCATGGTTTTGAAAAGCAAACCCTGACTTTGAACGAATACCTTTCAGACTTGAATACGACGGACACATACAAGAAAGTCGTCCATGCCAAGAGATCCTATAGTTGCATTAACGACACGCCGCTGACAGGTGCCAGTGGCGTTCTCCCCTCGCGTTACAAGTTCAGGACCGTTGTCGAGAGCGAATACGCCGACCAAGAGTCGAGTTGGATCGTGAATCGGCCAAAATCCGTGCTGACAACAGCTGAGGGCAATGCATCGGAAGGCAACGAGGACGTGAAGTCGCTGACGATATACGAATACGGTGATTATTCCCATCCCACTTTGCCCACTAACGTCGCCAACTATCCTAGCGGAATTCACCCCGACAGCCCAATTTATGTCAGGGATAGACTAGCAACACGCGAGTCTTTTACATACTACGCCAACGGTTCGGTCAAAAAAAAGACCCTTTCAGGGATTGACAGCAATACCCTGCCGGTCGTCACCACCATATATGGGTACAATTATGGTGGTCAATTCCTTGAAAACGTTACCAACACAAAAGGCTATGTCACCCAATACCAGTACGATACCGATGGCTATGGTTGGTTAATTGGAGAAACAGATTGCAACAACCTACAAACCATCTATTCACGAAGTCCGTTAGGCTCTTTACAATCAGTCGTTCATCCTGATCAAACTCAAAGCAAAACTGAAAGGATTTGGGTGGCTTTTGGTGACGCTCACGCTCCGAGGAATGCAAAATACAAAGAGATGTCGACACAAATGGACACCAACGGCCAGGCCATCACAACAACCAGCACCTATTACGACGCCGCAGGACGATGCCTGAGAACCGTGACGTTTGGCCTGAATGGCGAAGCCATCTATACCGACACGAGATACAACAGCCAAGGGCTTATCGAAGGTGTTAGTGCTCCCTATTTTCATGATTCCGAGGATGAAATCAAATGGACAGCATACCAATATGACGGTTATGGCCGAACCGTCTGCACAAAGTTTGCTGATGACACTTATCAGACCATTGACTATAACGGTTTCATAGTTAAGACCACTATGTATCCGGTATCGGAAGAAACAACTCCGCAAACTGTTACAAAAACTGTCAATGCGGTGGGATGGGTAACCGAAAGCACCGACGCCGTCCAAAACATAGTTAAATACACTTATTACGCCGACGGCAGCCTGAAGCATGCCCAAATCGGGAACGACGAAAACACCCGCGTGAGCATGGAATATGACAATGCGCGCAACCGTACGAAACTGACCGACCCCGACTATGGCACTGTCGTGAGCAGCTATAACGCATACGGGCAAATGGAGTCGAGCGTCAATCCAAGAAACATCAGCACTCGATACCAATATGACGAACTCGGACGTGTCCACCAGCGGACGGAACAGAGCAGAGGCGGCACCCCAGTCGTCACAACGTGGAACTACTGCGACATGGGAAACGAGAAAGGTTTGCTTCAATCCATAGACTATGATGATGGCGAACAAACCTTGATTTATAAGTATGACGCCCTCAAGCGGGTCGAGTCTGTTTTCGAGGCTTTTGGCGGTAGTTCGCTGACGACCTACTTCACGTATGAGCCCAACACGGGCCGCTTGCACGAGACGACCTACCCGACAGGCTACAGGCTAAGGAGGGAGTACAGCCCTACTGGACATCTGAAACGACTGACTGATGACAGCGGCACCACCCTTTGGCTCACCCGTGAAAAGAACGCCATGGGCCAAATCACCAAGTATATGACAGGCAACTACGTAGGTTCAACTCTGACCTACGACGACGACACGCACCGCTTGCGCGGCATCTTGACGCAGCAAGTCGCTAAAAACCAAAATATTTTGCAGGATATGTCGTACGATTACGATAATTTTACTAATTTAGCGGCGCGAAAAGACAACATGAGGAACTTGGAAGAGCATTTCACATACGACAACCTAAACCGATTGAACAGCATCAGGCTGAACGACGTGGTGAGTGTAATGGAATACGATGCCTACGGCCGGATGCTGTCAAAGCAGGCTGACGGGCAAACTGTTTTCGACGGTGCGCAATACGGTACATACGACCAAACTGGCAGGCTGAAACCCCATGCCATGAGCGGGGCACAGATGTACGGCAGCCCGTTCCCGACGGACCAACAGGACATCACCTACACGCTGTTCGACAAAGTGAAGACCATCACCCAAAATGGCAACGGGCAGCAGATGTCGCTGTCATACACCTACGGCTACGATCGACAGCGCATCCACATGGAGGAGAAGCTGGGCAACTACACGCTGAGAGAGAAGCGCTACGGCGACCACTGCGAGTTTGTGACCGAGAACCGCTACACCGTGAGCCGCACCTTCCTCACCGGCCCACTTGGCGTGTTCGCGGTGGTGGAGCACAGCGGCGACAGCGACGAAATCCACTACATCTACAAGGACCATCTGGGCAGCTGGACGACCATCACCGACGCCAGCGGCGTTGTGGAGCGCGAGCAGAGCTTCGACGCGTGGGGCAACATGCGCGACCCGGAGACGTGGACAGGCTCGTTCGACGGCATGCGCGTGCCGATGTTCGACCGTGGATTCACGGGCCACGAGCACCTCTACGCCTTTGGCCTGATCAACATGAACGGCAGGGTGTACGACCCAGTGATGAGCACGTTCCTCTCTCCCGACAACTACATCCAGGCGCCCGACTATTCGCAGAGCTTCAACAGGTATTCGTATTGCCTGAACAATCCGCTGAAATACACTGACCCGAGCGGGGAAAGCATAGTTTTGGCGGTGGTGGTGGGAGCCTTTTGGGGCTCCGCGATGAGTTTG
>JAFUAA010000051.1 GCA_017460915.1 Bacteroidales bacterium | reverse complement strand
GGCCTTTCGCCTGGCTCTACAACTTTAGGAGAATCGCCATGGACTACGAGTTCTACTCCGAATCCTCTGAGGCCATGATCCAAATTGCCTTCTCAAAAATCATGCTCAACAAATTATCAACCTGAAATTTAAACAGACTCTTAATGGGTTAGTGTTTAGAATCTGTAGCCCAAGCGTATCATGACCAACGAGGGCGTGATGCGCTTCAGCTTGAATTTCTCGGAATTGTTGTTGGTGTTGTAGTTGTAGGTCTGCTTGTCCGTCATCTTTCCACTCACTTTGGCCGTGCCAAGGTTGTAGTAATTGAGGCCAAGGCTGATCTTGTCGGTCAGATTGACACCCGCGCCCAACTGGTAGGCGAAACCGAATGCCGAGTTGTAGGTGCAAGTCAAGGTCTCTCTGTAGCTCTCGCTTTTGCCACTCAGTTCCAGGTTGGTGATGACGCGGAGATTGGCTCCCAGAGCCGCTTCGCCATAGATGCTTGTCTTGGCATTGATGCCGTATGTGTAACGCAAGCCTGCCATAACAGGGAAGTTAAGGTAGCTGGGCGACTTGAGCGTGAAGTCGCGCGAGAATTGCGAATCCCAATAGTCCGCCAAGTCTTGCAGTACATCTCGCATCTCGGCATTCAGGCCGTTGTAGATGCCGTCCAAGGAGGCAATGACCCCCAAGCCTTTCACCTTGGTGTGGAAGTTGATTTTCAGTCCGGCCGAGAAGCCGAATCCAGCTCCAGCCTCAGTGTCTTCGTTCAGCAGAGCGAAAGTTTGGTTGTCGCCTGCGGCAAAGTTGCCCACCGGAATGGCGGCTCCCAAGTTCACATAGAGGTCTCTCTGTGCGAAGAGTTGCCGCCCACGAATAGCATCACGGCCATGGCCATCAATCGAGTAAATCTGTTCATTTTTTTTCTGTGTTTTTCAGCGGCGCCGACACCCAAAACGCCAAATCTTTTTTGATTTGATTAGTTACTCTCAAAACACACCGAAAAAAGAAGCGCGGGTATCTGAACTATTGCTCATCCTGCATATCGAGGCTCTGGATTGCCCATCTTCCGAGGATAAGCAATACCATAGCCCACGCTGTTAGCATATACAAACTTTGGAATGTACAGACTACCATAATGGGCGTTGGCTATTACTTTACCTTGCGGAAGATTTGAATTTTCCAGATTCGATATGCCGCAGATAAAGCGTTAGTGCAACGCCTTTCTTTCAATATGTCTGCCGCTTGGCCTTTTCGGGCGAAACAGCGGGGCAAAAATACGGAATTTTTGGAAAAGCAAACCGAATTGGTGAAAAAAATGTATTTTTGCGTTTTGAAAAACGGTAAAATATGCAAAGAGTGATTGTTCCTAACGTTTGTGCGGACGAATTTAAGGGCGAGAATTTCAATTGCCTTGTTCAGGTGATTGAGCAAACAAGGCAAGCCACCAGTGGCGACACTGTGGTCTGGGATTTCCGTGATGTTACCACCCTCCATCCTTTTTTCCTCGCGCCGCTCGCTATCTTCCGACAGCAGTCCGCGCAAGACATTCGTTGCGAGAACATTTCCTTGCAAATGCAGTCGTTTCTTAACGGCATCCACTTTGACCGTATGCTCCATTTTGAGAACGCGACCCGTGAGGCAGCTGAACAGGTTATGGCCCAATATGCCGACCGAAACTACATACCTTTGTGTAGCTTTTCTATGACCGATGGCAACAAGGATGCTTTTTGTTCCATCGCACGAAATATTATCGTCCGCCAGACCCATGTCGGATCGGCAATCAACACTTCGGTCAGCTATTTTCTCAGCGAACTTATAGACAGTATCTATGAACATTCGGGAAGTCCGGATGGATACCTGTTCTCGCAGTATCTCGAACGCGATCAGAGCATCAACCTTTGCATTGCCGATAATGGTGTCACCATTCCAGGTAACTACCAACGCTTAGGTCTTTATCAACAGGAAATTGATGGTGACCCAGCCGAAGCCCTTCGATTGGCCAATGAAGGGAGGTCGACAAAAAACCGACCTGAGACCGAGAATCGAGGCTATGGCTTTTCCACATCCAAACGCATGCTTGTCGAAGGATTGAACGGCTCCTTCTTTATGCTCTTGGGTAGTGCTTTCCATCGATACGAAAACCATAGCCTGAATTATTATGCCGACATTAGCCGTTTCTTTCACTGGGATGGCACACTCATATTGCTTCGCATACCAGTCAACGCCCCGATGGATTCAACTATATCAATTACCTCGAATGAAAAAACGACAAAAGATATGACACAGACCATAAAACTATACGACATCTGCCACGCCGACCTTTTCTCGCGTGCAAAAGCTGCTTTGCTGGTTGAGAATATCAACCCAAAGGCTGACAGAGTGATTCTCGATTTCGAAGGTATCACCTTCATGTCGCGTTCTTTTACCGACGAACTTTATAATATCGTCATCGATTTTCCTGAGAAAGACTTTCTCTACATCCATCGCAACGATGATATCCGCATCATGATGGAAAAAGTGGCCGACGGTCGCAATCGCAATCGTCAACTTGGAATTCCCCCTGCGCAGATGCTTTCCTTTAATAGTCCAAGCGAACTTGCCGATTTCCTTGTCATGCAATGATAGTTTAATATAGAACAAAGTACAGATGAACATCGTAATAGCTGGAGACGGAGAAGTAGGCATGCACCTCGCCGAAGCCTTGGTGCGCAGCAACCATAACATCACCATCGTGGACCCGCACGAGGAATTGCTGAAGATGATGGAATCGCACAGCGACCTGATGACCATCACGGGCGACTCCACCTCGACCGCCGTGCTGCAACGCGCCAACGTGAAGCGCGCCGACCTGATGATTGCCGTGCTGCACGACGAGCATATCAACCTGCTGACGGGCATCATCGCCAAGAAACTGGGCGCGAAGAAAGTCATCGCCCGCGTCAACACGATGGAAAACCTCAGCCCCGAGGTGTGGCGTATGTACCAAGACTTGGGCATCGACGGGCTGCTTTCGCCCGAAGACATTGCCGCACAGGAGATTATCTCGCTGCTGAAAAAAAACGCCTCGTCGGAAACCTATGATTTTTCGGGCGGCAAGTTGCAACTCTTCATGGTGAAACTTGAACCCGAAGCCGAAATTCTGGGCAAGACCGTCGACGAGGTGGTCGACCAATACGAGCACATCGAGTTCCGCATCGCGGCCATCCACCGTCGGCAGAACACCTTTGTGCCGCAGGGAGACGAGGTGTTCCAAGTGGCCGACATGGTGTATGTGGTCACCAAGCCGCACGCCATCAAGGACATCATCAAGTTGAGCGGAAAAAAGCAGATCAACGTGCACAACGTGATGATTGTGGGGGGCGGCCGCGTGGGTCGCATCACGGCCAAGCGACTTGAGAAAGACCTGAACATCAAGATTTTGGAAATCGACAAGGAACGTTGCATGGATTTGACCAACTACCTTGAAGAGACTTTGGTGGTCAATGCCGATGCCCGCAACCTCGACTTACTCGAAGACGAAGGCATCAAGGACATGGACGCCTTCATCGCTGTTAGCGACAACACTGAGACCAACATCCTCACCTGCCTCCAGGCCAAGTCGTTCGGCGTGAAGAAGACCATCGCCCTTGTGGAGAACATCGACTACATCGACATCTCGCAGAACATCGGCATCGACTCCATCATCAACAAGAAACTCATCGCGGCCAGCTACATGGTGAAATACACGCTCGGCGCGAAAGTTTCAACCTTGAAGAGCCTCTGCGGCATTGATGCCGACATCGTTGAGTTTGAGGTGAGAGCTGGCTCGGCGGTCACGCGCAAGCCCATCGGGCAACTGCCCATGCCGCCCGATGCCATCATCTGCGGCATCACCCGCGACGGCGAGAGCTACATTGCCACCGACGATTTCCAAATCGAGACCGACGACCAAGTGGTGGTGCTGGCCTTGCCCAACGGCATTCCATCGGTTGAACGATTATTCCATTAACATAGGTCGGCGTTTCGACAAGCTCAACGACCTTAACGCTCTGAGCCAATAGAGGTCTCTGAGCCTGTCGAAGAGCCGAACTAAAACAGAAACCATGGCGTTTAAAAGCAAAATAAACCATCCTTTAGTCTTTCGCATTGAAGGCCAGTTGCTCCTCATCGAGGGCCTGTTGATGCTGACGGTGCTCCCAGTGACCTATCTCCATCACGGGTTGTATGCCTTCAGTATGCCTTTCTCGGCGCTCATCACCCTGCTGACGGGCTTTATCCTGCTCATTGCCACACGCAAGCACAAGGACGACAAGACCAGCTCGCGCGACGGTGTATTCATCGTGTGCATCTCGTGGCTTGTGCTGTCGCTTTTCGGCGCCATGCCTTATCTGCTTAGCAAGAGTGTGCCCAACTTCACGGACGGCTTTTTCGAGGCGCTGTCGGGCTTCACCACCACGGGAGCCACCATCTTGCCCCGCATCGAGGCCGTGCCGAAGGACATCCTGCTTTGGCGCAGCATGACGCAATGGATTGGCGGCCTGGCCATCATCGTGTTCAGCATCGCCATTCTGCCTTATCTCGGCATGAGCGGAATGCAACTCTTCGTGGCCGAAATCAACGGCTTGAATTCCGACAAGCTGCATCCGCGCATCATGCACACGGTGTGGCGCGTTTGGGGGCTTTATCTGTTTTTCACACTGCTGGAGACCTTGCTCCTTTATTGGGGCGACATGGACCTCTACGACGCGCTCTGCCATTCGCTGAGCACGATCAGTTCGGGCGGCTTCTCGACGCGCACGGGTAGCCTCGGCGAGTTTTCCAACTATTCGCAAGTGGTGGTCAGCATCTTCATGATGCTTTCGGGCTGCAACTTTTCGCTGCTCCTGCTCTCGCTGAGTTGGCGTTCGTTTGCCATTCTGCGGAATCAGGAATTCAGGGCTTTTTTGCTCTACACGGTTTTCATCAGCGTGGGCATCGGCCTGGTGCTGCTGTTTGGTTGCCGGCATAGTTTCGGTTCGGCTTTCTGCGAATCGTTTTTCAGCGTCATCTCGGCTTTCACCACGACGGGCTTCTTCGTCAGCGACTACACGTTGTGGCCTTCGTTCCTTTGGGTCGTCCTTTTCCTGCTGATGTTCATTGGTGCTTGTTCGGGCTCCACTTCGGGCGGTGTCAAGCTGTTTCGCCACCTTATTTTCATCAAGAATTCGGGGCTTGAGCTGAAACGTATCATCCATCCCAACGCTGAACTTCCCGTCAAAGTCAACGGGAAAGCCATCTCATCGAGCGGCGTCTACAAAAACATGACTTTCATTTTCGTTTATTTCCTTGTTTTCCTCGCCGGGGCCATCGTGTTGCTGGCTTCCGGCCTCGACTTCGAAACCTCGATAGGTGCCTCGGTGGCCGTCATAAGTAATGTGGGCACGGGCATCGGACGGGTGGGGCCAGGAGGTTCCTATGTGGCTTTCCCGCTGTTCGTCAAATGGGTGCTCATGCTTTTCATGCTGCTGGGTAGGGTGGAACTTTTTTCGCTCATCACGTTGCTGTCAAGGAGTTTTTGGAAAAATTGAGGTCGTCATTGGTCGCTAAAATCGTTGTTTTAAGTCTATTTTTCCAAAAAAAAATGGTTTTCTGTTTAAAAAAACACTATCTTTGCCAGACTATTTTAAAAAACAATCCAACTTAAACACAAATTCAAAAACCTACAGCGATGAAAAAAATTATGGTTATGTCATTGGCAGCGTGCCTGATTACTTTTGCTGCCTGTGGTGGTAAAGGCGACAACAACACCAAGAAAGAGTCCGTCAAAATCCCCGAGAGCTTTGTCCAGTACGACAATGACCATTTCACCATCAGCTATCCTGGCGACATGAAAGTCACCTACGAGGCATCGTCGGGCAACTCGGTCAACATGAGAAGCAGCGACAACCTCACCAGGCTTGATGCTTCGTTCAGCGAGGGGGGCACCAGCGTGGCGCAATTGGCCAAGGCTGGCGAATACTATGTCAGCATGATGGAAGGTCAGGGCTGGCAAGTGGTCGACAAGCCTGTTGTCAAGGACAACATCATGAAGTTGCGTTTGCAGAAGGACGGCACTTACAACAACTATTATGTTGTTTCGGGCGAAGGCAGCCACTCGGTCTCTGGCTCACTGGTTTATCCCGAGGACAAAGCCGAGGAATACAACGCTTATGTTGCTCCGCTGATCAATTCCATCGTCGTGAAATAACGGATTTGATGGGATTCTTTCCCACTCAAATAAATATGGCGCAATGGTGTTTTTTCTTCACCATTGCGTCTTTTTTTATATTTTTGCCCGTGTAAATAATTACCACATTGATGAAAAAACTGATTCTTTTCGCGCTTCTGCTGCTCACAGCCAGTGCCTTCGCCCAAAAGCAATACACCTTGCAATCGCCCGATGGGAGAATCACCGTGACCGTCGAGGCAGGCGAGCAATTGACTTATTCTGTCATGCACGGCAACACCTGCGTTTTGGCACCATCTGCCATTGGGATGACAGTTGACCATTATCGCACACCACTTGGCACAAATCCGGTGGTAAAAAATGCCAAGACCCGCACTGTTGACCAAATTGTGCAGGCTCCTTTCTACAAACGCGCTGAAATCAAAGAGCGTTACGAAGAATTGACGCTTAGCTTCAAAAGCAACTACAAAGTGGTCTTTCGCGCTTACGACGAAGGCGTTGCTTATCGTTTCGTCACTGATTTGAAGAAAGAAATCATCATCGAAAACGAAACCGCCGACTTCAATTTCGATGAGGATTACATGGCTTGGATTCCCTACGTCAATGCCCGCAAAAACGAAGGCAATTTCATCCAGCAGCAGTTTTTCAACTCGTTTGAGAACACCTACACACGCACACCTTTGAGCCAAATGGAAACGGACCGGTTGGTGTTTTTGCCCGCTATGGTGGAGCTGAAGGACGGCAAGAAAGTGGTCGTCACCGAGGCCGACTTGGAGGATTATCCAGGGCTTTATATCCGAAACAGTTTGGGTCTCAAGAACTTACACGCCTACCATGCCGGTTACCCGAAAACCGAGGAACAAGGCGGACACAACAACCTGCAATATGTGGTGAAGGAACGCGAGCGCTTCATCGCTAAAGTCAACGGAAAACGCACTTTCCCGTGGCGCTGCCTAATTATTTCCGAGAACGACAAGGACTTGGCCGACAGCGACTTGGTCTATCTCTTGGCCTCGCCGATCCGCGTGGAGGATGTCTCATGGATTCAGCCCGGCAAAGTGGCTTGGGACTGGTGGAACGCCTGGAACATCTACGGCGTCGACTTCAAGGCGGGCATCAACAACGACACCTATAAATATTACATCGATTTCGCCTCGCAATACGGCATCGAATATGTGATTTTGGACGAAGGCTGGGCCGTCAACAAGCAAGCCGACCTCTTCCAAGTGGTGCCCGAAATCGACCTTCAAGAATTGGTCAACTACGGCAAGGAACGCAATGTAGGCCTCGTGCTTTGGGCGGGCTATGCCGCCATCGACAAGGACATGGAGCGTGTTTGCCAGCATTATTCCGAGATGGGCATCCGCGGCTTCAAGGTCGATTTCATGGACCGCGACGACCAAAAGGTGGTGGATTTCTACTACCGTATGGCCGCCACCGCCGCCAAATACCATCTTTTCGTTGATTTCCACGGGGCTTACAAACCCACTGGACTGAGCCGCACCTATCCCAATGTGCTCAACTACGAAGGCGTTTACGGCCTCGAACAGGCCAAGTGGGACAACGAGAGCGACCTCGTCACCAACGAAGTCACGATTCCTTTCATCCGCATGGTGGCCGGCCCGGTGGACTACACCCAAGGCGCGATGAAGAACGCACAAAAACACAACTTCGCAGCCATCTATACCGAGCCGATGAGTCAGGGCACGCGATGCCGTCAACTGGCTGAATATGTGATTTTTGAGTCGCCGTTCAATATGCTTTGCGACAGCCCGAGCAACTACCTCAAGGAAGACGAATGCACGCAATTCATCGCCAATGCGCCAACCACTTGGGACGAGACCATCGTTCTCGACGGCAAGGTGGGCGAATACCTCGTCATCGCGCGTCGCAAGGACTTCCGCTGGTACATCGGCGCCATAACGAATTGGGAGGAACGCGACATCAAAATTGATCTTAGCGTATTGCCCAATTTCGGCGCCAAGTCGGGACACATTTTCCGCGATGGCCCCAACGCCAACCGCGTGGCAAAGGATTATGTTTCGGAGACCGCCCAAGTGATGGACAACCAACTGAAAGTCCACCTCGCCAAAGGCGGCGGTATGGTTGTAGTATTCTAAAAACCAGCAATATGGAACTCTCAAAAAAGCATCGTTTCCTCGCCTTCGATTGCGGCGCCACCAGCGGAAGGGCCATTTTGGGCACCTTCGCCGAAGGTAATTTCACGATGGAGGAAGTCTACCGATTCCCCAACCAAACCCTCGAAATCGGCGGGAAGTACTATTGGAACGTCTATAGCATCTACGAACACTTCCTGAAATGCCTGACCGAACTGGGCCAAAAGCACATCCCGGTAGATTCCATCGGCATCGACACTTGGGGCGTCGACTTTGGCTGCATCGGGCACGACGGCACACTGCTCGGCTTGCCCCGCGCCTATCGCGACCCTTATACGGAAGGCGTTCCCGAGCAATTCTTTAAGAAGGTCTCGCGCGAGGAACTCTACGCGCTGACGGGCATCCAAACGATGAATTTCAACTCGATTTTCCAGATGTTCGCCCAAGCCGAGGAAGGCAGCTTGGCCTATCAACACGCCAAACGCATCCTCTTCATGCCCGACTTGCTTTCCTACTTTCTGACGCGCGGAAAAGTCTGCGAATACACCATCGCCTCCACCTCGGGCCTGATGAACCAAAAGACGCAACAGCTGGAGACCTCGCTGCTGCAAGCGGTGGGCCTCAACCAAGACCAATTCCCTGATAGGGTGCAACCTGGGGAAACTGTTGGCAAGTTGCGTCACAATATCGCTAAAGAAACGGGTCTGGGCGAAGTTCCCGTGGTGGCCGTGGCAGGTCACGACACGGCTTCGGCCATCGTGGCGGTGCCTGCCGAGGATGAGCATTTTGCCTACCTCAGCAGCGGCACTTGGAGCCTGATGGGCATCGAGGTCAACGCACCGATTATTAATGAGCAGTCAGCTCGCCTCAACTTCACCAACGAAGGCGGCATCGAAGGCACCACACGCTGCCTGAAAAACATCACGGGAATGTGGCTCGTGGAGCAATGCCGCAAGAAATGGCAGGCCCAAGGCAAGGACTACACCTACGCCCAAATGACCGAAATGGCCGAATCTGCGAAGGCTTACGTTGGTCGCATCAACCCCGACGACCCACGCTTTGCCAATCCCGCCGACATGGAAACAGAAATCCGCAACGCCTTGTTAGACAAGGACTTTGCCGCACCTAAAAACGAAGCCGAAATGCTCAGTTGCATCTACCACAGCCTCGCCGAGCGTTACAAAGAAGTTCTGGACATGCTGCAGGAAATGGCACCGTTCAAGATAGAGAAACTTCACATCATCGGCGGCGGCTCAGCTAATGCTTTACTCAACCAATGGACGGCTGACGCCATCGGAATGCCTGTGGTGGCCGGTCCCACCGAGGCCACCGCCCTCGGCAACCTGATGGTGCAGGCTAAGGCAGCGGGATTGGTCGCCGACCGTTGGGAGATGCGCAACATAATAGCACAAAACTTTGAAACAAAAAAATTCAATCCAGCCCCGTAGGGGTGACACATCCATAAGCAGGCGACGTGAGTCCCTGCTCATAACACAAAGCCTATGAAAAACACAAACATCCTCACCTCCTACCAAATCGCCAAAGAACGCTACGCCGCCCTCGGCATCGACACTGACAAAGCCATAGAAATCCTCGAAAAGACACCCATCTCGCTGCACTGCTGGCAGGCCGACGATGTGATGGGCTTCGAGAGCAACGCCGGCCTTTCGGGCGGCATACAGACCACAGGCAACTACCCGGGGCGCGCCCGCACCATCGATGAGGTGCGTGCCGACCTCGAATTTGTGAACTTGCTCCTCGCCGGAACGCAACGCGTCAACCTACACGAAATCTACGGCGACTTCGGTGGCCGTTTCGTCGATCGCGACCAAGTGAGCGTGGAGCATTTCCAAAGCTGGATCGACTGGGCCAAGTCGGTCAAGATGAACCTCGACTTCAACTCCACCTCGTTCGGCCACCTCAAAAGCGGCGACCTGAGTCTGGCCAACCCAGACCCCGCCATCCGCGAGTTTTGGATTGAGCACACCAAACGCTGCCGCCGCATCGCCGAGGCGATGGGCAAGGCGCAAGGCGACCCTTGCATCATGAACATCTGGGTGCACGACGGACAGAAGGACATCACCGTGGAGCGCAAACGCTATCGTGAAATCCTGGCCGCCTCGCTCGATGAAATTCTGGCTGAGAACCTGCCCAATATGAAATCCTGCGTCGAGGCCAAGCTTTTCGGCATCGGTTTGGAGAGTTTCACCGTCGGCTCGATGGACTTCTACGAAGGCTATTGCGCCACGCGCAAGGTCATCTACACGTTGGACACGGGCCATTACGAACCGACCGAAAATGTGGCCGACAAGGTATCGTCGCTGTTGCTTTATGTGCCCGAACTGATGCTGCACGTCAGCCGCCCCATCCGCTGGGACTCCGACCACGTCACCATCATGAACGACCAGACCATGGACCTCTTCAAGGAAATCGTCCGCGCCGAAGCCCTGCATCGCGCCCATATCGGCCTCGACTATTTCGATGCGTCCATTAACAGAATAGGTGCTTACATCATCGGCACGCGCGCCACGCAGAAATGCTTGCTGCAAGCCCTGTTGGAGCCGCTCGATTTGCTGCGCAAATACGAGGACAATGGTCAAGGCTTCGAGCGTTTGGCCTTGCTCGAAGAGATGAAGTCGCTGCCCTTTGGCGCTGTTTACGACTACTTCAACCTGAAGAACGGTGTGCCCATCGGCGAGGACTTCATCGGCTGCATTCAGCAATATGAAAAGGAAGTAACCTCAAAGCGATAAAACCATGAACAAAGGAAGTCTAAAAAGCACCATCGCCGTCTCGTTGACCAACTATCTGGACGCCGGAGCCATTGTGGCCGGCGCCAGCGGCCTGACGCTGTGGCAACATTATCTCGGCCTCACCGAGGTGCATCTCGGCTGGCTCAATTTCATCAGTGCCAACTGTTTGGGTGCCGCCATCGGAGCCATCATCGGCGGTTTTTTGGCCGACAAATACGGCCGAAAGTTCATTTATACCTACAACCTGCTGGTTTATATGCTGGGCGTGTTGCTGGTGATGCTCTCCGCATCGTTCCCCATGTTGCTGGCGGGATTCCTGGTCACGGGCATCTCGGTAGGCATCGGTGTGCCTGCTTCGTGGACCTACATCTCCGAGAGTTCGGAAACCAACAACCGTGGCCGCAACATTTGCATCTCGCAGATGTCGTGGGGCTTCGGCCCGATGATCATCCTCTTGTTGGGTATGTTTTTTGCCCCGGACGGCTATCTGTTTGGCTGGGTGGAAAGCATCGCCCACGCCATCGGCGGCGCCGATTTGTCGCAGGCGGCGGTCAACGTGTTCAGTTCGCGCATCGTGTTCTTCTCGCTGTTGGTTGTGGCCTTCATCGCTTGGAATATGCAGCGCAAACTTGAAGAAAGCCACGAATGGAAAGCTAGCCAAGAGGCCTCCAAGACCAAAGGCGAAGATACGGGACTTTGGCACGCTTTCAAGGTGCTGTTTTCCAACAAAAAAGCCATCAAGACGGCTTGCTTCCTCGCTGTCATCTATCTGGCTTGGAACCTTGTGGCCTCGGTTTTGGGCTTCTTCCAGCCGCATATCTATGAGACGGCAGGCGGCGTGAGCAACGAGCAAGCCAATTGGATGAACTGTATTCAATGGGCCATCATCGTAACGGTGACTTTCCTCACCTCCAAGTTCATCGACAAAGTCAGCCACAAACTGATTTACATCTTGGGCTTGCTTTTTGCCTTGAGCGCTTGGATCATCATCTTCGCAGTCGGCGTGAATGGCACCGCTGGGCTTTGGCTCTTCACCATCCTTTGGGGCATCGAGGGCGGACTGTCGGTGCAGATTTTCTACGCCCTTTGGGGCTCTGAACTGTTTCCGGCCAAGTTCCGCGCCGGCGCACAAGGCTTGATGTTCTTTGTGGTGCGCGGCCTCTCGGCCTTGTGGGGACTCGTGTTCACCTTCATCTATGGCGAAAACGGCGAAGGCTTCACTGTGGCTGCCTATTGCATGATTGGCTTGCTGCTCATATCGTTGATTGTGGGTGTCATCGGTTGCCCCAACACCCGTGGCAAGTCGCTGGCGCAAATCACAAAGGAACGGTATGGAGATAATTATTGAAAAATGGAAAGCATCATAAATAACAACACCGAACTGCGCCATCAAATCGACCAAGTGGCCGAGGTGGCTGATTACCTATGGCAAAAAGGCTGGGCCGAGCGCAATGGCGGCAACATCGTCGTCAACATAACAGATTACCTACTTCCTACTTCCTACCTCCTACCTCTTACCTCACCACCAATCGAAATCGGCACGACCTTGCCTCACTTGAAAGGCTGCTATTTCTTCTGCAAAGGCACCAACCGCCGCATGAGGGATTTGGCCCGCTGGCCGATGGACAACGGCTCCGTCATCCGCATCACCGACGACTGCGCCCATTACGAAATCATTGCGGACAAACCCGTGAAACCCACTTCCGAATTGCCTTCGCACCTGAGCGTCCACAACTATCTGATTGCCAAAGGCTCGCCCTACAAAGCCTCGCTCCACACGCATCCCATCGAGTTGGTGGCGATGACCCATCACCGTCCCTTCTTGGAAAAGGATGTGCTCACCAAAATCCTCTGGTCGATGATACCCGAAACGCGGGCGTTTTGTCCGAAGGGTCTCGGCATCGTGCCTTACCTGTTGCCTTCGAGCGTCGAATTGGGCGAAGCCACCCTCAAGACCCTCGACGAAGGTTACGATGTGGTGATGTGGGAGAAACACGGCGTGTTTGCCGTCGACACCGACATTATGGCCGCCTTCGACCAAGTGGATGTGCTCAACAAGGCCGCGCAAATCTACATGAGCGCCCGCAATATGGGCTTCGATCCCGAAGGCATGAGCGAAAGGCAGTTGCAGGAGCTGTCGGATGTGTTTGGATTGGCGAAATAAAGGAAGAATGTGTAATTTTGCAAACCATAAACAAGCAGGATCATGAGTGCAGCAGAACAAGCGATGAATTACGATCTGGCCATCGACATCATTAATTTGATGAAAATGATGGCGAGCGATGAGAAAGACAAAACCAAAGACGAAGCCAAACGGAAAGCTTTGGACGAAAAGATTGATATGTATTGTTATGAAGAAAGCGTTCTGAATGGAAAAGGTGACGATTCGGCACTTTTGTCCCTTTACGATAAAGTCTTCAATCTTTATTCTCCAATCATCAAAGAAGCTTATGCAAATCGCTGAAGTTCTTGAAATATTCGAGAAAAAGAAGCAGGATTACCTTAGAAAGATAACGCCTGACGAACATCCCGTAGGCATCCTTCTGGGCGGTCAGGGGGCTGTGGGTAAAGGACAATTGAACCACTGGGCCGAAGAATTGTATCCCGACAAGCAGTTTTTGTTTATCAACGGTGACATTTACAGAAGTCGACATCCCCGTTTCATGGACCTTCAAAAAGACACTTGGAATTTCTCGCAAGAAACACAAATCTTCTCCAATGTATTCACTGAAAAGCTTATCGAGGAATCCATCCAAAACCGCTTCAGTTTCGTGGTGGAAGGCACTATGCGCTCTGCTGCGGTGCCGCTTCGCACGGCTGAATTGTTGCGTTCCAATGGGTATGAAACCGCAGCTTTTGCCATCGCGGCCTGCAAGGAGTATTCTTTACTGAATGCCTTTGTCCGTTATTTCAAGGAGGTGCAAGCCAAGGGTTTTGGTCGGATGATTGACCTTGACTCGCACAACAAGGCGGTCGAGGAAATGCCGCAGTCGCTGGACAAATTGTTTGCTGAAAAATCCGTTGATCGGATTTGCATCTTCGACTGTTTTGCCAAAAACAAGGTGGCAGATTACCACCTCATCGATGGCAAATGGGACAATGAAACCTTGCCTTCTGTCGTTGTAAAGGCAACACGAGAAAGCCAACGGAAAGACAAGCAGGCCATCGAAGCCCTTTTGGAAGAAGCGTCAATTGTGCTGGAGCAATTGGAGGATGAAAGGATTAAAGTACAGATGGGGAAGGCGTATGAGGAATTAAAAGTTATAGTTTCCGTAGCGCATTGAGAAAGAAAATTGAAAATCAACCTAGTGTAAACCATATTCTTGAAATCAAAACAAATAATTTTGCAATCTATTGATAATCAAATAGAACAATGTATTTTCCTTATATTCAGTGGAGGAGAAATCGTCGGTCAAGGTTTTATTGCTGATGGATATTTTATAACTGCAGCCCATGTTTTGACAACATTTCCCATATGTCTTGTTAATATCAATAGTGAAACAATCAATCTTTCAAATGAAAAGCCTGTTTATTTCGAAGGTAACAACTCTAACGATTCGGAAAAACTAGATGTTGCAATATTTCGTTTTGGTGATATAAGTAGTTCTTTACACATTTCTAAGTATATTCCTCAAAAGGGTGAAAAACTTGTGAATTGTTGTATGCATGAGGTTATAGACACAACCTCTCTAAATCCCCAGTGTAAAATAACTATGGTACCCGCCTTCCCTTTGAGAGAAGTAGAAGGCAACTATTTTTATTGTAATTGCGAGCGTTATGGAGGAAGCAGCGGAAGTCCTTTGCTTAAAAACAATGAAGTTGTTGGCATTATGTATGGCGGTAATGATAATGGATTATGCGCCTTTTTAATGGCAAAAGTCATACGGAAATGGATTCGTTTTAATCCACAGTCTAACATTTCTGAAGATGTAAAACAATAATTCTATCGAAATGAACAAAAGAGTATCTCAATTATTAAGGCAGTTGAATATTAGTCTTTCCACATTAAATGAAGAACTTGTATGTTTGAATTGCCCTCCGTTAGAATTAAATTCAAAATTGTCAGAGCAAGACTATTCATTTCTTGTTGAGCATTTCAATTTGCCAGCAATGCAAACTTTGGTAAAGGCACAGTTTGAAGTACAAAGAAGTAGGAGCCAACTTAACAAGCATTTTTTACAAGACAATAAACCTATTGAAAAACTAGGTCATCTTGAAAAACTTCAATATTTTAAATGGATTATTGGGTATGGAAAAAAACTGACCTCTTTTATTGCTAAATTTCCTCTCGCTTGCTCGTCAAGTAATTATTCGGAAACGGCATTTCTAGAACTCTTTGAATGGTATTCATCATGGAAAAAGAAAGATGAAAAAGAAAGAGAAGCCATCGAAAAAGAAGCTTTAAATCAAAAGAAAGAGACTGCTGAAACTGAAGTTTCAAGTCAGAATAATAAAGTAGAAGAGTTCTCAAAAGGAGGTGTTTTCTCTAAATTATCTATAGATAGAAGAAAATGGACAGAAAAGAGTCGCAGAACCTTTACTCAAGAGGAAATCAATGAAGTTGACCATGCTACTGTGGTTGAATCAAACTTTGGCTCCTCAGTGTGCTTCTTTATGAAGGCTGGAGGTAACCATTACATTCCCCTTGACCAAAATTCCAATTTGGGCATTGGTGAGAATGTTGACCTCAACAAGGCTGAACTGGTTACTTTGTGCAAACAAGGTGAAGCCGACATCATAAGAGTGAGTATTTAAGAAATGAAGCGTCCTATCATTATTTCGACAATCAAAAAATCGTAATTATAAATACTATGGGTATTGTTAATCTAATATAGGAAATAATATGTATCTTTGCGGCTTGAACCAATATTGTAAATACCATGGATTGTCCAAAGTGCAAAAGTGCCCGCTACACGAAGAACGGTGTGGTTGGCGGAAGGCAAAGATACAAG
>JAFUAA010000060.1 GCA_017460915.1 Bacteroidales bacterium | reverse complement strand
CTTGGCAAGGTTCTGCGGGATTTCCATCGGCATTACGTTGACGTAATCGCCTTTGCTGTTGCGTATGTCAGTATCGGCATTGCCCACCACTGCGAGGATTACATTGTCATACGATTTGTCCTTATCCATGTTGTATAGATACCAGTCGGATACGTTCTCCATGACTGATACGTTGCCTACCCATAGTGTACGGTTAATCCTCAACTTGGCATTGAAGAAGTCGGGGGCATTGCCTTGGCGGTTGAGGGATGGAAAAAGACCGCCACGACGGACGGCCCATAAAATATAATAATGTGGAGAAACAAAGAGCGGGAACCAAGGCCGAAGATGCCGGCGTAGGTTCCCGCTCTATTATTAAAAGGTGTTCTCACCAATCCGTATCAGGAACAGAAGAACGTGTAGACTTTAAGACTTCTTCCACTTCATTCAGCGTCTTTTGGGCTTTCTGGAACAAAACAGGAAAAGCCGCATTGTATAATTTGCGGCGTTCTGTTTGGCGTTCATTGACAGGTTGGAACTCGCTAATGCGGTCGTGAATATCTTCACTTGTGTTGATGTTTGAGCGTTTACCCGTGTAATAGCTCAGAATGACAGAGATTCTGGCCCTTCCGTCTTTCGCCTCTACACGAAGCGTAATTGGCGCATTCAGGAAGTACGAAGAGGGGAAAATCCTGTCCTCATGAAACTGAAGATATTCTCCCTCACCTGCCACGACCCCATTCTCTGGAGAGTTGATAACAATCTTATACTTCGTGTCCTTGTAAGCATTTTCCAAATACTTCAGTGCGGCGATATAAATTTCATGTCGCTGAAGCGCAAGTCCTTCGACTACCTTTACAACAACCACGTCGCCGTTTTTATCCACCGTATAGTCTTGCCCTTTCACCTGTGCCTGAGACGTGAGTGCAAGAGCGAAAGCAATGATTGTTCCGAATAACCTTCCTATCATAAGGCGTATGTCATAAAATAGATGTTCCCTGTCTGTTTTGAGTATAAAGCAGACAGGGACGCATCATCATTTAACGATTGGGGACTCCGTGCTGGTCTTTCTGGATACCCTTAATGTTTACGCCCCATCCCTTAACCTTCGTTGAGGAAGTGCGATAGGCACCAAAGAACCAGCTGTGCTTCTCTGTCTCAAATTCCGGCTCAAGAATAATGTCCACGTCGGCATTCTCCTTGGCGCGGTACAGAGCCTGTGCCTCGCGCTTCGACAATCCTTTGTAGCGGTTGGCACTCTTCAGGGTCTTGTTGCCGTTGCGCTCCAACTGGATGAAACCAAACAGTGTGGCCGTGTTCACGGAAGCCTGCACCTTCTTTGCGTTGGCATAGTCAAGGTCAGCCTCAACGTAGGTGTTGATGTTGTTGTTGCCGAGGCTCATGATGGCAGCCTCTTTCTGATACGTTGCGCAACTTGTGAAGCTCATAGCGAGCAGGCCTGCGCAAATGACCGTGAGGAATGATAACTTTTTCATTGTACACTGAAAAGTTGTGCCCGTCAGACACCCAGAGCCAGGCTTGTTAGTTTTGTTAAGTTGCGAACCACACAAAAAGAAAGCGGGGTATCTGGCCTCTGCTCGTTCATCGCTTTAGGTCGTCGGAAACCTCACAAGAAAACAAACAGACTTGACACCCACGCCGTTGGTATATACGTTGCGCCCCATAAAGGTGTGCATGACGGCATGGTTAGCCGTCG
Organism: Bacteroidales bacterium; assembly: GCA_017460915.1. Lineage (GTDB taxonomy): Bacteria > Bacteroidota > Bacteroidia > Bacteroidales > F082 > Limimorpha. Next base: position 1,810 of record JAFUAA010000060.1, on the reverse strand, counting down.
GCACACCAAACGGGACAGCATATATAGTACCTACCCGTAGCATCTACCTCTGCAATGTCTCTGTCTTGTGGTTTGAATTTCCGACGTTCAAAGCAAACAAAGTCAAAGCGTTAGCAAACACTTTTCTCAATATGTAGTGCTCCCTCCCTGTAGCCGCACCGACATCTTGCGAAGTCGGCCTGGCGTGAGTAAAGCGGTGCAAAGATACAACTTTTCCGGAAATTATGATGCAAGGATGCTGTAAAAAAATCAAAAAAGATAAGATTTTGAGGACCTGACGCGGATGGGACGGCAGAATTTGGGTGAATTGAGACTATGGCATGCAATATGATGATGTCGCAGATTGCGGAGAGGTGGCATCTTCATAGAAAAGATGGAACGCTGAGCGCAAAGAGGTGGCTGCTTGGTCGTGAAGAAGCAATGCGGAGGGAGCAGCAGAGGCAGATATATGGCGCAGAAGCAACAAATTCGACGTGGGAGAGGGTGGATAACGGCTCGGATTTTAACGCCACCCGAATTGTAATAAAATTGTTTATTTACAATTTATTGCCAACCCGAAATGTGATAAAATCGCTTCTTTACAATTTATTGCCAACCCGAAACGTGATAAAATTGTTTCATAACTATTTTATGCCGTTTCGGGCGTTGGTAAAATCATGATGGCAGATAATGGCAAAAATCCTTGGCGGTGTGGCGGAAAATTTGTAACTTCGCACCGAAAACGGACAAAGAGGCAAGCGTATGACGTATTTTGAATGGGAAAAACGGCCGCCGAGGGAGTTTCGGGGCAAGCCGCAGTGGACGCTGGACGAGCTGTATATCTCGCCCTTCACGGCACGGCGGCGATACGACGAGGAAGGCGTGATGCACTACGACGAGGTGGAGCGTCGGCTGCACCCGACGGGCGTGGACGTGATGGACCACTACCTTCGGCGGCTGACGGAGGGCAAGGACGAGGTGAAGTCGTTCTGCAAAATCTACGGGCTGCGGACAGAGGACTTGGACGCCCTTATATTCATCCTGACGGGCATGTCGGGACCAGACTTCCGCATGGCCTACCAGTTGCGACTGGCCGACGACCTGCTGCGCTACACGGACTTGCCGCTCGCGGAGGTAGCCCGACGCTCGGGTCTCGGCTCGCATACGAACTTCTGCGTCGTCATCCGCCGCGAGCGCAAGCAGACTCCCACGGAGCGTCGCACGGCACTGAGGCAGAGGGGTGACGCGGGGCGGTATCGAGTGTAGCCTTGCCACAAGGTCTGCAGTCCACTTGGTGGCTTACCTGCACAGCGCACGTCACGTTATGAATCCACCGTTTTTTTTGCGTCTTCCTGTCACCGTTTGTTTGTTGAACTCCGTTCGAGGTTGCTCACGCTCGGCATAGCTCAAACCAGTTTGGCTCTGCTCTCGCTTAATCGCAACCCTCCTACGACCCGATCAAAGTTTGCACGATTGGATTTGACAAGTTTTTGCCTGAAAATACTACCCCCTTGCGGGCTTGCGCTCGACCTCAGGTCGCTTTGCACAGCAAAGAACTTGGCTATTCCAATCTGCTTTTTAACTTTGTCGTAGGAACAATCAAACATCAGGCGACAGGGAGACAAAACGCGGTGGTTCAAGGGACGGATTCGTACATGCAGGCTACTCCTTTCCCTTTTCTTCGCAGAAGCGAACCAGGCAAGGGGAATGGCTATTTGCTATGGCGAACAATTGGATTGGCTATATGGGCGTTCGTAAAAGGCTACCAAAACAAAGCGGGCGAGAACAAGAAATCGGCTGTCCCCACCTGCAATACTGAATGCCCTTGCGG
>JAFUAA010000050.1 GCA_017460915.1 Bacteroidales bacterium | reverse complement strand
GATGATACTGCGGGAGACCGTGGGAAAGTAGTTCGTCGCCCAACCTTGACCGGAAGCCCGACAGTGCCAGCACTGACGGGCTTCGCGGTTTTTTGTGGGCAGCCTTCCCCTTGACTGCTGTCTTTTTTTTCCTTTTCTTTGCATTCCAATTCCATTGAAATGAAAGAACTATTGATTCGCTCGATTTCGGGCTTGCTGTTGGGCCTCATCCTTCTGGCTTGTGTTTGGCTTTCGCCCTGGACTTATGCTGCATTACTGCTTTTTATTGTTGCCGTCGGCACATTTGAAATGTCTCGACTTATGCAAATGAACACCTTGTCAGGTGTGGCTATCGGTGAGACTTTTTCCATTTTGTCGTTCGCGTTGCCTGCTTTGGTCGCCTTGAATGTCTTGCCATTCCGTTGGCTCTTGGCCGAATTGGCTTTCCTGCTGACGCCATTCCTTTATTCCCTGTTTTCCGTCAGGTATGATGCGAAGCATATCTTCGCTTACCTCTTCGCTTCTTTCATGTTCTTATGCCTCCCTTGCGGCTTAATGCTTTTTATGTATCGAAAAGACCTTTTTATTGATAGTGCTGGTCGTGGATTGATCATCTTGGTTTTCTGTCTTCTTTGGGCCAACGACATCTTCGCTTATTTGACAGGCCGATTGTTAGGGAAGCACAAGTTGTTTCCACGCATTTCTCCTGGCAAAACCATTGAGGGAAGTATAGGAGGATTGGTTTTCACTGTGCTTGCAATGATGTTTTTCGTCCGTTATTCTGAGTGGCTTTCCGCTTCTCAAGGGATTGGCATGGCGGCCATTGCTGTGGTGTTTGGCACGTTGGGAGACCTATGCGAGTCGATGTTGAAACGGCAGGCGGGAGTGAAGGATTCGGGCAAACTTATTCCTGGACATGGTGGAATCTTAGACCGTTTTGATTCGGTGATGTTCAGCGTACCGTTTATTTTCGTTTATTTGCTGTTGCTATGAAAATCCATAAGAGACTACACGAGGAAGGCACTGCCGCTATTTTGGTCACGCTTGCCGTGGTGGCTATGGCGGTGTTTGCGGTCAATTGGTTTTGGCCGAAGCAAACGGTTTGGCACGGTTTGTACTATTTGTTTAATTTGTTGATAATCATCTTAATCGTCCGTTTTTTTCGCATCCCGATTTGGCGAAAGACGACCCTCGAAGAGGACGCCGTGATTTCGCCTGCCGATGGAGTAGTGGCAGCCAACGAGGTAACGCTGGAGGACGAGTATTTCCATGACCAACGGCGTCAAATTTCCATCTTCATGTCGATTTATGACGTGCATGTCAACGTTTTCCCTTTCGATGGCGAAGTGACTTACTACCAATATCATCCTGGGAAATTTCTCTTGGCTTTCGATCCGAAGTCGTCGACTGACAATGAGCGCAATACGATAGTTTTGAAAGACACGAAAGGCCGCGAAATCTTGGTGAGGCAAATCGCTGGATTTGTGGCTCGCCGTATTGTTTGTGACTTGCATGCTGGCGATGAAGCCGTAGTGGGGGAGGAACTCGGTATGATCCGTTTTGGTTCCCGTGTCGATGTGTTTTTGCCTTTGGATGCCGATGTGAAAGTGAAAATAGGGGATAAGATGGTGAGCAAAGAGACTGTTTTGGCGAGGCTGAAATAGAATCAGAGCAAGTCCATTATTTCCAAAAGACTTTTTACTTCAAAAGTCCTTTCTCCAGCTCCCTCTTTTCCTGTCGGATTGAAGAAAACCTGGTCGATGCCAGCGCCTCTCGCCCCATCGATGTCGACGGCCATTTCGTCGCCTATCATAAGGCTCTCTTGCGGTTTGGCGTTGGCTTTGTTGAGGGCGTAATAAAATATTTCAGGGTTGGGTTTCTTCACGCCAACTTCTTCCGATACGGTCAGGCTCTCAAAATAGGGTTCCATTCCCGAACCGCTCAGCTTGGTGTGTTGCACTTCTTGGAATCCGTTGGTTATCAGGTGCAAATGATATTTTGGCTTCAAATAATCCAATAGTTCCATCGTGTCAGGAATGAGGCGGACGATGCGGGGCGACCAGTACACATAATCCTCGCTGAGGTGGTCGGCCAAGGCGGTGTCGTGGATGCCGTAATACTCCAGCGGTAGCACAAAGCGGGTGCGGTTCAAGTTGTCTTTGGTGATTTTGTTTTCGCGGTAAAGTTCCCAAAGGTGTTCATTCAGTGGATGATACACTTCGTGGAACTCATGCGCACTTGGAATGCCAAGTTTCAGTAACTCATATTTCTCGTAAATGCGTTCGAAGGCCATCTCTGCGGCGGCATCGAAGTCCCAAAGGGTGCGGTCGAGGTCGAAGAATATGTGTTTGTAAGTCTTCATTTTGCAAGCATTTGTCGTTGCCATTCGAATAGGCCTACGGCTGCGGCATGGCTGACGTTGAGCGAGCGCGTAGGCCCTGGAACGGGAATGTAGACTACAAGGTCGCATTGCGCCAAAAGCGCTTCACTCAGGCCTTGTCTCTCGCTGCCTACGATGAAAGCCACATCTTCGGGCAGTGGCGTATCGTAAATGCAAGTGGCGTTGTCGGAGGTCTCGATAGCGATGATGGTTTTGCCATTGGGGACGATGTTGCGCAATTCGGTTTCCTCGCTGAAGTGCCAATGGATGTTGTCGCGGCTGGAGGCTGCGGCACGGCGTATTTTGCTCATGCGGTGCTCGTCTTCCTTGCCGAGGAAACACACTTCCGATGCACCTATGTTGTCGGCCAGCCGAATCATGGCTCCGATGTTGTCAGGGGTCATCAGATGGTCGGCGATAAGGAGTGGCCGTGGCACACGCTCATACAGCATTTCGGGACTGAGCTTGCCAAACAAGTCGTTGGATTTCAGGTAGGACATAGGCAAAATCCTAATCCACGTTTTTGTGAAGATAGGAATTCTCGCTGCTGATATTGCCTTGCGAGGTCGAATAATGCGACAGTCCGTCACCGTTTTCCATATGGCTGAGGTCAACGTTACGACGCAGATAGGCGGGTTGGTTTTCCAGTTCTTCCAAACCGCGTGCCGTCCTGAAATTCATGCTCAAGGCGCGGAGACGTTGTTTCTTCAGCTGTTCTTTCGGATCCATTTCTTTGGCCTTCTTGGTCTCTACGACTGCCACTTCCTGTTCGGCGCGGGCTTGAACCTCCTCGTGGGTGATGATGCGCGAGGTGATCTCGAAGCCTTCGTCGTCGTTGCCACTCGAACGGAACGGATTGTCGAACGTCCTGACCACGGGACGCTCTTCTTCGTAACGTGGCGTAGACGGCGCCTCGTAAACTGGGATAGCAGGCGAGGACTCATTGGAATGCTCGAATAAAGGCTCATCTTCCACGATGGGCTCGGTCTCCTCGATAGGCGCGATGTCCTCAATGGGCTTCGGTGTCTCTTTGGGTTGGGGCTCTGCAGGCGTGAACAAGGAATGCACCGTCTTCACTTCGTGTTTCTCTTCCACCATTGGTTGCGCAGGCTCGGGTTGTGGCTTGGGCGTGGGGGCGACGGGGGCAACCGCGACGGGTTGCTCTTCGCCTTTCACTTGTCCGTTGAGGTCGTAAACCTTCTTGGGTTGAGGTGCGGGCGTGGTATTTTGCTTTTCGCTGATGACGGTACTGTAAGGTTTGGCATCGTGGTTGAATCCTGTGGCAATCAAGGTGACGCTGAGGGCTTCGCCGAGGCTTTCGTCGGTGCCGTTGCCCCAAATGACGTCGGAGTTGTTGCCGCAAGCGTTTTGCGCGATTTCGAGGATTTCATCCACCTCGTCCAGCGAGACTTCGTTGGAGCCAGAGGTGATGTAGAGCAGGATGTTTTTGGCGCCTTCTATGTTGGAGTCGTTGAGCAAAGGAGAATGGATGGCGTCTTTGATGGCTTTTTCGGCGCGGCCTTCACCTTCGGCGACACCCGAACCCATGATGGCCTTTCCGCTGTCTTTCATGACGGTTTTGACGTCTTCGAAGTCGACATTGACATAGCCGGGCACGGTGATGATTTCGGCGATGCCTCGTGCGGCGGTGGCCAACACGTCGTCGGCCTTCTTGAAGGCCTCGGAGAGTTTCATGTTGCCGTATTGGTCGCGGAGCTTGTCGGTGCTGATGAGGATGAGCGTGTCTACACATTTTTTGAGTTCCTCGATACCAGCCAAGGCTTGCAGTTTGCGTCGGCGGCCTTCGCGTTCCATCGGCATGGTGACGATGCCCACGGTGAGAATGCCTTTGTCTTTGGCCAATTTGGCCACCACAGGTGCTGCACCGGTGCCTGTGCCGCCGCCCATACCGGCGGTGACGAAGAGCATTTTGGTGTCGCCGTCGAGCAGCGTGTCAATCTCTTCGCGGCTCATTTCGGCGGCTTCGCGCCCAATGTTGGGGTCGTTGCCTGCGCCAAGTTCGCGTTGGCCGAGGTGGACGGTGGTCTTCACCTTGCTTTTCAGCAAGGCCTGATGGTCGGTGTTGCACAGCACGAAATCAACGCCTTGGATGCCTTCTTCCATCATATGATTGACGGCATTGCCACCGCCGCCACCCACGCCGATGACCTTGATATAGTTGGGCTTTTCCACTCCGACGGGTTTGAATAACTCGTCATTGGTGTTGGGATTGATAGTAAAATTGTCAGCCATTTCGTTTCAGTTTTAGGGTTATTCGATTTCGTCGGGAGTAAGCATATCAGAGAGCGTAGCTACGATTTTTTTCAGGTCGAGACCTTTCTTTTTCTTCTTTTTGCTGCTGGGTTCCTCTTTTTCCTCTTGCGGTTCTTCCGGCTCGGATTGTTCGGCGGACGCTTCCGCAGGCGTTGCCGCGAAGCCCATCTTTTCCTTGGCGGCCATTTCGGAAGCGCGAAGGTGCTCGTCGTGTTCCATGCGGGCGATGGTCTCAATGACGATGCCGATACCCGTTGAGAACATGGGGCTCGACAGTTCTTTCATCGTGGTTTGGTTGAGGTGCTCGTTGGGATAGCCGATGCGCACCTCCATGCCAGTCTTGAACTCGGCCAGCTGCTGGATGTGGCGCATCATGGCGCCGCCGCCGGTGAGGACGATGCCTGCGATGAGTTGGTTGTCGCTGCGGGCTTTCTGGATTTCGTAGTTGACCAGCTCGAAAATCTCTTCCAGACGGGCTTGGATGATGTTGGCCAGGTTCTTGAAGGAAATCTCCTTGGCTTCGCGGCCACGGATGCCAGGGATGGAGACCACCTCGTCTTCGTGGTTTTCGCTGGCCAGGGCCGAGCCAAACTTCACCTTCACCTCTTCGGCGTAGTGTCTGATGATGGAGCAGCCAGAGCAGATGTCTTCGGTGATGATGTTGCCACCGAACGGAATCACGGCGGTGTGCTGGATTTTCTTGTTCTTGAAGATGGCGATGTCGGTGGTGCCGCCGCCAATGTCGACGAGAACCACGCCTGCGTCCTTCTCTTCTTCGTCGAGGACGGCCTGGGCCGAAGCGATGGGTTCAAGAATCATGTAATCCATGGCGAGGCCGGCGCTCTCGATGCATTTCACGATGTTTTTGGCTGCCGAGGTCTGTCCGATGATGACGTGGAAGTTGGCCTCGATCTTGTTGCCCAACATGCCCACGGGGTTGGTGGCCAGTTCGCCGTCGACATAGGTGTCTTGGCGGATGACGTCGATGATTTCCTCGCCTGGGGTCATGTTGATTTTGAACGTGTCGTTGCGCAAGCGTTCGAGTTCGGCCTCTGTGATTTCAACTTCGTGGTTGTCGCGCATCAATACGCCTCTGTGTTGCAGGCTCTTGATGTGTTGGCCGGCGATGCCCACGCTGACGCGGTTGATTTCGACGCCCGACTGGTCGGAGGCTTGCTTGACCGCCGTCTTGATGGCCTCGACGGTGTCGAAGATGTTGGTGACCACGCCTCTTCTCACGCCTGTGGATACGGTCTTGCCATATCCCAAGATCTCAATTTTTCCGTTTTCGGCTTTGCGACCCACGATGCAGGCCACTTTGGTGGTGCCGATGTCTAATCCGACGATGATTTTTCCTTCGCTCATAGTTTTATCGTTTTGTGCAGACTATTTGGTTTTTATAATTCAGGTTGATATTTTTCATGGCTTGCGTCTCATGACGTCCGGCCTTCTGTTTCATGAAGATTGCCAATCGGTTCAGCTTGTCGGCGGCGTCGCAGGTGTCGCCCACAATCACTCTGGCTTCGATGCCTTTGACGGTGAGCTCGAACTCGTTTTTGCCGTTGCAATACAGCTGACCGATGCAATTGCTGATGAACGGGTTGTCCTCAATGGCCTTGTACCAATGCAAAGCACTGAGGAGGTTTTGGTCGGAGGGAAGGGTGTCGTTCAGCTGATATGCGGTTGAGTCGTTTTGAAGGTCGAAATTGCCGCTGGCAATCAGCACGTAAGGGATGTAACGACGATTCGACGGGATGACGATGCCTTGGTGGGTCACGTAGACCGAGCGGCCGTTTTTGCCGAACACTCTGAAACTGGGCTCGTATTCCTTGAAATTGACGTTGAGCGTGCCGTTGAGGTCGATGTAGGCGGCATTGCTCTCAATCCACGGGTTGTTGTCAAGGTGGCGTTGGATGGCCACCATGTTGACGGTGCCAATAGACTTGTGGCTGCAAAACCCTCCAATCTCGTCGCGCAACTCGCTTCTTCTGACAAAGCCGCTGTCGCTTTCGGGTATCAGGTTGATGCTCTTCACGGGTGCCTTCAGGTAGTTCTCTCTCGCGAAGCTGCAGAGGATGACTATCGCGGCGGCGGTGACCACCCATAACACGATGCTCAATATCTTCTTTACCATGTCTTTATCAGGTTTTCTAAAGGTTCAACAAAACGGTCGATGTCGCCCGCGCCCATCGTGATGAGCAATTCGGGTTTCTTGCGGTCAATCAAGGAAACAAGTTCCGACTTGGCCACCCTTTTCTTGTCGGCCAACCGCACCATGCCTAACAATGCGGCTGAGGTGATGCCTTCGATGGGCAGCTCGCGGGCAGGGTAGATGTCCAACAATATCAGCTCGTCGGCCAAAGCCAAAACCTCGGCGAAGCCTTCCATGAAGTCGCGGGTGCGACTGTAGAGGTGGGGTTGGAAGACGAGGGTGATGCGCTTCTTGGGGAAAGCCTCTCTCACAGCCATCAGGCAGGATCTGATTTCCTCGGGATGATGTGCATAATCGTCTATGTAGCAATGTCTTTCATTGTTGACGCGGATATCGAAGCGGCGTTTCACGCCTCTGAATGTGGCCAATGCTTGGGCGATGTCGTTGGGATGGAGTCCCTTTTCGCATGATGCCGCAAAGGCCGCCGTGGCGTTCAGCACGTTGTGGCGACCCGCCATGGGCAATTCGATTTCAGTCGTTCGTCCGTCGTGGACGATGCTGAACTGTGTCGTCCCTTTTTCAGAACGATGGATGAGGGCTTGATAGTCGCATTCGCTGCCCAAACCGAAACGGATGAGGTTGGACGCCTTGATGTCGAGGTCTTCCTTGGCGATGACGCATTGCGCGGTGAGTTGGGCGAAGTCGTTGAAGCTCTGCACAAGGTGCTGGCGGTCGCCGTAAATGTCCAAGTGGTCGGCATCGATGGAGTTGATGATGCTGATGTCGGGGTGGAGATGAAGGAACGAGTGGTCGAATTCGTCGGCTTCGGCCACCAAGAGGCTGTCTTTGCCTTGACCCAGCAACAGGTTGCTGTCGAAATTGTTGGCGATGCCGCCGATAAAGGCCGTTGTGTTCGTGCCACAAGTGTGCAGGATGTGGGCCACCATGGCCGTGGTGGTGGTTTTGCCATGCGTGCCTGCCACGCCGATGGTGAAATGGTTTTCCGACACTTTTCCCAGCGCCTCGGAGCGTTTCAGAATCGGGATGCGGCGTTGGCGCAAGGCTTCAAACTCTTTGAGGTCGCATGGCACGGCGGGGGTGTAGACGACAAAATCAATGAGGGCAGGCAATAGGTTGGTGTTGTCTTCATAATGGATTGCCATGCCCTCGTTTTCCAATTGCTTTGTCAATGGAGAAGGGGTACGGTCGTAGCCTGCCACGGTGTAGCCTTGGCTGTGGTAATACCGGGCCAAGGCACTCATGCCAATGCCTCCGATACCCAAAAAGTAAATCGTATGTCCTTCTCCGCACTTCATGATCTTTCTTGTTTTTGGTTTGTTGCTTTAACGATTTGATCTACAATGTCATCGGCAGCGTTGGGTCGGGCAAACTTGCCGATGTTCATGCTCATTTTCTCTTGTAGAGCCTTGTCTTGTGCCAATTTGAAGAGAGTTGGGACAAGGTCTCTTTCCGTGTCGGCGTTGCGCACCATGATGGCGGCTTCGGCGTCGACGAGTTGCTGTGCGTTCTTGGTCTGATGGCCTTCGGCAGCAGTGGGCAGGGGCACGAAGATGACGGGCTTTTGCACCAAGGCCAGTTCCGAAATCGACATGGCGCCAGCGCGTGAGATGACGACGTCGGCGAGGCCGTAGGCCAAGTCCATGCGATCGATGAAGACGGTGGGTTTCACTTGGTTTTCAAGTCCTGCGGCTTTCACTTCGGCTTGGGCTTGGTCTATGTAGGTCTTGCCTGTTTGCCAGATGAGTTGCAGGTCAGTGTCCTTGAAAGCGTTGAGTTGCGCGCTGATGCCATTGTTGATGCCCAAGGCGCCTTGACTGCCGCCGACGAGCAGTGCCACGGGTTTTTCGGCATTGAGGCTGAAATAGGCAGCGGCTTCCTCGCGGGTGCCGTTAAGCTTGATGTTGGCCCTCAGCGGGTTGCCCGTGAAGTGTATCTTTTCGGTAGGGAACCATTGGTCGAGGTGGTCGTAGGCCACACAGATGGCTTTGGCTTTCTGTCCCACGTTGCGGTTGGTCTTGCCCGGATAGGAGTTCTGTTCTTGGATGACGGTGGGGATGCCGAGCCAATTGGCGGCTTTCAGCGTGGGGCCGCTGGCAAATCCGCCGACGCCAATCACCACGTCGGGCTGGAAGCGTTTGAGGATGCGGCGAGCCTTGGTCAGGCTGCTGACGAGCTTGAACGGCAGGGTGAGCACCCTGAAATCCTTTGTGAATCCGCTGATCCACAGTCCTTCTATGGGATAGCCGGCCTTGGGCACACGTTCCATCTCCATGCGGCCTTTGGCGCCGATAAACAGGATTTCCGCCTCGGGGAATCTCCGCTTCAAGGCATCGGCAATGGCGATGGCGGGAAAGATGTGACCGCCGGTGCCGCCGCCACTAATCACGACTTTCAAGTTCTCTTTCATTTTCTGTATCAAGTGTTTCGGTGATGACTTGCAATTCTTGTTCTTGGCTTTGGACCTCGTCTTCCATGCTGCGCGTGACGCTCAGAATCATGCCGAGGATGAGTCCTGTGGCCATCAGCGAGGTGCCGCCCATGCTGACGAAGGGCAGGGGCTGGCCCGTGACAGGCAGCAGCCCGATGGAAACGCCCATGTTGACCATGGCCTGCATGATGATGAGGAATCCTAATCCGAAGGCCATCAAGGCGCCGAAAGTGACGGTGCGCTTGCTGACGATGCGTATCACGCGAGTGAAGAGGATGACATACAACATTAGCACGATGATGCCGCCCACGATGCCGTATTCTTCGATGATGATGGCATAGATGAAGTCGGAGTAGGGGTGGGGCAGGAAGTTGCGCTGCTCGCTCTTTCCGGGGCCTTTGCCGAAAACCGAGCCCGAAGCCACGGCGATGTCGGCATAGGTGCGTTGCATGTGCTTGTCGTCGAAGGGATTGATGTTTTCCTTGTCTTCGCCCATCGACTTGATGCGGTTCACCCAAGTCATCACACGGCTTTGTTTTTCCTTGTATTCCTTGGTGTTGTCGCCTTGCGCGATGGCGGTTTGCTGGGCTTTCAGCTCGATTCGGTTGTGCCTGTTGGTCTTCAGGGCGTCATAGCCCAGATACGCCCCCAAACCCACGATGAATATCCCGATGAGGGCCAGGATGTGCAAGAACTTGGCCCTGCCAACGAACAGCAGCACCATACACACTGCGGTAAGGATGAGTGCCGTCGACAGGTTTTCGGTGAAAATCAGCAATATGGTGCATCCTATGGGCAACCCCAACTTGAGCAGGAAGTTCTTGAAGTCGTAAGGCTTTCCTTCCATCATGATGAGCTGACGGGCCAGGTAGGTGATGAGGATGATCTTTGCCATTTCGCTTGGTTGGAACGAGAATCCGCCTACGTTGATGGAACGGCTGGCGTCGTTGATGTGGCGTCCGAAGGCCAGGGTGTAGGCCAGCAGTGCCAAGCACGGAATCAGCAGCAGCAAGGCGGCTTTGGCGAAGTGCTTGTAGTTGATTTTGGAGGCGGCATACATCATGATGAAACCAAACATCAGCATGGCCAGATGGCGCAGTAGCACTTTGGTCGTGTCGCCGTGGAAGTTGTTGGTCGCGTAGGCACTGGTCGCACTGTACACCACAATTAGCGAAACGAGACCCAACAGCAATGACACGATCCAGATGACCTTGTCGCCTTTCAATATCTTGTTGACAAAGTTCATTTCCTCAGTTTTTTGACGGTTTCGATAAACTGTTCACCGCGTTCCTCGTAATTGGCCGAGGCCGATTTGCAGGCGGGCGAGAACAGGACGATGTCGTCGTCCTTGGCCAACAGCGATGCCATCATGACGGCTTTTTCCAGACTTTCGGCCTTGAAGATGTCGTCGATTTCCTTTTGGAACGATTTCACCATGTTGGCTTGGGCTTTGCCGATGCAAACCAAGGCCTTCACTTTGTTTCTGGTGATGCGTCTCAGCTCCTTGAAGTCGATGTTGAGGTCATCGCCGCCGGCAATCCAAATGACGGGACGCACGATGTTCTCGAAGGTGAACCAGGTGGCGTTGACGTTTTCGGCACGCGAGTCGTCGTAGTACATCACGCCGTCAATCGTGGCAATGTATTCCTGGCGGTGACCGATGGTGTTGATGTCGCTCAGGCTTTGCTTGATGCTCTCTTTCCTGATTTGCAAAATCTGTGACGTTATGCCAGCTACCATGGTGTTGGGTTGCTTTTGTCTCGTGTTGGTCAGTTCTTGTAAGTAAGTCATGGTATGTCGCTCTTTTGATTATCTGATTTTAAATGTAATGAGTGTGAATGCCGCCAAAAGTATGGTGATGATCCAGAAGCGGATGGTGATTTTCACTTCGTGGTGAACGGTGTTGCAGCCTTCGCCATGACCTTTGAAGGTGACGGTCGAGTTGGGCCATGCCTTCTTGAAGTCGCTGTAGCTGGTGCGGAAATGGTCGTGGACGGGCCCTTTTTTCCAGATGCGGTGCTTCTTGCCTCGTTTGAGGAAGAGTTTCACGTCGAGGTCGGAGAGGATTTCCAGGAGGAACACGCCGCACAGCAAAGGCAGCAGCAGTTCCTTGTGCATGATGATGGCCGAAACCGCGATGAGGCCACCGATGGTCAGGCTGCCCGTGTCGCCCATGAAGATTTGGGCGGGGTAGGAGTTGAACCACAGGAATCCGATGAGCGAGCCCACAAAGGCGGCCATAAAGACGACCAGCTCTTCGCAGCCAGGGATGTACATCAGGTCGAAGTGGTTGGCGGTCACGGCGTTACTGGAGATGTAAGCCAAAATCACCAAGGTCAAGCCGATGATGGCGGAGTTGCCCGAAGCCATGCCGTCCATGCCGTCGTTGAGGTTGGAACCGTTGCTGACGGCGGCCACCACGAAAACGGTGAGCAACACGAAGAAGACCCAAGCGAGGTTGTACATCCACTTCGGGCCAGCCCATTTGAACAGGTCGGCGTAGTTGAGGTTGTGGTTTTTCACGAAAGGTATGGTGGTCCGCGTCGATTTCACGTTGGGGCTCTTCACCACCACTTCCTTGTTGTCTTCTATTTTCAGTTGCACGGTCTCGTTGATTTGCACCGCAGGACTGAAACGCAGGGTGAGGCCGACGATGAGGCCCAAAAGGACTTGTCCACCTAGTTTGACTTTCGGCTTGAGGCCGTCCTTTTTGTGCTTGAAGGTCTTGATGTAGTCGTCGGCGAAACCTAAAATGCCGAGAATCAGTGTGGTGACAATCATCAGGATGGTGTAGACGCTGTGCAATTTGCAGACGAGCAACACGGGGAAGAGGATGGCCACGATGATGATGACACCGCCCATGGTGGGCACGCCTTTCTTTTGGGTGTTGTAGGGGTCGGTGGCGGCATCGCGTTGGGTCTCGACCACCTTCTTGCGTTTCAGCATCTTGATGAACCAGTTGCCGAACCACACCGAGATGATGAGGGCCAGGATGACGGCCATGGCGGCACGGAAGGTGACATAATTGAACACCCCCGCGCCAGGGAAATTGTGTTGGTCCAGATAATTGAACAGATAGTACAACATTATTCGGCCTCCTTAAAAGCTCCCGACAAGACTTCCTTGTCGTCAAAATGGTTTTTTATTCCGTTGATTTCCTGATAGTTTTCGTGTCCTTTGCCAGCCAAGAGGATGATGTCGCCTTTTATGGCGAGGGCTACGGCGGTGCGAATGGCCTCGCCTCGGTTGGCAATGCTCAGCACCTTGTGGCGGTCCTCGTCGGCAATGCCGGCTTTCATCTGGCGGATGATTTCGTCGGGGTCTTCGAAACGGGGATTGTCGCTCGTGAGGATGACCTTGTCGCTCATCTTGACGGCCACGGCTGCCATCTCAGGGCGTTTGGTGGTGTCGCGGTTGCCGCCACAGCCCACCACGGTAATGAGGGTTTCCTTGTGGCAGCGCACCTCGTTGATGGTCTTCAAGACATTCTCCAAGGCATCCGGTGTGTGGGCGTAGTCGACGATGCCGATGATGCCATCGGTGGAGTGTAGTATGTCGAAACGACCATTGGCACCTCGCAGTTTGCTGATTTCTACCAAGAGTTCGTCTTTGTTGAATCCCAGGGCGACGGCTGCGCCATAAATGGCCAACAGGTTGCTGGCATTGAAGTTGCCAACGAGTTGGGTGAACATCTCTATGCCGTTCACTTTGAGCATCATGCCGTCGAAATGGCTCTCCATGACGACCCCTTTGAAGTCGGCATCGTGTTTCAGGGCATAGCTCAGTTTGCGGGCACAGGTGTTTTGCAGCATGTAGTCGCCGTTTTTGTCGTCGAGGTTGGTCAGGGCGAAGGCCGTTTGTGGCAGGTCGTCAAAGAATTTCTTCTTGGCGTTGCGGTAGTTGGCCATCGTCTTGTGATAGTCGAGGTGGTCGTGGGTGAGATTGGTGAAGATGCCGCCGGCGAAGTGCAGTCCAGCAATGCGGTCTTGTGCCACGCTGTGCGAACTCACTTCCATGAAGGCGTATTCGCAGCCTTGTTCCACCATCTGGTGCAGCAAGGCGTTCAGTTCGATGGGGTCGGGAGTGGTGTGCGTCGAAGGGACGACGTCGCGGTTGATGATGTTCTCGATGGTCGAGAGCAGTCCGCAGCAGTAGCCCGCATCGGTGAACAACCTATATAATAAGGTGGCGATGGTGGTCTTGCCGTTGGTGCCGGTCACGCCCACCAAGCGCAACTCTTTCGAGGGGTTGCCAAAGAAATTGGAGGCTGCAACGCCGAGCACGTAGGCTGGGTTGTCGACCTTGATGTAGGTGACGTGGTCCAGTTTTTTGCGAGGCATTTTTGCGCAAACGATGGCCGAGGCGCCTTGCTCTATGGCTTTGTCGATGTAGTCGTGTCCGTCGACTTGGGTGCCTTTCACCGCAAAAAACAAGGTGCCTTGTTCCACTTTTCGGGAGTCGAAGGTGATGCTGGGGATGTTCAAATCCTTGTTGCCGACGATGTCCAAGAGGTTGCAGTTGACTAATATCTCTTTGATTTTCATTTCTTTGCTAAGGTTAAGTGGATGGTGCTGTTGGGTTTGAGCGTGTCGCCGGCAGGGAGCGACTGCTCTTTGACGGTTCCTTGTCCGCTGAAGTTGGTGCGGATGCCCATGTTTTCCAAGAGGTAGACGGCGTCGGTGATGTCCATGCCGACCACGTTGGGTACGGTTCTGTCGCTGAGCGAGGCTTTGCGGATGTGGGTCTCGCCGGTCTCGGTGCTTTCCACGGTGACCCATTCGCCGTTGATGGCGAAGTCGTTGTAGGGCTTGGCGATGCCGTTGAGGTATTGGGTCTCCTTGTCGTGGTGCACCAAGATGGGGCTGGTGGCCGCCCTTCTGTCCATGTTGAGGGTGTCGTCTTCGTGGATGCCAATGCGAGTGGCGTAAACCTTTTCGGCGATTTCGCGGAAGCCGGGTGCCGAAACGCCTCCGGCCGCCCATTTGGCGCCACGGGCGCGGCTCACCATGATGATGCAACTGTAGCGCGGCTTGTCGGTGGGAAAGTAGCCCACGAAGGTGGTGTTGTAGAGCTTCCTGCCGATGCCGGGTTCATGATAGGAATAGCCTTGCACTTTGTCGTAGTATTGGGCGGTGCCCGTCTTGCCTGCCACGCTGACCACGCAGTTCTGGAACTGCCGTTTGGCCGTTCCCCTGATGACAACGCCTTCCAGCATGGTCTGTATCTTTTCGATGGACTCGGGCGAGGTGATGTGCTCGTTGAGCGTGATGGGTTCGAATTTCTGGATGGTTTGGTTGCCACGGCGTATCTCGGTGACGAATTGAGGCTTCATCATGCGGCCCCCGTTGGCAATGGCGTTGTAGAGCGTGATGAGCTGCATCGGCGTTACGTTGACTTCGTAACCGATTGACATCCAGGGCAGCGAAACGTTCGACCAGAGCTTGCGTCCGTCCTTGGTTTTGTCGGTCGGGTGTTTGATGACGGGTTGGGCCTCGCCGGTGATGCCCGTACCGATTTTCTTGTTCAGGCCCAAGGCATAGAGGCCGTCAACATATTTCTCTGGGTGGGCGGCGAAGGCCTTGGTGATGAGCACGGCCGTGCCTTTGTTCGACGACTGCTCGATGACCTCCTGCACGGTGCAGATGCCGCCTTTGGCAAAGCTGTGGTCGTCTTTCATCGTGCGGTTCGAGAACTTGATGGGCCCCGAGCCGATGTTGACCAAGTCGTTGAGTTTCATGTTCTCGTTGTGGTTGAGCAACACCACCATCGAGGCGATTTTGAACACCGAGCCTGGCTCGTAGCGTTCGGCGAGGGCCACGTTGTAAGATTCCTCGTATTTTCCCGTTTCGTGGTTGAGGCTCAGGTTGGCCAAGGCTTTCACGTAGCCCGTCTCCACGTCCATCAGGATGGCGCAGCCTTGTTCGGCCTTGTTGGTGGTAAGGGTGTTGTTGAGGGCCGTCTCCACGATGTCTTGCAGCTTGATGTCGAAGGTGGTCACCACGTCGTCGCCGTTGCGGGCTTCCGTGTCTTCTTCAGAATCGACGGGCATCCAGCCGCCGTTATGGATGTGGCGCACCAGTTGGTGGCCGTTTTGCCCCTTGAGGTAGTCGTTGTAGGCGCCTTCGAGGCCGAAATAATAGCCTTTCTGCTCGTTGGCCATGCCCAACATGAGGCTGGCCAGGTCTTTATAGGGATGCTCGCGGCGGATTTTCTTTTCCGTGATGATGCCGCCTTTGTAGACGCCACGGTTGAAGATGACGAAGTTCTGCATCTGGCGCAGCTCGGGTTGGGTGATGTTGAGCGCAATCTTGTAGTGGCGGTTCTTTTTGGCGATGCCTTCGCCGAAGAAGGCTTTCCATTGGGCGGCGTTGCGCTTCGGAAAGAGGCCGGCCATTTGTTGGCAAAGCGAGTCGATGTTGTTGAGGAGGAAGATGGAATCGACGGATTTGTAGTCGAAGAAGACGTCGTAGAGCGGGATGGAGGTGGCCATCAGCTGGCCGTCGCTCGAGAAGATGTTGCCACGCGAGGCTTCCAACGTCCTGACGCGGTATTCGCGTTTCTCGGCCATCGCCAGAATGTCTTTGCCGTCCTTGGTTTGCGCCACTACGATTTTCCCGATGATGGCGATGCCGACCACCAGGGTGAGGATATAGACTAGGTAGGTCTTCCAGAGCATGTCGGTTTTGGGGTCGGTTTTCATTGCTGTTCGGCATTTGAGGGTTCTTCCATGTTGATGCGACGCATCGGTTCAATGGCTTCTTTCAGCCCAGTGCCTTCTAGCCTTTTGGCCAGCACCGACTGCTTCGAGGCTTCCATGATTTCCGACTTCACCTGAACGTATTCCACTTGCAGGTCGTAGAGTCGCTTGCTGGTCTCCGCCAAGTCGCGGTTGCGCTCCTCGGCGATGTAGGTGTTGGTGATGATGACCATGAGCAATACGGTCACGTAGACCATGAAGGGGAACTGCTTCGAGAAATTCTCTTTCACGAGAAACGTTCCGCCCAAAACCTTCATGACGGTTTTGCCGCCCGTCTTCTTTTGTTTCTTCTCTTTCATGTCTTTCATTGTTTTTTCTTTTCCGCAATTCTGAGTTTCGCACTGCGGGCCCGGCTGTTGACGGCGTTCTCCTCGTCGGAAGGGACGATGGGCTTGCGCGTTATCATATGATAAGGTGTAAGCAGGTTGCCGAAAAAGTCCTTCTCCTCTTTGCCCTCGGCGTTGCCGGTTTTCATGAAGTTCTTGACGAGGCGGTCTTCGAGCGAGTGGTACGACATCACCACGAGCCGACCGCCTGGCTTCAGTGCCTCGGGGCACTGGCCGAGGAAGGCGATGAGGGCGTCCAACTCTTGGTTCACTTCGATGCGTAGGGCCTGAAAGAGCTGGGCAAGCACCTTGTTCTCGCGGCCACGTGGCAGGCGGCGCACGACGGCGGCCTTCAGCTGCTCGGTGGTTTCGATGGGTTCGGCTTCGCGGGCCATGACGATGTCGGAGGCGAAGAGTTGGGGCTGCTGCATCTCGCCGTAGAGGCGGAAGATGCGGGTGAGCTCGGCCGCGTCGTAGGTGTTGACCACGGTGGCCGCGTCGTTGGGCGTCATTTGGCTCATGCGCATGTCCAAGGGACCGTCGAAGCGGGTCGAGAAGCCTTTTTCGGGCGTGTCGAACTGGTGCGACGAGACGCCCAAGTCGGCGATGATGCCGTCAATGGGCTTGCCGTGGTAGAGCTGGATGAAGTTCTTGAAGTACCTGAAATTCTGCGGGATGAAGGTGAAACGCTCGTCGTCGAAGGCGTTCTCGGCGGCGTCCTCGTCTTGGTCGAAAGCGTAGAGATGGCCCGTGGTGAGGCGGTCGAGGATGGCACGCGAATGGCCGCCGCCGCCAAAGGTGACGTCGGCATACACGCCATCGGGCTTGATGTCCAGGCTCTCGATGCATTCGCTTAACATGACCGGATTGTGATACATTCTGCGCCCTCCCATTATTTGATGCTTTCGCTGAGCAAGTCGAAGAATTCCTCGTCGCTGAGGTCGCCGCTGATGGATTGCTCGTAGAGGTCCTTGTCCCAGATTTCCATCTTGGTCGTCACCGAGGTGATGACGATGTCCTTGACGAGAGAAGCCCGGTCGATCAGGTCCTTGCCGATGAGCAGGCGCCCGCTCGCGTCGAGTTTCACGAAACGCGCGCCAGCGTTGTATTTGCGCAACACGGCTTCCTGCTTGGCCTTGAATTGGCTGAAGGAGGAACGCAGCTGGTCTTGCACCTCGTCCCAGTCCTTGCGCGTGTAGAGCTCGAGGCAGTGGGCATGCAGGCCGGGACGAAGCACGAAGCCTTCCTCCACCTGTTCGCCCAATTGTTCCTTGAACTCGCTGGGCACCAAAATGCGCCCTTTCGTGTCCAATTTGCAGTTGTAATGTCCTACCAAGTAACTCATTTTTCGTTTCGTGATTTTTTCAGCTGCAAAGATAGACACTTTTTGACACTTTCTGACACTTTCCCACACAAAATTTGTTATGAGTTTTCAACAATAATTGTTTATAACTTTGTTGAAAAGCCGTGGATTGTCTGTTAATTCCTTATTTTACAAAATAATGTCACTGTTCATAACCCCAATGGGCTGTAGGGCTTAGGCGGATTGTGATGTGATTTTCGGTGAAAAAAAACGTTGGCTTTTGACTTTTTACTATTTTTGCCTCGAATTGGAGAAATAGTTTGTATGGAGACGGAACAAAACAACCTCATCGACCTCCGGAAAATCTTCACCGCGAAGGTGCCCAAACTGATGAAGCACATGCCCGAGTGGCTGTTTCGCAAGATCCAGCGCTTGTTGCACGAAGCCGACATCAACGAGATTTTGACCAAGTATGCCGACCGACAGGGTGTCGACTTCATCAACGCGGTGGTGGCCGACTTCAACCTCGACGTGGTGCTGCGTGGCGTCGACAACCTGATGGCCAGCGACCGCATTCTGGTAGCGTCCAACCATCCTTTGGGCGGCCTCGACGGCATCGCGCTCATCGGCGCCGTGGGCAACCATAGGGGAGAGGTGCTCACCCCTGTCAACGACTTCCTGATGTTCGTGAAGAATCTTCAGCCGATTTTCATCCCCGTCAGCAAGGTGGGCAGTGCGACGGCCAACCGCGAGGAAAGCCTGAGGCTGTTCAACGAGACCTTTGCGGGCGACGCCACGATTTGCTATTTCCCCTTCGGCCTCTGCTCGCGCAAGACCAAAGGCGGAAAGATCATGGACTTGGACTGGAAGAAGACCTTCGTCACCAAGTCGAAGGCCTACCAGCGCGACATCGTCCCCGTCCACATCGAGGGGCGCAACTCGAATTTCTTCTACGACCTGGCCCGTTGGCGCAAGCATCTGGGCATCAAGGTGAACATCGAGATGGCCTTCCTCGTGGACGAGTTCTTCAAGCAACGCAACAAGCAGCTGACCATCACCTTCGGCAAGCCCATCCCTTACCAGACGCTCGACCGCCGTTTCAGCGATGCGCAATGGGCCGAGAAGCTGCGCACCTTCTCGTACCAGCTGGCCCAGGCTCCCGATTTGGTTTTTGACCCTCAAAAAGAATACACGATATGACGAAAGATATCATTGAACCAGTGCCCGTTGAGGCCATCATGGACGAACTGACGCAAGACAAGTTCTTCCGCAAGACGAACAATGCTGGAAACGAAATCTATATCCTTTCGGCCCACGACTCGCCCAACATCATGCGCGAGATTGGTCGTCTGCGCGAAATCAGCTTCCGCGACTCGGGTGGCGGCACGGGCCTCGACTGCGACATCGACGACTGGGACACACGCGAGGAGAACTTCTTCCATCAGCTCATCGTGTGGAATCCCGTCGACAAGGCCATCATGGGTGGCTACCGCTTCCTGATGTGCGATGGCTTGCCCATCGACGAGAACGGCCAGGTGGACACGCCCACGAGCGAGCTCTTCCATTATTCCGAACGGTTCGTGGAGGAGTTCTTGCCCGACACCATCGAGTTGGGACGCTCGTTCGTGCAACCCAATTACCAACCCTCCAAGAGCCTCTCGAAAGGGATGTATTCGCTTGACAACCTATGGGATGGCTTGGGCTCGTTGGTCGACATCTACCCTGAAGCCAAGTATTATTTCGGCAAGGTGACGATGTATCCCCACTTCGAGCGGACGGCGCGCGACATGATCTTGTTTTTCATCCAGAAGCATTTCCCCGACAAGGAGCATCTGGTGACGGTGCGTCCCGAGCTAGACCTGCCTATCCAAGTCGACCGAGCTTGGCTGGAGTCGATTTTCGTCGGCGAGACCTATCGCGACGACTACAAGATTTTGGTGCGTCAGGTGCGCGAGCGCGGTGCTGCCGTGCCGCCCTTGGTGAATGCCTACATGAACCTTTCGCCCACGCTGCGCTCGTTTGGCACAGCCCTCAATCCCGGTTTCGGACAGGTGGAGGAGACGGGGCTTTTGGTGACCATCGACGACATGTTTGAGGAAAAGGTGAAGCGCCATTTGGTTTACGACAAGAACGAAATTCCAGAACATTTGAAAATGCCTTTCTATGCAAATTAACAAAGCTGAATTCCTGATGAGCAACACTCGCTTCGAGTTCTTGCCCAACGACAATATCCCTGAATATGCCTTCATCGGACGTTCCAATGTGGGCAAGTCGTCACTGATCAACATGTTGGTGCAGCGCAGGGGCTTGGCCAAGACTTCGTCGGTGCCAGGCAAGACGGTGGCCATCAACCATTTCATCGTCAACGATGCGTGGTATCTCGTCGACCTGCCGGGCTATGGCTACGCGCAGCATTCGAAGAAGACGCGCGAGCAGTGGCGCGTGATGATCAACAACTACATTTCGCGGCGGCGCAATCTGGTGTGCACCTTTGTCCTCGTCGACGCCCGCCTTGAGCCCCAAAACAATGATTTGGGCTTTTTGGAGTGGCTGGGCGAGAACCAAATGCCTTTCTGCATCGTCTTCACCAAGGCCGACAAGGTCTCGAAGACCGAGCTGGAGCGCAACGTGGAGGCCTTCAAGAAGCGCCTGCTGGAAGACTGGGAGGAGCTGCCGCCCATCTTCATCACCTCGGCGGAGAAGAAGACAGGTCGCGACGAGATTCTGGACTACATCGAGGCGCAGAATGCCGAGGTGGCCAATTTGATGAACAGAAAGAACAGTTAACATTAATACTAACCTTAAAAACTACTACTATGGGAATGTTAGTTTCAATCCTGATCGGCGCATTGGCAGGTATCATCGCCGGTAAACTCATGAACTACGGCTTAGGTCTGATTTGGGCCATCATCGTCGGCGTGGTCGGCGGCTTCTTGGGCAGTTGGATTTTCAGCATCATCGGTCTCTCCGTCAGTACTTCCTTTTTGGGACAGCTTTTGGTGGGCACCGTGGGCGCCGTGGTGCTGCTTTGGCTTGTTTCGCTGATCAAGAAGAAATAAGGAATCGTTAAGCACAAAAAAACGAAAGGCCGAACTCTTTATAGGGTTCGGCCTTTCTTGTGTTCATAAAAGGGGTCAATCTTCTTCCTTCTTGCGTTTGCCGATCAGGTAGACGCCGGCTAGGCCGGCGAGCAGTAGTGCGCCGCTGCCGATGGGAGTGAACTGGTCGTAGTTCACGTCCTGTGAGAGCACCATCACGCCAAACACATTCTGGGTCATCTC